>JBILQT010000020.1:0-48936 GCA_044373065.1 Sandaracinaceae bacterium
TGGTTCGCCGCCGTCGCGCGCGCTGAGCGTCACACATCGAAATCGGCCCCTGCGTGTACAACGCGGGGGCTTTTTCGTTGGCGTCGCGCTCCGATCAGCGGAGAGAGAGCAGCAGTTGGCTGGACCGAACACGCCGTTGGCGCTCGGTGTTAGCGTTGTTTCGCTTGGTAGCGTGGGTGCGCCAATGGTTGGTTCCTTCGCGCCGCGAGACCATCTTCTTTGGGTCGTCACGACACCATGCTGGCGCCCTCGGGATCGGTCGTGAGTTGGCCTATTTCTTCGAGAGCCCGCAGCGCTTCATCGCGCGATTCTTGTGCCGGGTCGCGCTGAGGGAGGTGTTGAGGGTGGCTGCGATGGCGAAGTTTTCCTCAAGCAGTGCGCACGGCGCTTCGAACAGGATCGTGTTCAGGGTCTCCACGTTGTTGCCGGTTTTGAACACGCGAGCCTTGGCTGCCTCGTTGCCCAGAACCCGCCACTCGGCGTAGGTGTGAGCCAGTTCTTCGAGGCTGTGTGCTGGCACAAGGCTGTACAGCGGCTCTTCTGCCAGCGGTAGCGCCGCCGTACCGATCCAGCCGAGCGCGATGAGCGCGGATCGTCGAAAGTCGCTGGCGACTCCAGGGCGCCGGTCAGTCAACATCAAGACGAAGCATTCCGCATTCCGGGCGTCACCCTGTTGACCGAGCGCAATCGCCGCCTGCGGATCAACAGCTTGATGGACGGAGGTCCACGCGTCGTCGAGCAGCGCGCGCAGATCGATGCTTGGGCTGAGGCCCTCTCTCAGTTGGCCCTCTCTCAGCTGCCGATGAGCGGGTGTGAATCAAGCCACTCCGCTGGCGAGGTGCCGGCCAGCCAGGAGGCCTTTAGGTCGAGAGCGTAGCCGTCAACGCGTGTGGCAACCCGTTTGGCCCCAAGCTGCGCGCGCAGCTTACGCACTGCCAGACGCAGTCGGTTGTCGTGCTGAAGCGGGTGGTACTCGCGCACCTGCCATGTTTCGTTGACCAAGGCCTCCTTGGTTGCGGCCCCTCCATGCCGAATCAGGACGACCAAGAGCCGGAACAAGGTTGGGTGGGCAGCGAGCGAGACTTCCTGATCATCGAGCCAGAGCAGCGAGCGCGGAACATCGAGGTACGCGTTGTCACCGGGGAGCCCCACGACATGATTCCAGCCAAGCCTGGAACGCAGAAACGCCGCTATCGCCTCCTCGCGATCGGTGGTTGGTAGGCCGCGTTGCATGACCCGGCGCGCGATGCGACCGGCAGTGCTCTCAAGCGATGCGAGCCGAGCGAGGGTTGGCCAGGGCGCACGGCTCACGGCGAGGGCACAGAGGTCAAGGTCGTCGTCGATGTCCGACGTGATCCCACGCATGGTTGAGCACGCCTCGACCGGTGGCACCTCCGAATGGGCGAGCAGCCAGTGAAGCGCGTAGAGCGAGAGCCAGGCCCGCGCGGACACGGCTGAAAGCGTCAATGCGGTGCCAAGCGCGGCACGCACCGCAGGTACATCCCGTCTCAAGCAAGCTTGCGCGAGCGCCAGCGCTTCATGCGCCTCGCCGGTGAGTTCCACACCCTCGGTGGTCAAAAGTTCCACGGGCGCACCGAAGGCATCGCTTGCGAGCACCTCCCAGGCATGGGCAATCAGGCCCGATGCACCCTGCGCTTGTGCTGGGTTCCCGACGCGCCGCTCGGCCCAGCGCCAGGAGATCTGTGCGAGAAGCGCCCGCGCAAACGCGGTGTCCTCGTCCCCGAGATTCTTCAATGCGAGGTTGAGGCCACGCTCCGCGTGTTCCTTCGCGCACGAGAGCTTGCCGCGGAGGAGCCACAACGTTCCCAGCATCAAGTTCCGTCGCGCGTCGATCGGCGAGCCCGTCACCACATACTTCGCTAGGCGCGAGAGCAGCCCCTCCGCCCGATCGAGCGTGCCGCACAAGATGTTGAGGTAGGCGCCCAGCTCAAGGGCGCGGCGACTGCACAGGGCGGCGGTCGCGAGCGCGTCGACCGGAAACGTCGCCTCGAAACGCTCCAGGGCGCGATCGGGTTCTCCCAGCCCAGAGAAGATGAGCGCAATGTTGTAGGTAAGCGAGGCTCGCGTGGTCCCGGCCACCTCGCTGAGGCGAGGCTCAAGCGCATCCACAATGGCCAGGGCCTCCGCTCTGCGGCCGCGACGTGCTGCGCAGAGCGCAAGCAGCGCTTTGGCCTGAAGCTGGGCCGTCAGCGTCGGGAGTGTCGCTGCGCGGACTTCGCGCTCGGTCTCATCGAACTTCCCGAGGGCCATCCGGCTCGCCGCCACCATCAACTGCGCCTCCCATGCGAGATCTGCGCGATTCGCCTGCGCTGCGGCAAGGGCTACCGCCGCCGCATGCTCCCGAATGAACTCATAGTCCTCGGCCGCATAGCGCGTCTTGAGATAGGCGAAGCGCGCCTGCACATCCTTGGTCTCCGCCGTTGCGGGCGACCCCTCTGAGCGAGCCCACGCTTCGACGTGCGCGAGCGCCGCGGGATGCCCGTGCTCGGTGGCCACCACGAGCTGCCATCCTCGAAAGACCGGGCTCTGCGCCTCGGAAAGAAGGGCCCAGAGATCCGGGGCGTATCCCCGCGCCAGAAGCTCGTCCCCTCTGCGCCCGAGAAGGTGCAGGGCTTCCTCCAGCGCGCCGCACTCAAGCCAGAGGCGCAAGGCCTCCAGCGTCGCGGCGGCAGATACGTGGGCCTCGAGAGACTGGGCCAGCGTGTGCTTGCGGTCCGCTGTCAGAGCGACGAGACCATCCCGTGCATCGTCGTGCAGGCGGATCGCATCGGGAAAGCCGACGATGGAGCCATCCTCCGCGAGCGCACGCAGCTCGCTCTCGCTCGCGACCGCGCAGAGTGCAGCTTGCGAAACCGGGCGACGAAGTACGGCAAGCGAGGAGAGGATGGCGCGCGCGGTCGTCGTGAGAGGCGATGCGGTTGCCCCCTCAAGCATGCGCACCAAGCGACCCGGCAAGCCGAGCGCCGAGCGCACCGCGAAGCCGACGTCGAGCTCGGCAAGGTGGCGGGCTCGAGAATGGGCGATCTGCTCAAGCTCCTCGTAACGCATCGGCTGCAGCTTGAGTCGAACCGATTCAGGGACCTCCAGCGGATGGCGGGTCGTCACGTACCAGCGGGCGCGACGCCCGTAGCGGATCGCCGCATTCAAAAGCTCAACGAGCTGGGGCGTCTCGTCGCCGGATTCGCTTGGATCCTCGACGAGTACAAACGCGTCGAGGGCGTCGGCGATGTCCAGAAGCTGACCGATGCGCTCCGCAGCATCGCCGGCGCGATGTACCTCGGAGGGCGCCAGGCCTGCGGTCGTCGCGAGCACCCGTCGCATGCTGGCCAGCACATCAGGCTCTCCGCCTTCCACGCGCACCACCACGCCACTGGCCTCCGCGAGGTGTGCGTACACCAGCGCACTCTTTCCGGCGCCTGGTGGTCCCTCAATGACCGCCACGCGCGGACCGGCCGCGAGTGCATCCAGGCGGGCGCACTCTGCGACGCGGCCCACCAAAACCGCGGGCGGGTTGGGTCGACGGTGGGCCAGTGGAACGCGACCGAAGACATCGGAAGACATCGTCAACTCTTGGACTCAATCGGAGCGCCTCGCTACACCGAGCCAATGCGAAACTGGATCCCCATGAACCAAGCCCGCTGTCTGATTGCAGCGTTCCTCATTGCATTGAGCGCCTGCGGTGGAAGCATCGGACGACAAGTGATGGTCGAGGGGCGACGAGACTCCTACGAGTCGCTCTTCGATGCGCTCATCGCCGAGTCGTCTGCACGTGGGCTCGATGCACGTCCGCGGCGCTCGGGCGTGAGCGTGCTCGTTGACGCGACGACGGGCGCACGCATCACCTTCACGAGCCGACGCAACGGAGTTCAGATGAGCGTGGGCGTGCGCTCCGAAGACGACGACGACACGTCCACGCAAGCTCTTGCGGAGGCCGAGCTCACGCGGCTTACAACACTGGGGCAGGAGCTTTTCGAGGCAGCGCGTCAACGTTCCGCGTTCGCGGATCAGCAGCGCGCGCTGGCCCAAGCTGCGGAGCAAGAGGAGCGTGCTCGACGCGAGGCGGCACAAGCCGCGGAGCAACAGGAGCGTGCCCGACGCGAGGAGCTGGCCCGTCAAGAAGAGGAGGCGCGGCGCGCACAGCAGCCCTCGGAAGGCTTCACGCAGCAGCAGTTCGCGGATTTCATGGGCCAACACAACGCTCGGATGCAGCAGAACGCACCACGGTTCGAGCCGGACCCCCCGAGACAGGGCTCGGTGCAGAGCTCAGATGGCCCGGTGCAGAGCTCAGGCGGCTCGGTGCAGAGCTCAGGTGGCTCGGTGCAGAGCTCAGGTGGCTCCGCACAAGGCGCCATCAGTACGCGCTGTTGCATCAATGGCGCGTACTACGACTGCCCCAGCGTCGAGTCGTTCGATCGCTGCGGTGGTGCCTTCGCACGTTGTTTGTCCTCGTGCGGCATGTCGTGCGTGGAGCAATGCCTCTCGTCGAACCCACCCGACCCCTCCCAGTGCGCGCGCGTCCAGGCACGCGATGGCGAGTGCTGAGCGCGCGTCGGCCCCCCCCGGTCGGATCCGGATGCGCGGTCTAGGGTCGCGTTACGATCCAGCTCAGATACGACTGGACCTCCGTGATCGGGCATCCGAACACCCGCGTCTCGAAGGGGATGCGGCTACCGCGGGCGATCGGGTCCAGATCGCCCGGCGCCGCGATGAACTCGGCCACCAAGACGCCGCGCGCGTCGCGGGCATAGGCGGCGTAGAAAACGTTTTCCACGGCGAGGTCCGCGACCAGGGTGCCCTCCACGCGCGCACCGCTCGGTACATTGACGATGCGTTCTCCCTCGACGAAGGCGCCCCGGGCGTCCGTCGGAGCACCCAGGTCTCGTGGCATCAACTGCACGTCGAGGATGCGCGCCTCACGAATCTGCGCGAGCGACGTGGTACTCGATGAGGCCTGGAGCACACCGACCTCGCCCGGCGCGAGGCACGCCGACGTGAAGGTCTCCGACACCGTGAATCTGGGCGCGGTCCGCATGAACGCAGGGAGCGCAGGCCGTGAGCCGACCGTGACGCGGGGGGAGTAGTTGCATTGGGTCTCCGAGGAGTCGTTTCGCACCTCGGCGAGAATCGTGACGCCCCCGCCCGGCTCTTCAGCCATGTTGATCGTGAGGAATCGGAAGCCCGTTGGGGTCAGGCGCCAGGCGATGTCGGGCGTGGTCGTCAGGGTTCCTTCCACTGCGCTCACGGGGCGGATGTCGCAGCCCGGGGGAGGTCCCACGTCACGGGGCCCAGCGTCGGCCACGGCAGCGTCGGGCATCGCGGCATCCGGCGGGCCCAGGTCGAAGGCGTCGGGTTCGGCCGCGTCCGGAAGCCCCGTGTCAGGTCCCGGGTCAATGGGAGACGGCCCGTCACATGCCGAGAAAAGGAGTCCAAGCGAGGATGCAAGGGCGAGGCGATAGGGATTCAAGAGAAACCTCCGTGGGAGCGATGCCGCGAGAGCCGCAGCGTTTCATTGCAAGAGCTAACAACTGGCCCTGATGGAATCGAGCACTCGTTGATGTCCTCCGATGTCCTCACCGCTAGCCATGACCATTGCGAGTGTCCCGAGCGCCGTGGAGTAGAGCTAGAGCGGTGCGGTCTCGATGACGACCTCGGTCGTCGTCATGAGCTTGTGCACCGGGCACTTCTCGACGGCCGCATAGAGGCGCTGCTTTTGCTCGCCCGTGAGCGGCCCATGGAACGCCAGCTTCACCCTGAGCACGTAGACTCCCTGGCGCTCGCGTGTGTCGTCGTGTTCGACGTGCGCTTCCACTCTCTCAAGAGGGTACCCATTCTTCTTCGCGTACCAGGTCGCCGTAAGCGTCTTGCAGGCCACCAACGACGCGTCGAAATAGTCGTGGGGACCGGGCGCGGAGTCGGTGCTCCCCAGGCTGGGCCCGACGTCGGCCCGCAGCGTGTGAGCTCGGACTGCCATGCGCTGGGGATACTCACCCTCTCGTTCGGTCTCACAGTCGATCATGGGGCTCTCCTTGCCTCAGGTAGTGATTCGTACTCTACGTCGTCCCCCGGGATGGCGGGGAATCGGCGCTCTCTCCAGTCGGCCTTCGCCTGGTCGATGCGCTCCTTCGAGCTCGAGACAAAGTTCCAGTCGATGAAGCGCTCACCGAGCGGTGGGCCCCCGAGCAGCACGACGCGGCTCTCCTCGAGAGCTTCCATCGTGGCCGTGGCCCCTGGCAGCACCACAGCAAGTGTGTTCGCAACCACGTCGTTGGCCCCGACACGGACGCAGCCTGCGACGACGTAGATGCCGAGCTCCGGGGCTGCCGGTAGTTCCAGTCGCGCGCCCGCGGCGAGCCGGGCCTCGACGAAGAGGGGTGCCGAAGGATGGCGGAGCCTTGCTGCGATTCCCCATGCCTCGCCTAGGATCACGCTCGCCGTCACGCCCTCCCTCTCGAGTCGCGGCACGTCCGCGCGCGAGAGGTGCGAGAAGGAAGGGGGCCCAACCTCGTCGGCCTCGGGGAGGGCGATCCAGAGCTGTAGGCCGTGGTGCGGGCCTCCGCTTGCGCGCGAGCGGTCGGTCGAGCGCTCCGAGTGCACGACGCCTCGCCCCGCGGTCATCAAGTTCACGTCCCCCGACGCGATGACCTGCACGGTTCCCAAGCTGTCCCTGTGCAGGCCGTCTCCTTCAAAGAGGTAGGTCAGCGTGCTCAGGCCGATGTGCGGGTGCGGTCGGACGTCGAACCCCGCCCCCGGTGCCAGCGCCACAGGCCCCATATGGTCGAGGAAGACAAACGGGCCCAGGTGCCGCCGGTCATGAACGGGCAGAACGCGCAACACCTGCGAGGTGCCCACACTGCGCAGCCGCCCCGCGATCACAGCCCCAATGATCTTGTCGTCCATCCTCACAAGGCCTCAGGCGATGGCGTTCGCGCGTTGGTGGTCATCGCGTTGGTGGTCATCGCGTTCATGGTCACCTGACGATAGCCGATCAGTTTGCGTATCGAGTCGACTGAAACAGTGCGCATATGTTTGCTTCGAAAGCGTGTTCCGAAACCTCTCTCAGTCACATTGGACGCTGGCCTCGAGAACCGGCTTGCCCCTTCGAATCTCCACCTCGGGTTGGCTCAATGATTCTCCGTCACGAAGTCGTTCTTGTTAGGGTCCACCGCATGAGTTTTCGATGGCTGGGAGTGGCGGCAATCTTCGCGATGCTGGGGTGTGGCGGTCCGCCGATTGTAGGGCGAGCACGCGTCGCGCTGAGTTGCAGAAACGTGGCTGTCTCCGAGACTGGCGCGGGCGGCTGGGTGGCGACGGGATGCGGGCGGCGCGCCACGTTCGTTTGCACCCACAGGGGCATTTGCGCGCTTGAGGGCACGAGCGGCCCAGCCGAACCGCCCGTGCGGGAGATGGACGCGATCGACATCGCAGGCTTCAGCTGCATCGCGTTCGCGAGCCATCAAAACCGCGCCCTGTCGGTGTGCAGCGCGCTTGAGCCGGCCGCCCTAAACCTTTCTCGGTGCGCCGAGCGCGGCGTCGCATTGACGTTCAGCGCCGCCGGTCGACCGGAGACCCTCGGAGCGGTTCCCTCGACGTGCGTGGGAGCCGCGCTTCTCTCGGTAGAGCCCGTGCCGGAGTTCGCATCGATCGTCGTACGCCTTGAGCGTCGCTAGGGGCGATTTTCGTGAAGCCCATCGCACTGAGGCGCAACGAGGAATGCGCGCGAACAGGCGGGCCACTCACCCACGCCGCTTCGCGGTTCCACTGCCGAGAACCATCGACGCGAGCCCTGACGAAGCCAACTACCAAACCGCGAAGGGCACGTGCTTTCTCAGCACCTCATCCGCAGTGACCCATTGCGCGCCCAACGCTCGTGCGGTCGCCACAACCATGCGATCGGCTGGATCGTTGTGAGGCAGCGACTCAGCCACCGAGTTCATCGCAATCGCTGGAATCTGATAGGCGGCCAACACTTCAGACCACCAGTAAGGCGCGTCCATCGGAAGACGTAACCTTTGCTTGCTCGCCTTCAGCGCGATCTCCCATGCCGAGATGGCGGACACGGCCAGCGAAGCGTCCCGCGCACTCAAGAGTTCGCGCTCGCACACTCGGTCGGTCTCGGTCGGCCAATCGTCTTCGCCCACAGGCACGGTTGGGTCTTCGAGAAAGACCACGCCGGTCAGACGCGGGTTCGGCGGAAAGCGTTGCTCGAAGGTGCGCGCCTCTTGCTGCACGGGCTCTGAACCGAAGAGCACGATCACCTCGGCCTCACCCGCTGGCGCATCCTCCGGGAGCCACTACGGGTCGAGAAATACGAGAGTCGACACGTCGTGTGGCGCGAGCTCGAACTTCACTGCGTCGCGGAATCCCAGTCGGTCGAACAGCTCGCGGCATTCTCTCTCGGGCCTGCGCGCCATCGGCCAGGGAGCGACTGTGAGCGGAATGTCGATATGGATTGGAACCCTGACATGACTGGCATCGATATCCGTCATCCCGTCGAGGACCATCCGGAGGTGAGAGTGGACGCCTCTCAGAAACTGCACCTTGCACGCGTAGATGGCGCTCGTTTCGAACACCTCGAAGAGTGCCTGTGGATCCTCATTGGGTTCCTCCCAAGCCACCGTGGTTCCCGCGATGTCGTACCAATGCTTCACCTGCCCGGGCTTGGTCGTGAACAACACCTCCGCAAGGACGGCAGGCTTCCAGCGCGGCACGAAGTCCTGTTCGCCGAGACTCCCCGCAACGACCTTCACGCCCCAGCACACTGTGTCGTCTCCCGAGTCATGAAAGAGCTCCAGAGAGGCAGATGTGGTCGGGAAATCGCGTCCCATGACTTGAAACATTTGGGCCTTCTACCGCGTGCCGTTGCGCGGCTTGATGTTCATGTGTTGTGCCCTTTCGTTCTGGAGAGGAGAGAGCAGCAGTTGGCTGAACGCCGCGTTGGCGCTTGGTCGATGTTTTCGCGGGCGAGCGTCAGCGTTGTTTCGCTCGGTGGCGTTCTGGGTGGTTCCGCACGTGAGCGTGGGTGGCGCGAAGGGTTGGTTCTTTCGCGCCACGCGAGCCGGACGTCTCGCGCTCTTGATCCGCATCCCTTCCCGCGCGCTCTTCACGCGCTCCTGACGAAGGTTTCTATTCGAGCCCTGTGACTTGGACGTGCTGGGGCTGGGGCCCCGGCACGGAACCGCGAAGCGGGGGTGAGACAAGCGACGAAGGAGCGCAGGCGAACCCCGATGGGAGGTGAGACGCGTAGCGAAGCGAAGCGGCGAGGAGGGGCGCAGCCCCTCCTGGTAAACAAACAGCCGTATGTTTCGTCGGAGACGTCACGAGGCGACGAGCGAGAACCGCTGCACGCGTTCTTGATCACAGCCGTTCCCACATCCAACTCAGTCGCGATTCTCCCAGGTCATCCACAAGCCCGGAGGCGGCAGCGAAAGCGCCCGCGCGAACTCCATCAAGGTCGTTAGGTCGGCGGGCGTGACGGTCCGTGCTGTCGCGCATGTGGGATGCCCGGGCGTCTGCCTGAACTCGAGCGCCTTCCAGCCGAGGAATGCCTCGGCGTCGATCGTCGAGAACGCAATCAAGGCCTCGCGTCCATCGCGGACGGCTGGAATGTCGAGCCATCGCGAGAGCGCACGGTCGAGCGTGGTGCGGACTTGATCATCCATCGCCGCCCCGTGAAGCCACTGTGAAAGCGCGGGCTCCCTCTCGTCGAGACGAGGCGGCACTTCTTCGAACACCTCTGCGAGCTCGGTCGGATTGCGCAGCGCATGTGCGTTGAGTTGGAGGGGGAAGAGCAGACCGACGAGCGCGCTCTGCAGACAGGCGTGCCCGCCGTACTGGTGCTCAAGCCGCACGAGCAGACTCGGGGAGGGAGCGTCAGGCTGCGCGCTCGCCATCAAGGCCCCGCTGTCGCCAGCGCTCCCCGGGATGTTGCTCCATCCCAAGAGCAACGCGGGCGCCGCACCGGAGAGTTCCACAAGCGTTGGCCAATCGTCCCAGGCGAGATCGATGAGCGTGCGATTCACCATCGCAGCCGCGCTACCACAGCGACGCAAAGTCGGCCAAGCCACGCGCTCGGTGGGATGGCGCAGTTGTGCTCGGATTCAATCGAGCACTCCTGGCTGACCCCTCCCCCCGTAACTCTTGAGCCCATTCTGCGCGCGTTCTTGATCAAGGCCGCACCACGCTTCATCGACTGCTGCGCGCTGCGTGAATCCTCCTCACCGCGAGAACCACCATCATCACGAGCGTCGGCACCGAAGCGAGAGAACGACCCACCAAGTCGCCTCCGGCAAACGCGCACACGAGAATGACGAGCAGCGCTGCGCACCAAGCGACCGTCACCTGCGCGAGCGTCGAGCGTCTGCCTTCGCCGAACAAGAGCCTGTCGCCGACCATCGCCGGGGTGGAAAGTGTGAACACCATCAGGGCGAAGAGGGCCAGGGAGAGCTGGCTGAGCCCGCCGTCGTCATCGCCAGGTGGTTCGATGCTCACCAAGCCGTGGACGAGCGCCGCCGACATCCCGCCGACGAGTAGCCCGATGAGTAAGGGTCGCTTCAAGGCCACCTGCCGGACGCGATGATGTTGGTGACTCGGCTGCTCAAGGTGCCCAATCGTTCTCGATGTTCTCCGGAATGCGAAGGCTCTTGGGAGAGAGCTGCATCTGACTGAACGCCGCGTTGGCGCTTGGTCGGTGTTGTCGCGCGCGAGCGTCAGCGTTGTTTCGCTCGGTGGCGTTCTGGGTGGTTCCGCACGTGAGCGTTCGGGGCGCGAAGGGGTGGCTCTTTCGCGCCCGGCGTCAGAGCGTTCGGGCCAGGCGGGACGACCGCGCGCTCTCGAACGCGGGCACATGGGTGCTCGGAAGACTGCAAACGGATGCGGACAGAGCGCGCGTGATCCCGAGGGCGTTCAGCTCGAAGGCGGGCTTGAGACGGATCCCCGGGGGCACGAACCTCAATACGGCCCCATCGTCGCGCAATCCACGTTCGCGCCCGTATCGGTGCCCAGGATGCTCGTGAAGCGCTCGAAGTAGCCGATGCGATCGGCCACCCGCGCGTCGGGGCCATGGCCGCACTCGAGCCCGCCGTTGATGATGTCGATGGTGAGGCCGAAGCCCGCCATCCGGCCCGCGGCGACGTCCGCTGCGCTCGGCGTGAAGCGGCCCACCATCACGTCGTGGCACGACGGCTTGGGCGACTGGGGCGTCATCCAGAACCACAGGGCCGTCCGGAACGCGACCGTTGGATCGCTCGCGACCAGGTTGGGGCTCGTCAAGAGGGGCAGCCCAAGAGCGACCCCGCACTGGCCGTAGTTGTAGTTCCATGAGAGCTGCATCGGCCCGCGACCGAAGTACTTCTGACCGGGCGCGCACGGCCACTCCGCGCTCGGGGAGCAGTAGTCGGGCAGCGCGGACGGATCGACGGTCGCGCCCTCGGTGATCCAGCACAGGCCCCACGCGTACGGCCCGTCCGGCGCCGTCGCCCAGCCGCCGGTCGTCTCGTGGCCGAGGTTCGCGAGGAGCGCCGCCACCTCGCGACGCCGCGTCGCGTTGTCGCCCTCCGAGGCGAACGCGGGGAAGGTCGCGGCCGCCGCCAGGAAGGCCTCGTACGTGTAGAACGCGCCGCGACATGGTGCCGAGCCGCGGTGCAGGAACATCGTCTCGAAGAGTTCGCGCGAGACGATGTCGCCGAGCGCGCTCGGCCCCGCAGGCGCATCGCGATCGAGGAACGCGTCGTCCACGGTCGCAGGCGCATCGTCGAAGGGCGCGTCGAGCCCCGGCGCGTCCGGCAGCGAGGCGTCGGGCGGTGCGAGGAACACGTCGAGACCCGGCGAGTCGGGCAGTGGAGCGTCGGTGCCGGGTGGGATCCTCGCGTCGAGCGCCCCCGCGTCAAGCGAGGCGGTCGCCTCGCAGGCGGTCAGCAGAGCAGCGAGGGAGAACGCAACACGAGGCAGGGCGCTCATGGCGGCGGAGCGTAGCCCACCCTGCGGGAGCTTGCTGTCAGTCATCACACCGGAGTCTGACCGCCTTGAATGGGGTTCGATCTCGATGACGACCACACCACACGATGCATGTTTTCCCGCTAGGGAAACCCGCTAGGGAAACCAGCTAGGGAAACCAGCTAGGGAAACCCGCTAGGGAAACCCGCTAGGGAAACCCGCTAGGGAAACCCGCTAGGGAAACCCGCTAGGGAAACCCGCTAGGGAAACCCGCTAGGGAAACCCGCTAGGGAAACCAGCCAGCTCTAGTAAGGCAGTGTTCTCCAAGCCCTCTCGTGCGATCTCACGATGCGTTCCTCGGATTCGTAACTTCAGACCGACTCTCACTGAGAGACCTCAGCGAGCCGGGCTTCGAGGAAGCGGCGCTCGGCCTCATTTTGGGTGAGTGAGAGCGCCTCACGATAGGCGGTTGCGGCTTCAGCGAACCTTCCGAGCCGACGAAGCAAGTCCGCGCGAGACGCGGGCAGCAAGTGGTAGCCGCCGAGCACGCCTTTGCTCGCGAGCTCGTCGATCTGCGCGAGGCCACGCTCGGCCCCTTCTGCCATCGCGACCGCCGCAGCCCGATTGAGCGCGACGATGGGCGACGGGGCTCTTGCCATCAGCCGATCGTAGAGACCCACGATCTGAGCCCAGTCCGTCTCCGACGCAGTCTTGGCTTGAAGGTGGAGCGCCGCGATGGCGGCCTGGGTCGCGTACGGGCCATGCGCACCGAGGCGAAGCGCCTCGTGCAGGAGGGCCGTGCCTTCCTCGGCCTCCTCCTTCCGCCAGAGCGACCTGTCCTGATGGTCGAGCAGAACCATGCTTCCGTCGCTTGCGACGCGTGCGAATCGACGCGCGTGGTGCATGACCATCAAGGCAAGCAGTCCAAGGGCCTCTGCTCTCGGCGTCGCGGAGAGGAGCGTCACGACGATGCGGCCGAGTCGAATGGCCTCCTCGCAAAGGTCCACGCGCAAGAGCGCGTCACCTCCCGTGGCCGAGTATCCCTCGTTGAACGTCAAGTAGATGCAGGTGAGGACCGCAGCGGTGCGCTCACGCAGCTCACCTGCCTCGGGCACCTCGTAGGGAATGGCTGCGTCGCGGATCTTGCGCTGGGCGCGAACGATTCGCTGCGCCATCGCTGACGTGGGAACCAAGCATGCCCGCGCGATCTGCTCGGTCGTCAGTCCGCAAAGCGTGCGAAGCGTGAGCGCGACCTCAGCGTCGAGCGCCAGGCTCGGATGACAACAGGTGTAGAGGAGCCTCAGCTGGTCATCGGCGATGACGGCGGGACTCTCAAGCGAAGTGGAGAGTCCTTCGAAGAGCGGCTCAAGGAGGGTCAGCTTCTGCTCCAGGTTCTGTGCCCGCCGCATGCGATCGATCGCACGGAACTTGGCGGTCTGGATGATCCACGCGCGGGGAACGGGAGGCATCCCCTCGCGTGGCCACTGCTCCATCGCGGCGCAAAACGCCTCCTGAAGCGCGTCCTCCGCGAGGGTGAAGTCGCCGAGGACACGGATCAGCGTGGGAAGAATCCGGCCGTACTCTTCCCGGTAGAGCTTCGCGAAGGGAGCGTCATCCACGCGCTCGTCAGCCCTGGCTGAAGTCGATGCAGGGCCGGACTTCCACGGATCCAGTTTTCGCGGCAGGGAGTCGAGATGCGATGGCGAGGGCCTCGTCGATGTTCTTGGCCTTGATCAGATAGAAGCCGCCGAGCTGCTCCTTGGTCTCGGCGAACGGACCATCGGTCGTGAGACGCTTACCCTCGCGAACGCGCACGGTGCTTGCGGTGGATGTGGGGTGCAGTGCCTCGCCCCCGACGAAGTTGCCGCTCTTCGTGATGCTCTCGGTGAAGACCCCGTATTCGGCCATGAGCTCGGCCATCTCGGCCTCGGTCTTTCCTTCGTCGTTCTTCTCATTGTCGTAGAGGGCGAGCAGGTAGGTGATCATCTGGGTGCCTTTCCATCGTCGAGAGGCGGGAGTGCCTCATGACAGGATCGAACGGGGCGGCCGGTTTTCGACATCGGACTCACAAAAAAGAGAATGCCTATTCAAGAGCACGTGGCGAAGCGCGCGCTCCACGAGTTGACGACGCCGGGGCATCGTTGGCATTGCGAGGATGCTCAGTCCGGCTGAGCGCGTCTTCAAGGCCGAGGCGCCGCGGTGAACGCCTGCCGGACCGTGCAGTCGTCGAACGGCGCGACCGGCCGCGTGACTCGGCCGATCGTGAGCTCACCGAGGCGTGAGGGGTCACCGCCTCCCGCCGCAAGCGCGACAGTCACGGTGGAGGTGCTGTGCGCAGGCACCTGGATCGGCATGAACCAGTCGCCCTGCCCGGGAAGCGTTGCCGCCGTCATCGCGCGGTGATCGAGATCTACGAACGTCACCTCGCGGATCGGCGGCAGAACGATCGCTTCCTAACCGTCGTTGGCGATCGCGAGATGGAGCCGCGCGCCGCCTTGCGGAAGATGGAGCGGAGTCGTGCCGAGCGTCTCGATCTGCGCCACGCGCACCGTCACCCGGGCGCAGTGCGAGGGCAGCGGCAACGGGCTCGGGACGCTTGGTGGCAGCGGAGTGCTCGGCAGTGGGCTTGCTGTGCTCGGCGGCAGCACGGTGCTTGGCGGCGGCGGGGTGCTCGGCGGCAGCGACGGCGATGGTGCGCCTCCGCTCGCCGCTGCGGCCGCACCTTGACGCAGGGCCTCCAACCCCTCGCGCCCTGCCGAGGTGACACCCTCTCCCAGCGACGTGAGGAATGCGGCGATCTCGTCGAGCGGGATCTGGCACTGCGGCAGGGGCCGACCCGCGGCGAGCGCGTCGCCCTCGCCTGGTTGAATCACCAGCACGCTCCCGTTGCGGTCGAGCCCGTCTTCGCTCTCGCCCTCTTCTTCCCCGCGGCCGGGAAGCGCGAGCGCGCAGCCGTCGTCGCGCAGCGAAATCTCGTGGTCGCCTTCGAAGGCGAACGTCACGTCGACGTTGCCGTCCACCACGCGAACACCATGCACGCGCCCCACCTGGATGCCCGACACGAGCACCACCGATCCCTCGGTGAGGCCGACACCGTTCTCAAGCAACGCGTGGTGCGTCTCGCCACCGCAACTGCAGCCGACGGTGAGGGCGATCGTAGCGAGCGCGATTGTTCTCGAGGGGTGGTTCATGGCGCGTACAACGCGTGTGTGGTCGGGATCATTCGTTTCTCTGTTGGAGCGAGAGGCGAGAGGTGTAGTCAGGCGCTAGGAGGGATGCGAGTTCTTGAGCTGCTTCTCGCCCTCGACGGCCTCGCGCAGTCGCGCTGCCATCCTGAGGGCGCCCACGACGTACGCCACATCGCAGGCGCCATCGCATTCACGCTCGATGGTCGGCCTCGGAACAGCTTTGACCCCTTCACTGCTCTGCCCGGCGCAACGCACCACATCGTGCTTCACGCACCCCCGGAGGTCGCCGCACGCATCCCGCCCGGGCAGCTCATGTTCAGCACCGGCGCGCGTCCGCATCACTTCGAGCACGAAGCACGATGATGCGCGGAGGCCGAATGCGCGTGCGTCGGTCCCACGCCGACGCGGCTGAAACTCAACAGGCGAGCGTCGCGCGCCGACTGAACAAGCAGTCGGCCGCGCGCCCGAGACCTCTGCTCACTAGCCGCAGGTGGTCGCCCCGGTGAACGTGCGCGGCATCGCGTCTCCCGCGCATTGCACTGTGCAGGTCGAGGTGTCTCGGCACTCGACGCCGCAGCTGCCGGTACACGTGAAGTCACACGTTGAGCCTCCAGTGCAGGTCGCGTTCGAGCTCGCTCCCATCGTCACCTCGCAGTTCGCTCCGCTTGAGCACGTGTAGTTGGAGCTCGCGCCCGCAGCGATCGTGCAGGTCGACATCTCGCAGGTCGCGGTGGAGCTCTCGCCCATCATCACCTCGCACCGCGCGCCGTTCGCGCATCGATAGCTTGAGCTCACGCCGGTGGTGACGGCGCACGTCGATGCATCGCAGCTTGAGCTGGTGCTTGAGCCAGTTGTGATGTTGCACGTTGCGCCCATCGTGCAGTTCACATCGCAGGAGCCGGCGCATGTGCCCGAGCAGGTCGAGCCTGCACTGCAGGTCACGTCGCCGTCGTTGGGGAGTGCGCATTGAAAGCCCGCACCGCACGTCAGGACGCCGCCGGACAAAGTGCATCCGGGGCCAGGACAGGTGGTGGGCATGAGCCGACCCGAATCGCCTCCGGCATCTCCGTCGATCACGCTGCCGCTCGTTCCGCATCCACCCAACACAGCCGCAAAAAGAAAAGCAGAACCGAGTGCACTAAGGGGAAAAAGCTTCTTCATTCGGACCTCCGAAGCCGTAGTGCACAGGCCCGCGATTTCGTCTCACTCATTCGACACCATGCTCAATCGAATGTGAGATCGACGACGAGTCTCGTCTCAAGCCACCCACCGCCGATGCGCGCAGCGAGTGCGCCGTAGACAAGCGCGCCCGAGGAGAATGCGATGCCTCCGCCCTCGATCTCGAGCCCGATGCGGACGGGTAGCTCAGGCAGTCGGAGGAGCGCCGTGGCAACCGCACCGAGGCCCAGCCATCCGCCGGTCAGGTCGCGCCCCGTCGCGCGCGAGGGGTCGTTCGGATGACCCGTCCAGAAGACGGCGCCACCACGCACTGCAGGGCCGCCACCGAGCCAGAAGGACTCCACCTCGCCACCGAAGCGCAGTGACGTCGCGAGCGAGAGAAGCCGAACGTCGAGACGACCCGAGTCGACCTCGATCGAGCCCAGTGTGCCCGCCGCTGCAATCACCCATGCGAGGTTCGACGTGGGCGCAATCTCGACACCGAGCTCCAGCGCTCCGAGCGCCGAGAAGGGCTCTCCTCCAAGCCAAGCACCCAGAGCGATGCGAGCGCGGATCCGCAGTTCGGACGTGGGATTCACTTCGGCGACGGGTGCCTCTACCGGTGGCGCGCCACTCGCGTCGAGAAGCTCGGCGAGTGCAATGGCGAGCCTTCGCGCGTGGCCTGGCCCATCGTGCACGATGTGTTGCTCGGTGCGCTCATCGCCTTGTGTGACGAGCGCGGTGGTGCCCGTCTCGTCGCAGACAAGCGCGCAGCGGAGCGTCCCCTCCGTGAACGCACGCCGCGTCGTGGGGCTCACCATCGAGAGCTCGACGTCGAGCGCAGCCTCCACTGCCGTACCGAGCGCAGGCGGACAGTTCGTCAGCGCAATCGTCGGTTGTGCTGTCTGCGCGCGCGCCTCGGCCGTGAGGAGCCAGAGCGAGGTGGAGACCGAGAGCAGCGTGAGTCCGAACGAGCCGAGCTTCATCGTCACCTGAGGGTTGAACCGCTCGCGCCGATCGCGCTCATCCGCCTCGACCAGCGGCCGCTCGGATGGGTTGCCAGATATCGCGCCGCAAGCTCCGCCGCGCTCGTGCCGTTCCCCGCGGCTTGATGAGCGAGTGCCGCACGCGCGAGCGCATCCTCAGCGAGCGATCCGTCCGGCTCCATCGCGAGCACGCGCTCCAGCTGACGCGCCGCCTCCGCGGGGCGACCTACTTCCATCAGGATGCGGCCGCGGGTGAACGACGCGAGCACGGCGCGAGAATCGGACGCGTGATCGCGCTCCACGGCTTCAAGCCACGGCAGCGCCTCGCGTGGATGGCCGGAGAGGCGCGCGACGTCGGCTGCGAGCAGCAGATCATCCACGGCGTCGGTCACCTCACGGGCTCGATCGGCCGTGCCCCCAAGCGCCGCGTAGGCCTCGTCGTACCGCTCCGCGCGCGCCAAGGCACGCCAGCTCGATGGCTCACCGGCGCTCGCAGCACCTCGACCTCTGCGCGCCGCAGCCTCAGCGTTCTCAAGCTCCGTCGTCGCGGTCTCTGTCGCTGCGCTCTCCGTCGCTGCGGTGTCGGTCGCCGCGAGCTCCGTCTCCGTCTCGGTCGCCGTCTCGGTCGCCGTCGGTTGCTCTCTCGGGAACGTCCCCTCGTCACCCGCAAAGAGGTCGGCGTGCCCGACGGCCCAGGCGACGTCGACGTGACCGCGCTCGACCGCGACGGCGACGCGCCCGTCGGCGAGACGCTCGACGCGAAAGACTGTGCCGATGACCCTCACCGTCACCTCTCCAGCTCTCACCTCAAAACGGCGCGCGAGCCCAGGGACGACCTCGAAGTCGGCACCACCCCGGTCGACGCGGACCGCGATGCGCTCGTCGGCCACGTGCTCGACAACCACCTGAGCACCTTCCGCCGGCATGACGCGCGAGCCATCCGCGAGCCGAACGACGCGATCAGGTTCCGTCCTCTGCGTTGCGTTGTCGGCGACCGCGACAGCCCCGTCTGCACTCTGGCCAAGGCTCCAGACGCCGCCGACGGATGCAGCAATCAAGGCGACGCAAGCAGCGAGCAGGGTGGCCGCGCGCCGGCGAGATCGCCTTCGATGCAAGCCCGCCAGCGCTCGCTCGGTCTGGGCAGCGTCCCAACGTGGATCCACCCGGGCGAGGGCCTTCGCGTAGTCGCGCTCTGGCTCAGCCGACATGGAGTGCTGCCTCCACAGCAGCCTGCGCTGTTTGAATTCTGCGGTGCGCCGTAGCGCGCGAGAAGCCGCCGATCGCGGCGACCTCCTCGAGCGAGTGACCTTCCACGACAGAGAGCATCCAGGCGATGCGGGCGTCCGCGGAGACCTGGTCGAGCGCCCGGTAGATTGCCAACACCTGAGCGCGCGCCTCGGGCGAGGCCCCCTCGTCCACGAGCCGCTCCGTGTCGATCTCCGCTTCAAGACCAAGCATCGACCACAGCGCACGCCGCCTCAGGCGTCGCCGTGCATGGCGAACCGTCACAGTCGCAAGCCACGCGCGAATTGCACCGGCCTCGCGGAGGGAGCGAAGCCCTCGCATCGCATCGAGGAAGACATCCTGCACAAGGTCGTCGACCTCGTCCGCGCGTCCGAGAAGTCGTCCGCCGACCTTCGCGACATACGGAGCAAAGCGCCGAAAGACCGCGTCGATATCGCCGACATCGATCGCCGCATCCGCCTCACGCGGTTGCGCGGGAGGCGAACGGACGAGCCGAAGCGGGCTGCGGGGTGAACTCACGCACCCCTAGTGTGCGCCTCCTTTGAGTTCGTCTCACGGATTCGTGACCACGTGATGCCGACGCGCATCGCTCCGCCCGTGGGCAACATCGTGAAGCGCTTGGCGCATCGCTGGCTTGTTGTGCGCGACGCGAAGAGCGAGAAGCTGACGTTGCTCAATCCGCGGTTTGCGAGCCGATGACGCGCTGAAGCAGACAAGCTATTGCCGCCGATCATCCCGGTGGTGCTCTCGCATGGGGAACGGGGCTGGCATCTGCCGACTTCGTTCGAAGACACACTCGAACTTGTCAGCACGCAGACCTTTTGCGTGCCCTCGAAGGCACCACCCGTCGAGGCGATCGAACTCCTCATGCGCTACGCCCTCCACCTCACGGACGACTCGGACCGAGAACGCGTCATCACCGTGCTCAGCACCATCGCTCAACACGACCCGAGCATGCGTTGAGCCTCGCAAAGGGACGAACTGAAGGCGGCATCGAAGGCGCTCGCGCGACGCTTCGCAAGCTGATGCAGTTGAACTTCGGCAGCGTGAGCGCGCAGGTCGATGCCAAGGTCGAGGGCGCGTCGATGGAGCGGCTGGAGATGTGGATCGAGCGTGTGCTGATGAGCGAGAGTGCCAACGTCGTCGTTGGCTGAGTGCTCGCTGGCTCTGAAGCGGCCGAGCCTAACCACAGAGGTTGCGCGGAGAACGCTTCCCCCGACATGCTTCTTGGATGACTTGGATCGCGCGATGCGCGTCTCTGCTCGTGCTGCTTGGCGTCCTGGTGGGATGCGGCGTGCAAGACGTCGGGCCTGACGCGCGCCATGAGCCCGCCGATGGCAGCGCGTCCGACGTCTCGTCCACGGACGCTCCGGTCGATCCAGCGGTGTGTGCGCGCTTCGACGACGTACCGGAGCGACTCACCGCAGGGGCAACGATTGCCGATGCCCCCGAGCTCGCGCCCGACGTCTCCGCGCTCGCAACATCGACGTCGGGAGGCTTTCTCGCGGTGAGGACCACGCGCATGCACACGACACTCATGGTCGTCGCGCTTGAAGCGAGCAGTCTTGAGCTCACAAACGCGCTGAGCGTGGCCGTGGGTGACGCGGGCGTCCTCTCGTGCTCTGGCAGGATGACTCGACAGATCGAGCACCACAGCCACACGCCGAGCACCTTCTACGTTCGCGTGCCCGCCGGGGAGACCCGGATCCTGTTCACCACGGATTGAGTCACGAGAGGTCGGTCGTGCAGCGGCTCAAGTGCGACAACCTGCCGCATGGTCTCGGTCGGCCAGGTGAGAGACAGTCGGAGCGTTATGAGCCTACGGAACCAATCGAGTCCTTCTTCGAAGTCTGCGTCGTCGGCGCGCCGCGCGAGCCTGGCCCTCGCGCTCTTGACCAGCGCATGCGGGAGCACGGCCGTCGACCCTGCCATCGCCGATGTGGATCGAGACGGTGTGACCGTGCGCGACGGTGACTGCGACGACTTCAACAACCGTGTGTTTCCAGCCGCACCCGAAGTGCCAGGCGACACGATCGATCAGGACTGCTCCGGCATGGACGCGATGGCGCCTCTGCCCACCGACGTCGATGGCGATGGGGTCGCAGCAGCGATGGGTGACTGCAACGACCTCGACGCTTCGGTGTTTCCGGAAGCGCGCGAGCGGACGGGCGACGGCGTCGACGCGAACTGTGATGGCGAGGAGCGACCCACGCTCGGTGAGGACCGCTTCGGGGAGGCCGTGGGCCTCATCGACACGGACCGCGACGGCGCGATCTCGTTCGACGAGTTCGAGCTGGCCTGCGCGGAGAGCGCGATGGTCCTTGGCGAGGCACGGCCCGGTGTGGTGAGCACGCACGCTTCGTGTGCTGCGACGAACAGCTGTCGCGGGATGATGCTCCACCCATGGGGCGAGCTCTTCGAGCACGACTGCCGCGCCATCAACACGTGCACAGGCTGGAGCTGCGTCGAGACAGCGGTCGATGGCGGCCGCAGCGCCGAGGTCGTGTTCTCCGAGGCGGGCTGCGCGAACTGCCACTCCGGCGATGGAGGCGCGTTCAAGGTCGAGGTGCCCCCGGGCATCACAGTCGAGGAAGGCCTCGCGCGCTTTCGTGGGCTCTCCGAGCGGCGCATGCGGTCGTCGATCTCGTTCGGCATCTCGGGGCTCACCGCGCGCGAGAACCCCTCGCAGAACATGCCGCCACACTTCGAGGCACTGTCGCGGCGCGAGCTCGACACGCTCGTCGTCTGGCTTCGCACGGTCACGCTGCAAGGGGTGAACTACCAACCTGGCGACGAGCAGGGCCCGGCGAGACCGGAGTGACGCTGGGCGCGACTGGAGTGCGCCGAGATGGGCTCGGTCTCGCCCTCCGGCCGCAGCACGTGGCTGAACTCGTGCAGGCACTTGACGAAGGGCGGCCCACGGGCATCGATTTCGTCGAGATCGTCTCGGAGAACCATCTTCGATCTCAGGCGCTGCCATCGGTGCGACTGGCACCCATCGCCCGCGCGCTCCCGGTGGTGTTGCACGGCGTGAGCCTCGATCTGCTTGGCCCCGGCGCGCTCGACCTCAAGTATCTCGCGTCGCTCCGCGCCCTCGCACACTCCGTCTCGGCGCCATTCTTCACCGACCATCTCGCGTGGTGCGCGTCCGGTGGCCTCTCACACCACGATCTCTTGCCGGTGCCTTGTGCGCACGATCTGGTCGACTACGCCGTGGCCCGGATCCGCGCGGTCACGGCCGCGGTGGGTCTGCCCTTCGGTGTCGAGAACATCTCCTCGTACCTCGAGCTTGAGCCGCGAGAGATGCCCGAGTGGGAGATGCTGGCGCGCGTCGTCGAGGGTGCGGACTGCGGGATCGTGCTCGACGTGAACAACATCTTCGTGACCGCGCAGAACCATGGCTTTGAGCCACGGGAATACCTCGCGGGGGTGCCCTGGGAGCGCGTGCTCTATGTGCACATGGCCGGCCACCAGCCGCGCCCCGACGGCCTCTTGCACGACACGCACGATCGCGCGTGCGCCGACGGAGTGCTCGCGCTCTACGCGGACGCATGGCGACGCGGCGGGCCCTTTCCGACCGTCCTTGAGTGGGACGACGAGATCCCTTCGTTCGACGCGATGCTCGCCGAGCTCTCGCGGATCGCGCGTGCGCGAGCGGGCGCGTGATGGCGGATGATCCGTCGTGTCCGCCTTGGTGGCGCGAGCGCGCGATCCGCATGGGTGAGATCCTCGCCAGTCCACTCGTGATCCAGAGAGGGACCTTCAGTGTTCCTTCGGGCCCGGTGGTGGAGTCGCTTTTGGAGTCAGTCGTGGATCGTGCGCCGGGGGCCTCGTCCCGCCTCGCCATCTATCGCGAGCAGGTGTGGAAACGCCTCTTCGTCACGCTGCAAGGCGCCTTCCCGCGCACCACGCGGTTCCTCGGCGCACACCGCTTCAATCGCGCTGTGATGGCGGTGCTTGCACACCACCGGCGGGCGAGCCGTGATCTCGCAGACGTGACCGAGCCCGTGCACGGCGCGCTCTTGCTGGCGCTCGGTACGCCCAGCACCTCGGACGGCCCCGAGACTGGCGTGCTGCGGGCGATCCTGGCGGAGAAGCACTCAGAACCTGGGCCGCTTCTGGCCTGCGTGCGTGTCGACGAAGCGGAGCGTCGCGGGTTTCGAGCAGCGATCGTCGAGCCTCGCATCGCTCCCGCTGGCAACTGGGAGACGCTGGCCGCACATCGCGCGGCGCTCGCGCCCTCGTTCTCGCTCGTGCGGGTCGAGCACGACGTGGTGTCGGTGGAGCGGGTGCGAGAAGGTCACGCAGCCGCGCTCCGTGCGACCGTTCATGTGAGCGTCGTCGCAAGGAGTTCGGGCGTTGTCGTGCGTATGGTCGATCCGGTCTTTGCGCGGCTCCTCGCGCACGCGAGTGTGCTCACGCTCGGCGAAGCGCTCGCGCGGACCCGGGGCGCGCTCGACGGTCGGCTCGCATCCCACCTCGACCGCGTGCGCGACGCTTACCTGCGCGATGCATTCGCGCATGGGTTCTGGACGGGTCTGACGGCCGACCCGCGACAATGAAGGCGCATGATCGCGTAACCAGGCTCGCCGAAACACACCCAAAGTGCGCGCCGGTCAAGCTGGAAGCGCTCTGTGGCCTCCGACGCCTCCAAAAAACGACCGGGGAAGCGTTTGAACACCTCCCGATCACCAAAAACCGTTGGAACCGCCGGAGAAACGTCCCTTTGTCGTCGAGAACGACGACATGAGCATGCGCCAGCGAGCGCCAGCTACACTCGCAGCCATGTCGCTCGTCTCGCTTCGTCGCTCGCCCGGTGGTGGCTCCATCCCGCTCTCCACACGCGAGCTCACCCAGTTCCTCCCGACGACCCGCGAGGAGATGCGCGCACGCGGCTGGGACGAGCTCGATGTGCTCATCATCAACGGCGATGCGTACGTCGATCACCCAGCCTTCGGAGGCGCACTCATCGGCCGCTTCCTCGAGGCGCGCGGCTATCGCGTAGGCATGATCGCGCAGCCCGGTTGGACGAACACAGACGACGTGCTCCGCATGGGCAGGCCGCGTCTCTTTGTCGGCATCACGGCGGGCAACCTCGACTCGATGCTCAACAAGCTCACGGCGCAGAAGAAGGTGCGCGCCGAGGATCAATACTCGCCGGGCGGCAACACAGGCTCTCGCCCCAACCGCGCAACCATCGTCTACGCGAACCTCATCCGCGCCGCGATGCCAGGCGTGCCCGTCGTCATCGGCGGCATCGAGGCATCCCTTCGTCGCATCGCGCACTACGACTATTGGTCGCAGCAAGTGCGTCGCTCGATGCTCCTCGATGCGAAGGCCGACTTGCTCATCTTCGGCATGGGCGAGAGACCCGTCTGGGAGGTCGCCGACAGGCTTCGTGACGGCGCAACGATCGATCAACTGCGCGACATCCGAGGCACCGCGTTCGTGATGAAGAAGGGCGAGTGGGAGGGCCTCGCCAAGAGCCGCTTCGTCAAAGATGGCAAGACGCTTTGGCTTCCCTCGTACGAGGAAGTGAGCCCGCCGACGCCGGAGGGAAAGGTCGCCTTCCGCGAGATGTCGCGCGCCTTTCAACACGAGACAAACCCTGGCAACGGGCGCCCTCTCCTTCAGCCGCACGGCACGCAGGCCGTCTACTTCAACCCGCCTGCGATCCCCCTCGACACCGCGCTGATGGACTCGCTCTATGACATGCCCTTCGTGCGCAAACCGCACTACGGCTACAGCGAGCGCATCCCCGCGTACGAGACGGTGAAGCACTCGATCGTGACGATGCGCGGCTGCTTCGGAGGCTGCACCTTCTGCTCCATCACCGAGCACGAGGGACGCATCATTCAATCGCGCTCGGCGGAGAGCATCCTCCGTGAAGTGCGCGCGCTTCGTCGCATGGATGATTTCCACGGCGTCATCTCCGACGTGGGCGGCCCAACCGCCAACATGTACCAAATGAAGTGCAAGTCGGAAGAGATCGAGAGCGCCTGCAGGCGCCTCTCCTGCGTGCATCCTGGCGTCTGCGAGAACCTCATCACCGACCACGACCCGCTCATCAACGTGCTCAAGCGCGTGCGCGAGGAGAAGGGAATCAAGAAGGCGTTTGTCGCGAGCGGCGTGCGCTACGACCTCGCCGAGCTGAGCCCGAAGTTCGTGAAGGAGCTCGCCAAGCATCACACGGGCGGGCAGCTCTCCGTCGCGCCCGAGCATGTCGACGAAGAGGTGCTCGACAAGATGAAGAAGCCCGGCGCGGAGAGCTACGAGCGCTTCGCCGAGATGTTCGCGTGCGCCTCCGAGGACGCCGGAAAAGACCAGCACCTCGTGCCCTATTACATCTCGGGCCACCCAGGCTCGACGCTCGAGGCGATGATCGCGCTCGCGCTCTATTTGAAGAAGCGCGGCATCCGCCCAAGGCAGGTGCAGGACTTCATCCCGACCCCGATGTCGATGGCCACCGCGATGTACTACACGGGCGAGGATCCGTTCACGCGCAAGCCCGTCTACACAGCCGTCGAGATGCGCGACAAGCGCAAGCAGAAGTCCCTTTTGCTCTACTGGGATGCAGAGCACCACGACCTCGCACGCGAGGCGCTCATCGAGGCCAAGCGCCACGACTTGATCGGCTCCGCAGCGCACTGCCTCGTGCCTCCTGCAACGGGCAAAGGCTCGCTCTCGATCCACGCGAAGAAGAAGCGCATGCCCATCTCGCAAGGGCGTTTGGGCATTCGCGGCGCGGGGGAAGACAGGTCGCAGAAGCGCGTACGGTGAGGCTCCGAAGGCGAGCTTCACGAAGGAGAGCGTAGATGACCGAGGACGACCCGCTGGCGAAGTACCGCGTCACCCCAGCACAGCTCGAGGCCCAGGCAGCTGCCCGCAAGCGAACGCGACGCGCGCTGAGCATGGTGCTCTCGACGACGCAGCCGCGCGCGCTGATGCTCGAACTCCACAAGCGCTTCTTCGCGGGCAAGCCCTTCGCGGAACCCTTCGCGGATGACCGCGCGACGAAGTGCGGAATCGACGAGCTCGACGCGCTCGCGCATGGCGTGCAGCGCTCCCTCTCACTTCGCAGCACGGAGAACCTGGACGACGGCTTCCCCGCCTGGAGCCTGGGGCTTCACATCGCGCCGCAGCCCTCGGCCAAGCAACTCGCCAAGGCGCGTGCAGTCATTCGCGCTGACGAAGTAGAGGAGCCCCTCCTGTGCACTCTCGGAGGTGCGGTCGACACGTTCTACCGGCGGCAGTTTTTTCCATTGATGCCCGCCAAGCCTGGGAAGAAGCCGGCCGAGGGCGAGCGCCTTCATCCGAACGGCATCGTGCGTGAAGTGGGTCCCTTCATCGGTGACCTCAGCGCCATGCTGGAGAGGTGCGATGACATCAACCGAAAGGAGATCAACTTCGCACTTCACTGGCTGGAGACGAACGCCGTGAAGTCGGTGACGATCAACCTTGAGGGCGGCAACGACAACTACTTCCCACGCGGCCCAAGTACGGTGTCTCTCCGCGACACCGGAACTTCTGCCGAAGTGGAGCCGGTGCTCGCGTTGCTCAGCGAGCTCGACTTTGAGGTCGCATCGTTTGGACACATCTACGGCGCGATGGACCCGGCTTGGGATCTCCCTCACCCCGGCTTCGCCGACCTGCATCAGCCCCACGGCTGGGCTTGCGCGTTCAAGGGCAAAGGCTTCGAGCGCCTCGTCTCCAGGCGCTGGCTTGAAGATGGCCCGTGGAAGCTTCATCGCGGCGCGAACGATACATGCCTCGTTCAGTTCCACGACCTCGACCTCGAGGACAGTGCACGCGCGAGAGAAGTCGCCCGCCCTGGGCATGACCTGATCGGCATCAGCGAGCGCGGTGGCTACATCCAATCCGGCTATACGGCGAACGTGCTCGGGAAGGTGGATGGCCTCTTCGTGCCCAAGACGGGCGAGCTCAAGATCGCCGTGCACGGTCGCGGTGTGGCGCCTGTGGAGATGCTCGATGCGCGTGTGCTGTGGAAGTGCCAGCGGCTCGAAGGAAAGACGATTCGTCAGGTCATCTTCGTCTTCGACGACGAAGCCATCGCGCGTGAGCACCTGCCGCTCCTTCAGCGCTACGAGCTCGGCTGCGCAGCGATAGTCGCGGGCACGGAAGTGCGCCTCGATGCGTGACGCAAGAAGGCGCTCACGCTGAAGCCGTCGTTGCCGCAAGCGCGCGCACCGAAGGCGCCTTGCAGCTCACGATCGCAGGCAGTTGGTGAATGAGCGAAGCATCGTTCACCGCCTCGACCATGAAGCGCGCGAAGTCGATGCGGCGCGTGATGTTGCTCTTGAGAAGCGCATCGCCGACGTGCGCGCTCCACACCGGCAAGCCCTCGCTCGGGCCCTCCTCCAAGTCACTTCCGCGCACCACTGTCCAGCGCGTCTTGCTCGCGAAGATGCGCTCACAAGCGGCGACCTGATCATCCAGCTGCGCGATGCGAAGGAAGCGCGCGATGAGGCCAAAGAGCCAGACGAGCGCGAGGAAGATGCGTGAGTACTTGTCCTTGCCGTCGCGTGTGATGTGCCAGCCGCACGAGAAGATGAGGCGCGCATCCCTCTCCGCAAGGTCGAGCACGGCCTGCGCAGTCGTCGATGAATACTGCCGCACGCCCCAGGGCACGAGGACCGTGAGCACGCCATCGCAGCCCTTCACGGCGCGCTCAATCACCGCGCGATCATTCGTGTCGCCCGGCATCACCGTGATGCGCCCCTCGAAGCGCTTGAGCTTCGGCACGCTGACCTCGCGACACACGCCGACCACTTCGTAACCGCGATCCAGCGCGTGCTGGATCATGTACTGCCCGAGCTTGCCCGAGGCGCCGACGATGCAGATTCGCTTCGTCGAAGCACCCGCTGAGATGTTGTTCATGCAGAAGAAGTGCGTCTGCAAGAACGAATCGACAATCCACGCGGATGCAGTCGGGTTATGCATTTCTGTATGGAGTGGAAATCAGTCCGTTTTGATTGGAACTGCGCGCGCGCCTTCTTGGTGACCGCCGAAGAGGGCTCATTCTCCGCGGCCGCACGCGCCCTTGAGGCCTCACAGCCGACGATTGGAAGGCAGGTGACAGCGCTCGAAGAGGAGCTCGGCGTCACGCTCTTTGAGCGCATCGGCAACAACCTCGAGCTCACTGCAGCAGGTGTAGACCTGCTCGAACACATGCGTGCCATGGGCCACGCAGCAACCCGCATTTCGCTTGCGGCAACGGGCAAATCCGAGGCACTCGAAGGGACGGTGAGCATCACGTCGAGCGAGCTCATCGCGGCCTACATCCTCCCGCCCATCCTCGCGAAGCTGCGCGTGGCGCATCCCGGCATCGAGCTCGAGATCGTTGCGTCGAATGCCGCGCGTGACCTCCAACGTCGCGAGGCCGATATCGCCATTCGCAACTTCATGCCGACTCAGCCGGAGCTCGTCGCGCGCAAGCTCACCGAGCGCTGTGCGCGCCTCTACGCCTCGCCGAGCTACCTCAAGCAACTCGGCCCGGTGAAGGAGCCGAGGGATCTCGCGCGCGCGTCGTTCTTTGGCTTCGATCGCGGCGAGCTGATGATCCAAGGCCTTCAGCGACTTGGCGTTCCTGTCACCGCAAAGAACTTCCCCATCATCAGCGCGAACCACCTCGTGCAGTGGGAGCTCGCCAAGCTCGGGATGGGCATCTGCTTTGCAATGGATGAGGTCGGCGATGCCGAGCCGAGCGTAAGGCGCGTGCTGCCGAAGATGACGCCGATGCCCGTGCCGATGTGGCTTGTGACGCATCGCGAGCTGAACACGAACCGGCGCATTCGCGTCGTCTTCGACTTCCTTGCCGAGGTGCTCGAGGCCAAGCGAACACGGGGCAAGCGCTGAGGTGATCAACGCGACTTCGCCGTGGCGCGCGCACGCTTGATCGGCTTGGCGCGCATTGCTGCCGGGGGAATGGGCTTCATCGGCGCGACGCGCTGCGCGAGCAAGTCGACGAAGAGCTTCACCTTCGCAGGGAGATGCCGCCGACTCGGGTAGACCGCATAGACGGGCCGCACGACCGCGCTCTCCTCGCGGAAGAGCACCACCAAGCGTCCCTGCGTGACCGCGTCTCGGCAGACGATGCTCGGTGCGCGCATGATGCCAACACCAGCCATCGCAGCCTCACAGGCCACCTCAAGGTCGTTCACCACAAGGACGGGCCTTACCTTCGTCGAGACCCCGCCCACGTTCCATGTCTCGAAGGGTTGGAGGGTGATGCAGCGCGCCTCATGAAGCCTCTCGGCAGCGGGCATGCCGTGCGCGCGCAGATACTCGGGGCTCGCCACCCAGTACGTATGGCCGTCGCCGAGGCGGCGCGAGGCTGCAGAGGAATCGTCGAGCGGGCCGACGCGGATCGCGAGGTCGAAGCCCTCTTCGACGAGCTGCACGCGACGGTCTGCCAGCAGGATCTCGATGCGCGTCTTTGGATGGCGGGCGAGATACTCGGCGACGATCGGCGCGAGGTAGCGCCTGCCGTAGAGCACGGGCGTCGAGATGCGGATGAGGCCTGTGGGCTCGCCCTGCGCCTGCTGCACCGACTGATTGGCTTCCTCAATCTGCGCCGCGATCGAGGCGCAGCGCTCGGCATAGCCAGCACCCGCATCGGTGACGCGGAGCGTGCGTGTGGTGCGCTCAAGAAGACGCACACCGAGGCGCTCCTCCAAGTTGCCGATGCGCTCGCTCACGGTCTGCTTGCTCACGCCGAGGTGGCGCGCGGCGCGGGTGAAGCTGCCCTCCCGGACCACGGCGGCGAAGAGCAGCATGTCGGCAGGCGGGATAGGTGTCGTCATCGATCGTCAAGACTACCTTGACCAACTGTTCGATGTATCCCGGATTGTCGGACAGGCTTTGCGTACCCACTCTCTCGGCATGTCCAACAAGCTCATCGTCGTGGTCGGGGCAGCCGGCAAGCTCGGTCGCCTCCTCATCCAATCCATTCTCACGCAGCCGGGCACACGTGTCCGAGGCCTGGTGCGTGACCCGAACAAGCCCGAGGTCCGCACGCTGGCAAGCGAGCGCGTGGAGTTCGTCGCGTTCGATGCCGCGAGCGCGACGGAGGCGCAGTGCGCCGATGCAGTACGCGGCGCGTACGCGGTGGTCTCAGCGCTCCAGGGAGGCCCAGACATCATCGTGGACGCTCAGCTTGCATTGGTGCGTGCCTCGAAGGCCGCGGGCGCGCGTCGCTTCATCCCCTCCGACTACTCGTTCGACTTCTTCGCGCTTCCGGAGGGCATCAACATCAACTCCGACTGGCGGCGGAAGCACGCTGAGCTCGCGAAGATGGAAGTGTCGCCCTCCTTCGAGGTGGTGCATGTCATCCAAGGGATCTTCGCCGATGCGTACGTGCTGGGCTTCCTCGGGATGCTCGACGGATCCAACGGGGTCGTCCGCTATTGGGGCGACGGCAAGACGCCGATCGACTGGACGACCTGGGAGGACACCGCACGCTTCACGGCGGCCGCTGCGCTCGACGACGCGAAAGTCCCCGAGCGGCTCTACGTCTCAGGCGACCGACTCGACACCTTCGAGTTCGCCAAAGCGTGGGAGTCGGGCCACCAGAAGAAGCTGCGCGAAGTCTTGCACGGCATTCTCTTGCGCCGCCTGGAGCGACTCGGCTCTCTTGAGGAGCTCGCTGCGGAGACACAGCGCCGGCTGACCGCAGAGCCTCACAACATGTACGCCTGGCTCCCGCTCATGTACGCCCGCGGTGTCTACGATGGCCAAGCGCTGCTCGGGAAGAGCGAGAACGCGCGCTACCCCGAGATTCGCCCGGAGTCGGTCGCACAAGCGATCGCGCGCGGTGCGCTCTAGGCGTGTTTGCAACGAGCTTCAGCGCACGGAGGATCCAATGAAGACCCTTGTTCGTCCTGCCTCGTCGCGCATGCAGCGCGAGGATGATTGGAAGCGCAGTGCCTATGCGTTCGTGCCCTACGACACCCACTTCGGTGAGCTCTGCGGCTTCGCAGAGGACGTCGTGCAGGGCGGGCGTGGCTTCGGCATGCATCCCCATCGCGATATGGAGATCACGACCATCCTGATGGCGGGCGCACAGCGCCACGAGGACTCGACGGGAGGCAAACATCAGCTCGGCACCAACGCCGTGCAGACCATGAGCGCGGGCACCGGCATTCGTCACAGTGAGTTCAACGCCTCGGCCACGGAGTCGTTTCACAGCTTCCAAATCTGGGTCTATCCGAAGCGCCCTGGGGGAGCTCCGCGCTACGAGACATTTGCGCATGCGCGCGGCGACAAGGAGAACCGGTTCCTCTTGGCGCTCTCGCCCGATCGCCGAGAAGGGAGCGCGATGATTGGCCAGGACGCGTTCTTCTCCGTGGCCTCGCTCAGCGCGAATTTCTCGGGGCGCTACGCCATGCACCTGCCGAACTCGGGCGTCTACGTCCACTGCGCGCGCGGGAGCGTCGAGGTTGGCGGGCAGCGCCTGGGGCCGGGGGATGCGGTGGGACTCTGGGAGACCGACGGCTGCGACGTCCTTGCGTTCGAAGCCTCAGAGTTGGTGCTGGTCGAGGTGCCAATGACCCGCGGCGTGTCGACGTGAGCCCGTTCGTGTTTGTCGTCGAGGACACGATCGAGATTGCGGCGCCCGTCTCCGTGGTCTTTGAGGTGCTCACGAACAAAGACGCTTGGCCGACGTGGAGCAGCATGCTCGTGAGTCGCGCGCCCGGCCCTGTGACCTTGGGCGCGCCGCTCGCGCTCGGACTTCGCACGCCCGAGGCGAGCTACGACTTCGTCGGCATCGTCACGGAGCTCGTGCATGACGCGAGCTTCGAGTGGCTGGCGAAGACGGGCGTGAGCGGCGTGATGGACGGACGCCATCGCTTCGACGTCACTGCACTCTCGCCAGAGCGCTCGCACCTACGCAACGTGGAGCGCTACAGCGGACTCTTGGTGCCCTTCGCGCGGCGCACCGCCTCGATGCGCGCGGCCCCGGCAGGATTCCGCAAGATGAACGAGGAGCTTGCGAGGCGGGCCGAGCAGCTGGCGTCGCAGCGCTGACTACGCAGTCCACGTTCCGCGCAGTGCACGGAGTGCCAGAGCGAGCTGGCCACTCCACCTCCGCGCGGGCTTTGAGACTTCGCGTTCGGGAGGCGCAAAGAGCCAGATGGGCGTGCCGCCATCGACCTCACGCTCAAGCACCAAACGCTCGTCGCCCTTCGCCAAAAAGCTCGGCAGCACCGCGCGACCGAGCCCCGCAACACACGCATCGCGCATGGAGAGAAGCGTGTTGCATTCCACGACTCCGGTCGCGTCCGCGGGCATAGCCTTCCACCAACGCATCGACACGCGCGAACGAAGCGAGGACGAGGGAAGCACCCAATTCGTCGAGGCCGAGCGCGTGCGAAAGATGCCCACGCGAAGCACGCCAAGACGCCTGCCGCGAAGCGAGCGCGCAGGGTCATGGCTTGGCCTCAGCGCAAGGTCGACGACGCCCGGGACGAGCTCGCGCGTCTCATCCGTCACGAGCACTTCCACGCGGCCCGCGACATCGGTCGACGACAACGCCGCGAGAAGAAGCGGCGCAAGGACATCGCTCGTCGTGACCACAACGCGTCCCTCACGCTCACGTGCTTGGCCCTCCACAAGCTGGACTGCGCGCGCGGCATGCAGCCGCATCTCAGCCGCACGCGCTGCGAGCTCGCGCCCAAGCTGCGTTGGCAAGAGACGCGGACCGCGAATGAAGAGCGGTGTGCCGAGACACCGCTCCAGCGCTTCGACGCGCCGCGAGACGGTCGTGTGCCGCACGCCGAGTTCCTTGGCTGCCGCAGCCACGCCTTGCAGGCGAACCAGCGCCTCCACCGTCTGAAGATCATCCCAAGCCATGTGCATAGACGCACATCGTCTGTGCGTTCTTGCGCATCGTCAACCGAGCGGAGGCACGGCCACGCTAGGTCTGTGACGACCAAGCGCTCACGACGCGAGATTCTCGCGAGCATCGCAGCCACGCTGGCCTCGTGTACGACGAGCCCGCCGCGCCGCGCTTCGGTTGCGTCCTCCGAGGGAACGATGAACGACGTCCGCATCCGCCGCTTGAGCGCACTGCCAACCACCGACATCGGCTGGCTGCAGCTTCGCGATCACTTCATCGCCACGGTCGGCGCGCATTCAGGCGAAGGCCAAGCGTATGGGCCGCTCGTCGTGCTCGCGGACGCGACCTTTCAGCCGCACTCGGCCTTCCCGCTGCACCCGCACCGCGAGATTGAGATTCTGAGCATCGTGCTCGACGGCAACCTCTCGCATCGCGGCGACCTGGCCAACGGCACCACCCTTCCGCCTCGCTCCGCGCAGCTCACGTCGTCTCGCAGCGGGATGGTTCATGCAGAGGCGAACGATGGCGATGCGCCTTGTCGCATGCTCCAAATCTGGATTCAGCCGAGCACCCACGGCGGCGATGCCGTGCACTTCCAGCGCGCCTTTCCAACGCGTGGCCGCCACATCGTTGCAGGGGATGACGTGATGCCCCTGCGCTGCGACGCGCGCGTCGAGTGGCTCGATCTGGATGCGAATGCGAGCCACACGTTTCGCGTCGCTGCGGGTCGCCATGCCTATGTGATGTCGCTCGATGGCTGGCTCGCGAGCGACGTGGGGATGCTTCAAGCGGGAGAAGGTCTTGAGCTGCGCGCGGGCGAGGTGACGGTGACGCCGCAGGGTGCGAGCTCGGTTCTTCTCTTCGACTTCGCCGCATGACTCACGCGCGTTGAAGGAATGCGATGGTCCTTCGCGTCACTTCGCGGTCGTTCATGATGAGGGTGTGAATCGTGTGCATGACGTGGTGCTCGGCGCCTTCAAGGCGTGTCTCGTCGACTGCCACGACGGCATCATTCGGCGCGCCCGCGAAGTGAACACGCGGCCCTGAATCGCCCGCGATGACAAGCGTCTTCGCCGACGGAATCGGCAGCCGCGCGTAGAACGACGCATCGAGCAACTGCTGACCTGCATCGCGAAACAAGAAGCGGTAGGGCGCGCTCGCATGCCGCTGCACCAGCGAAGCGAGCCGCGGCGGTGCATTCGGCGGTGCGAGCATCACGATGCGCGAGAGGCCCGGCAGCACGGGCGAAGCCATGCGTGTGATGACCCCTCCGAGCGAGTGCGTGACGACACTGAAGGGCTCCGCATGCTCGGCATGCCTTCGCACAAACATCGCGAACTGATCCGCAATCTCATGGAGCGGCGTCTTGCGAACATCGTAGCCAAACGAGCTCACTTCAAAGCCCGCATGCTTCAGGCGCATGCCGAGAAGCATCATCGAGCGAGGCGTGCGGCCCATGCCGTGAATGAGAATGACGCGCATACGAAGGCTGCTGGCATCATCCAATGCAGTGCAGGCTCTCGTCTATTCCGCGCTCGTGCTCTTCCTCCGTGTCGTGACGGGCTTCTTCTTTCGCTCGATCGAAGTCGTGGGCCTGGAGCACGTGCCGAAGGACGGCCCCGTCATCTTCACTGGCAACCATCCCAACTCGCTCGTCGACCCCGTGGTGATCACCACGACCTGCCGAAGGCGCGTTCGATTCGCAGCGCGCGATGGGCTCTTCGCCACACCGATCAGGCCCATCCTCTGGGCGCTTGGGAGCGTGCCGATCAAGCGAAGGCAGGACCAATCGAGCGACACCAAGCAGGTCGACAATCAGGACGCATTCTCCGCGCTTCACGCGGTGCTCAGGCGGGGCGAAGCGTTCGGCATCTTCCCCGAGGGCGTGACGTACACCGAGCCCGAGCTGCAGCCGCTCAAGACGGGCGCAGCGCGCATCGCGCTCTCTGCATTCGCAGAGGGCATCCCCGTGCGTGTCATCCCCGTCGGCCTTCACTATCGACGTCGTGATCGTTTTCGCGGACGCGTGCTCGTGCAGTTTGGAAGGCCCATCACGCTCGATGCGACGTGGTTGAAGCACTGGGAGAGCGATGCGAGAGAGACAGCACGCAAGCTCACACAAGAGATCGAGCTCGGCCTTCGCGCGCTCACGCTCAACGCACCAGACTTCGACACGCTGCGTGTGCTCGATGCGGCACGGCGCCTCTACGTGCCCGCGACACGCGACCTCTCGCACGCGGAGGAAGCCGAGATCACGCGCAGGCTTGTGCAGCATTGGGAGGCGAAGAAAGACGTGCCCGAAGTGCGCGCGTTCTATGGCGATGTGGAGAGCCTCGTCGCGCTCCTCGACGCGCTCGGCATCACCGATGGCGACCTGTCACTCCCGATGTCGCGTTGGCAGTGGACCAAGCGCGTGATGCGGCACGTGGTGCTGATGCTCGTATGGGTCCCGCTCGCGCTGCCTGGCTTGCTCCTTCACTTGCCGATACTCTGGCTCGCAACGCGCGCGGGAGAGCTTGTGATCGAGCGCGATGACGTGAAGGCGACGCTGCGCATGGTCGTCGGAACGCTCGGTGTGATGTTTGTGCATCTCGCGACAGGCGCGCTCGCGCTCGTGCTCGACCCCACGCCTGGCGGCGCTCTGCGCGCGTTCGGCCTCACATGCTTTCTCTTCCTCTCGGGCATCGCAGCCATCCGCGTGCTTGAGCGTCAGGCCATCGTCTTTCGTGGCCTCCACATGATGACGCGCATCCTCGCGCTCAAGGATCAGCTCGCCTCGATTCAAGCGCAGCGCGATGCGCTGAGGCGCCGAATTCCCGCGCTGGTCGAAGCCAACATCGACCCCTCGATCGAGCGCATCGTGCGGCCCGAAGAGCTACGCGCGCCCCTCTGAGGCCAAGAAGGCGAGCGCCGCGCCAACCTCATCGAAGACCTCGTAGCCCGCGGATTGCTCGCGGCGAATGCGACCGACCTGCAACCTTCCGGTTGCACTTGCGATGAGCACCGCAGCGCGACGAAAGCGCTTCACCAGGGGCAAGAAATGCTTCTCGGAGAGCGCCTCGAATTCGGGGTCCGCGCGCAGCGGCGCCTCGCGTGAGTCGACCAAGATGGCGCTCGTGCGAAGGCCAACACGCTCGGCCTGGGTGCGCAGCGTCTCCATCTCGGCGAGTGCATCGCGCAGTGAAGCGAAGGGCTTTCGCGTGCGCCGAAAGGTCAGCAAGGAGCGCGATGCGTCCCACTCGATGCGCGCGTACTCGTTGTCGTGAAGTGTCTCCACAGGCCCACTTCGCGGCGTACCCGCGCTTCTCGTCAAGGTTGCAAAGAAGACGGGGGCACCACGCCGCGCAGGCTTACGAGGCGATCTCGAGCACCCCTTCAACGAGGCTGAGGCGAAGCGCCGTGTTGTGCTCACGTGGGTTCGCCGCAAGCCGGGCACCGATGCGCGAGACGACCTCCTCTTCAATCACGCGATGCAGGGCACGCGCGCCTTTGCCGGGCTGATAGCCACGCGCGGCGAGCCAATCGCGCGCATCGGCTTCCACGCTGAGGGTGATGTTGCGAAGCGTGAGCCCCGTCCGCTGACGTACCTCATCGATCGCCAAGTCCACGATGCGGCGCACATCGCCAGGCGTGAGCTCTGCAAAGGGAACGATGTGGTCGATGCGCGCAGTGAGCTCAGGACGAAACTGCTCGCGGACCCGACGCACATAGGCCGGCGTCTGATCGGCATCGAAGCCAAGGCGCGTTCCCTCGCCCGCACCGAGGTTTGAAGTCATCACGATGACTGTCGATCGAAAGTCGACATCGCGACCTTCCGAGTCCGTCAAGCGGCCCTCACCGAGGATGCCCAAGAGCAGATCAAAGACCTCTGGATGGGCCTTCTCGATCTCATCAAAAAGCACGACGGAGAAAGGCGATTCGCGCACCTTGGAGGCCAGGCCATGAGCGCTTGCGGCACCGTGTGAGGCACCGGCCGACACCAACCGCGCGCTTGAGCCAGGGTGCTGATATTCGCTCATATCCAATCGAATGAGCCGCTTCTCCGAGCCCAGCATCGTGCGTGCGAGTTGCTTGGCGAGCTCCGTCTTTCCAACGCCCGTTGGGCCGACGAAGAGCAAGACACCGAGGGGACGCTGCGGGTCTTTCAAGCCCGCTTTGAAGCGCGTGAGGATGCCGGAGACGGCCTCGCAGGCCGCATCTTGGCCAATCACCCGCGCGCGCAGCTCCCTCGCAAAGTCATCGCGCGTGCGCACGACGTCATCCGAGACGAGTGCCAGCGGAAGGCCCGTGTACCTCGCAACTTCGACACTCACATCCGCAGGGTGAAGCGTGCGTGAGGGCGCGTTCTCCGGGTCTGGAACCATCGCCTCAAGAAAGCGAAACGCCTTGCCCGGAAAGGCCGACGAGCGAACGAGAATCGCGAGATGGGAGACGAGCCTTCGCAGCGCTTGTGTGTGAATCACGACCTGAGGCGCACGTCGCTCTTGAAAGGCGCGGAGCAGGCTTGGCATCGCGTCGGGCGCGGGCTCTTGGGTGCGCACGACATGCAGATGCGCGCAGAGCTCTGGATGCGAGCGTTGCGCGCGCTCCCACTCTGCATCGTTGCACTCGGCGATGAGGTGAATCGTCCCCTCGCGCACACCCGCCACGAAGAAGTCGCCCACCGAGCCTCCGCCCGGCTGCTCGCGAAGGAAGGCGCTGAGGTGATCGACGAAGAAGAAATCCTCCTCGCCTTGAAGCTCCGCGACGAGCGCAAGCACGCGCTCCTGCCACTCTCCAAGGAACTGCATTCCGCTCACGATGCGCTCGGTGGAAGTCGCCCAGAGACGACGACGCTGCTTGCTCTTGCCCTGGCCCTCCGCGGCTAGCGCCAGATGCCTCGCGAGCATGCGCACCCAGGCCGTCTTGCCCGTGCCGGAGGGCCCCACAAGCACGATCGAGCGCGCGGGACGAGCAAGCACGAGCGCGGCTTGCTCGGGCGTCAATGTCCCCACGGTCGCGGGCAACTGCCTTCGCTTCGCGCGCATGACCCACTCTTCCGCAACCTTGAAGAGCTCCCGAAACGACTGCACATCGAGTTCTTCATCGCTCGCCTCACGTGGCGTGCGACTGGCCCAGGAGGGCGTGCGCTCCAGCACCGATTCGCTCGCGCCGCGTCGATATTGAAGGAGGCCATGACTCGACTCACCGAGCAGCTGCGCGCCGATGAGCTGACGAATCAACGCGGGCGCCGAGCGCGGTGTCTCGCAGACAAACCACCAGCCAAAGCGCGGCATCATCACGCGGTACCCACCGCGCGGCATCGCGAAGAGCGCATAGCCAAAGGTCAGCGTGATGGCGCGGTCACCGATGACCGGCGTCTTGTCGACGGTGCGCAGCGGATGCACCTCAAGCTCGAGATCGTGAAAGGGGATCACGCCCTCGAAGAGATAGTCCTCAAGGTGATCGCTGTTCTCCAGCATGCGTGCGCGAAGCACGTCCTCCACGTAGCGACATGCCTCCTCGATCGTCTCCGCAATTCCCGTGGGCGCAGGGGGACCAAAGAGCCTGTCGCGATGACGCATCAGGGTCGCAGTGACATGGCCCTCAGCGTGACGAACCACATAGGCGCGAAGCGATGACTTCATGAGGCGTCCTCCCCTTTGCTGACCCGCAACGAAGCCATCAGCACATCGAGCGAGGCTGTGTCGAGACCTTGGGGCAACACAAAGCGTCGCTGATCCTGGAAGTGCACCAACGCCGCGCGGAGGTCGCGCGCGCGGACATGGAAGGCATCGCCCGCCCGATGATCTTCGACCGAGACGTCCACGCTGCCATCCGGGCGTCGCTGTGACTGCACGGTGCGCAGATGCGGCAAGAGGGCTGCTGGGTTTGGCGGGAGCGGGTGTACGCCAGCATCGAGCGCTTCTCGAAAGGCGCGCGTCTGCGCTTCCACTTCCTCAAAGCTCGTCTTGAGCTCGACGGCACCCGAGTCGAGCACGCGCACCGTGATCATCTCGGGCACGCCGTCATCGGGGATGAATATGTGCGTTCCATGCTCGCGCAAGAGCTTGGTCCGCGCGCCCGTTCCAACGATGCGAAGCGCGAGTGCACTGCCCACTGCTATTGGCAAGCTTGCCAACACACGGAGAGAGGCCCCCTCGCGCACCACCACACCGTCCACATCACCCACGCTCTCGACCAGGGCTTGCCCAAGCGAGAGCAATGCGCTCACGCCCTCACGCGGCTCACCCGAACGGGCGAGCACCACGTCGACGATGTGCTCCTCTGGCTGGCCGATGCATGCGAGCGAGCGACGCAGATCAAGCGCCTCGCCGATGTGATCGCGCAGCGCGCGTGTTCCGACAGGCAGTCGTTCCTCACCCTGAATGCGACCGCCCACGTGAAGCTCGCGACGCTCGACGTTGGGCCCGTAGGTGCGTCCGCGCTGAATCGTGTGCTCGCGATCGAGTTCATCCTCGCGACGCTGCCGCTCCCACGCCGTCTCGTCCTCAAGCTGAAGCTCATGCGCCTCACGAAACGCGAGCACAGCATGGATGCTCAGCTCGAGCGCATAGACGCCGCGCGGGTCAGTGCCGATGCGACGCCGCTGCTCCTCGCGAAGCCCTGCAAGCACATCGTGATCGGTGCGCACGAGAGGCTCTGCGATCCACGCGGCAACCTTGCGCAGCGCGCGCGCATCCAAGCGCGGGTCGAGTCGGAGTGTCATCTCCGCCACAGGCTCAACTTCACGCATCGCCTCGGCATGCACCGACAGCACACGACGCCCATCCACCTTGGGTGCATACACGATCAGCGCACGCTGCTCGGCTGCGCCTCCGCCCGCAATCTCATCGGCGAGCAAGCCGCCCACGCGCTCCTCAAGCCAGCCCTTCACCGAGCGCGCACCCCCTGCCACATCGAAGGCCTCCGCAAGCGCCATCTCCACCACGGAGTCGGTCGCAGCGACCGCAATGCGACGCTCCGTGAGACCGCGTCGCTCCAGCATGAAGCCCAGCTCACGGCGCACGATGGCGCGGGCCATCGCGTCATCGAGCGGCTTGAAGGGGACGATGCGATCGATGCGGTGAAAGAGCTCTGGCGGAAAGAAATCACGCACAGCACGCGAGACATCGATGAGCACCTCGCGCGCCTCCGTCTCGCTCGATGGATGAAAGCCCGCACGCGGCTTGGGGCGCGCGCCGAGGTTCGAGGTCATCACGAGCACGGCGCTTGTGAAGTCCGTCGTGGTGCCCATTGGGTCGGTCAGCCTGCCCTCATCAAAGAGCTGAAGCAGCAGGTAGATCACACTGCGATGCGCCTTCTCGATCTCATCAAAGAGCACGACCGAGAAGGGCTGCGCGCGACCACGCGCCGTGAGGCTCGCCTCGCGCTCATCGCCCGAGAGCCCCGTACCAAGCAAGCGCGCAGCCGCGTCGGGCGTTCCGAATTCGGCCATATCGAATCGCAAGAGCCGCGTCGCGCTCCCGTACGCATGCTTGGCGATCCACTTCGCCGTCTCGGTCTTGCCCGTCCCGGTCGGGCCGGTGAAGAGATAGACCGCGCGCGGTCTTGAAGGGTCGGCGGTGCGCGTCTTGAGACGCACCAGGAGGTCGACCACCGCACGTGCCGCCTCAGGCTGCCCAATAATGTCCGACTGAAAGCGCGACTCGAGCTGCGCCGGGTCGAGCGCTGAGCCATCGAGCAACGCGCGCGGCATGCCCGTTCGCTCCTCGATCGCATCGAGCACGATGGCAGATGGGTCGAGATGCGCGGCCTCGTCGGAGCCTGTCGCACGCGCATCGCGGGCTGCGAAGGCACGCGTGCTCAAGCGCTCCAAGATGGTCATCGACTTGTTCGGGTTCGCCACACCCGGAAAGAGCATCCGCGTCTCCTGCACGATCGACGGAATCGACATCGGGTCGAGCTCAAGGCGCAGAGGCTTACCCTCACGCGTGTACGCGGGCCCCGCTGAGCGCTCCAGCTCGCGCATGCGATGGAGCAAGAGCGCATACGTCTCCTGCGTCTCGACCTTCGGAAGCACCAGGCGCGGCAGCAGCTCAGCGAGGCGCGGCGCCTCATCGAGAAGGCGCTCAAACCCCTCCGGCGTGGCCTCGCCCCACACAGCGATCTCACCACGCGAGAGCGGGCCCTCGATCAGATCCGCAAAGGCTCTGTCGCTGTCACGTGAGCGCCCGATCGAACCCAGAAGCGCGATGTCATCAAAGGCCAACACGGCGCGATGCGCGCGGGCCTCATCGAGGATGCGAAGCAGCCGCTTCTCCCACTCCCCAAGACGCGACATGCCGGCGAGCACACGACGCGCAGAGAGCTGCCAGACATGGCTCACCAGGTCGAGGTTGTGCGTGAGCTCGAAGCCATCATGCGTGAGCAAGAGCTGTGCGGCGCGACGCAAGCAAGTGGTACGACCACTTCCGGAGGGGCCAACGACGACGAATGAACGCGCACTCGGAGGCACACCACCGCGACCCTCCTGGGCTTCGACACGAGGCCGCCCGTAAACACTCGTCCCAAGCGAGAACGAGCGCAGCGCGCCATCGATACCCTCGCGAATTCGGCCCGCCGAGAGTGTGCCGCTCTGCACGCCACGCGTGAGGTCCTGCGCGAGACGCGGAAGCTCCTGGAGTGGCGGCCGTTCGTTCTTCTTCGGCTTGCGTGAGGGGTCGCGTGCGTGCGCCTGCTCGCGCTCAAACTCCTCCAGCGTGCGGTGCCGCTCATCGAAAACGATATGGCCGACGCTCTCTTTGCCCGCCTTGCGCATCCGCTCGATCTCGTGGTCCTCGAGATGCGCCCAGGCTTTGGCGACGAGGGGTCGCAACACGTCCATCGGCTGCTGGCCACTGGCCACTTGAAAGCGATCCATTGGACGAAACGGATGAAAGTAGAAATACGAGGGCGCACCCAGCGCATTCGCGCGCGTCTCGATGACGAAGGGGAAGATGCCGTAGACATCGCGCTTGGTGCCGAGGCCTCGCAACACAAGCTCAAGGCGCAGCTCGGCGAGGTAGACAAAGCCCGGCGTCGCGAACTCAAAACGCAGGGCTGGCGGCAGCGCACGCAACTCTTTGCGCACGGCCTCCACGAAGTGCTTTTCAACCTTCGCGAGTGTCGAGCCACGCACGCTCACCTCGCTTCGAAAGGTGCCGCTCACGCTCGTCCACTGGATGCTGTGCGACTCGCGACGCTCAAAGACGTAGACCGTGTGTTCCATCGTTACGCCCCTTCCGCGAGCGCGAGTGCAGCCACTGCAACGCTCGGCAAGAGTGAGACCCAATCGCCATTCTCCGGGATCGTCCAAGGCTCATCCGCACCATCCAGATGCAGGCGCTTCGCGTCGAGATCGATCGTCAAATCGGCTCGATCAGGAATGCCCGTGATGTCCGGAAACTTCGCGTCATCGCTGCCAGGCCAGGTCGCGCCGAAGTGAAACACAAGCTCGTAGAGATGCTTCTCATAGCGAACGCGCACGAGCGTGTGCACGTAGCTGAGGAAGAACCACACGTCCTCGCTTGAGACGTAGACGCGCGAGAAACGCGCGCTGTTCGCAAGCAGCCGAATGCTCTCTTTGGGCGTTCGATGCGGCCCCCAGACGCGTGCCGCAGGCCACGTCGCATCCGGCGTCCCTATCCCCGAGGGGAAGTACACCGAGACATTCTGTTCATTGCCAGAGACCGACTCCAAGAGCGGCTTGAGGAAGAGCGCAATACCCTTCCCTTCGCCGCGCGCCGCTGTGATCACAAACGAGAACTCAAGGTCATCACCACCGCGAAGCACATCGTGCAGCGCGTTCTCGAGGGTGCGCGCAAGCGTCTCGGCCTCAGTGACCAACTCTTCCAACGACTCCTCGCGCGCAAGCGCCGTCAGCGCGAGCTCTTCGACCGCTTCAAGCTCTCGATAGAGACGATCGATCTCAGCCATCACCGGCCCGAGGTACTGCAGCCGTTGCTCAAACTGATGATGCTCTCCGCGGCGCTTCATCTTCGCGACATCGGCGGTGAGCCGCGCCACCTCCGCGCGGTGCGACTCGATCTGCGAGAGGTGCACCCAGCGCGAGAGTCGACGACGCAGCGCCGTGATGCGATCGAGCGGCGCCCTGTCTTGGCTGAGGCCTCGGGTTGGTTTGCGACGAAGCACAAACGCGAGGCCTGCATGAAGCACCACGCGCAACGAGGCGACATGCGCACTCGTCGCAGGCTCCACATCGATCACGGCCTGCTCGCCACTGCCCATGCGCGCGAGCAGCTTGGCCAAGCCCACCACAAGCGCGTCTTCCAGGTTGCGACGCAACGCGCGCGCGCCTCCATCGGCGGTCAACGCCCCCTCAACAACATGCATCAGCGCACCGTCGGAGATGTGCACCGCATGCCGCGCTTCGGTGAACCCCGAGCGCTGAAGAATGCCCCGCACAAAGATGCGCCCAATGCGCAGTGCGTCGCCTGAAGTCAGCGATGCGAAAGGCACAACGCGATCGATGCGGTTGAGCAACTCAGGACGAAAGTGCTCTCGCACCGCACGCAGGTAGACATCGCGCCGTGATGCGTCTTGCCTCTCAAAGCCCAGCAGCGGCCGATCGGCGCGCGCCCCAAGGTTCGACGTCATCACGATGATCGTGTTCTGAAAGTACGCCGTCTTGCCCCGCGCATCCGTCAGACGCCCCTCACCGAGCACCTGAAGAAGCAAGTCAAAGACGGCGGGATGTGCCTTCTCGATCTCGTCGAGCAAGAGCACCGAGAAGGGCCGCTCGCGCACGCGCCGCGTCAGCAATCCATCCTCGCGATCATTGCCGCGAATGAGTCGCTCGCTCGACCACGCGTCCATGTATTCGCTCATATCGAAACGTGCGAACGCATCCGCAGAGCCAAAGAGAAACGAGGCAAGTGCACGAGCGAGTTCGGTCTTTCCTGTCCCGGTCGGGCCCGCGAAGAGAAAGCTCGCAATGGGCTTTCCACGCGCCTGCAAGCCCGCCTTCACCACGCTCAATGCCTGCGCGACCGCAGACACAGCCTCGTCTTGCCCAATCACGCGCGCACGCAGAGAGGCCGCGATTTCCTCGGGCGCGAGGGCCACATCATCGCGAAGCAGATGCGAGGGAAGGCCCGTCCGTGCAGCAAACGCCTCGGTGATATGCGCTGGCTGAATGAGCGGATAGACCCCCGCCGCATCACGCGGCACATCGAGCGCCTCTTGCAGCGCACGCACCACGCGCACGGCCTCACCAGGAAGGGCGCGGTACGGCAGATAGCGCTCCACGAGGGCACTCGCCGTTGCGCACGCCTCAGGGGTCAGCGCGCGATGTCCCTCAAGCGCCGCGCGCTCTGCATCACCGTAGCGCTGCACAAGCACATGCGTTGTCTCCGCCGTTGTCATCGCTGGCACTTGAACGCGCACAAACGCGCCAGAGAGCCCTCGCTGTCGCGCATCAAAGCGGTCGAGCTGGTCATCGCGAATCTCCGCCACGAGCCGCACCTTCTTCGACTCAAGGAAGGGCGCCATCGCGGAGGCAATGTCGACGGTGCTGCCTGCACGCTCCAGCGAGAGACCACCGATGTCTTCAATGTAGAGAATCGCATCGAGCACCTCGGCCGCGCGAAACACAGACTCCACGCGGCTCTGCCACTCGCCGAATCCGCCATCTCCCGCAAGGAATCGCGCGACAGGCAGCGCATACGCGGGCCGCGCCTCTGCACCGAGAACGTGCTCAATCAAGCTGCTCTTGCCGACCAACTCCGCGCCACGCACGAGCACCGAGAGTCGCTCCGCGGAGGCAAGCAGGCCCCTCATGCGTTGTACAAGCGACTCACGCGCGATGGGCGCGGGGCTCGGTCCAATGCGTCGCGCCATGCTCTCCAGTTGCGCCTGCAGCTCAGCCCTTCGTTGTGCCTCCGCAGCCCGTTGCTTTCCTTGCTGCCGCGCCTCCGCGCTCGCTTGTTCCGGACGCGCGAGCTGAAGCGTCATGCGCGCGAGTGTCGTTCGTGGCGGAGGCAAGCGCGCAATCGCGTCGAGCGAGGTCTTGCTCGTCGCATTGAGGATGCGCTGCGCCTCCTTGCGAATGAGCGCATCAACGCCCTCGCCATCGAGCACCGAGAGCTCTTCCGGCAGCCGAAAGACATGACTCAGCGCCGGAATCGCAAGCCACGTTTCCACATCGGGCTTCACCTCAAAGGGCGCAGGCGGCGGCGCATTCTTGCGCTCTCGCTGCGGCACACGCGCAAGCGCTGGCGCGTTCGCACCCAGGGCAACACACGCGTACTCCACGTGGATCGGCTCGGCCCCATCCTGCACGACGACCTCGACATCCACGTGACGAAGTGCGGTATCCGACTCGCGTGAAAACGCAGCGACGCGCGTGACGTCCGCAGGCTCTGCGGTGGCCAACTGCATCGTCAAGAACGCGCGCAGCTCAGCCAGTGCAGCCTCCTCTTCACCCACCGTCATCCAAGCGCGCTCCGCCAGGGGCGCCACGCGCACAAGCCCAGCGCCCACCGACTCGATGACAACACAGACTGCAACCTCGAGTGTGCCCGACATGCGACGAAGGTATCCGAGTTCGCAGAGCGGAAGGCGTCAGCGTTTGCGCGCGTAGTCCCCGCGCTGTCCGCCCGTCTTCTCCACCACAAAGACGTCGTGCACCTCCATCGTGCGGTCGACCGCCTTGAGCATGTCGTAGATGGTCAGCGCCGCGACATTGGCCGCAACAAGCGCCTCCATCTCCACCCCCGTGGGCCCGCGCGTCTTCACCTCAGCCAACACGCGAACAGAGTTCATCTTCACATCCACGGTGAAAGTCACACCCACCTTCGAGAGCGGCAGCGGATGACAAAGCGGGATCAATTCCGATGTCCTCTTCGCCGCCTGAATCCCCGCAATCCGCGCGACACCAAGCACATCGCCCTTCTTCGCATCCCCACGCTGCATCGCCTCAAACGCCTCGGCGCTCATGCGAATCACAGCCTGGGCACGGGCCTCGCGCACCGTCTCCGGCTTGTCCGAGACATCGACCATCGAGGCCTGACCTTGGGCATCAAGATGGGTGAGCTTGGGTGTCGACTTCGTTGCGCGCGGCATGGACGGAGGGTGCACTAAACTGATGTGAATGCGGTCGCGCGAATCACGACTCGAAGCGCTTCGACATGTGCTCGCCCCTCACGAGGGCGGCGACGACACGCGTCGACTCATGGTCGCGAACTGGGTGATCGACCTGACGCTCGACATCGCGGGCGAGGCCCTACCGCTGCTCCACTACCCACTCACATCCCTGGTCTCCGGCCACGTCATCGGAAGATGGTTCCACGGTGCTGCCATGCGGACTCGTCCGCTTGAGCCCATCGACACGCAGCGCCTCCAATGGCATTACCGCGCCGCTGGATGGAGTCACCGCATCCTGCTCGAGGGTGTTCGAGAAGGGCTGTGCGGCGCTCTCTGGAGCGACCTCCTCGATGCGGAGCAGCTTCTTCGGTGTACCGAAGAGGGACCGCCTTCAGAGCAACGAGTGGCCGCACTGCTCGATCATCCATCGCATCACGTTCGCGGTTTCGGATGGCTCGCGGCGCTGCAACTGCACGAACTCGCAAGGCCCCTCAGACTCGACCTTGAGCGCTACGCAGACAGCGAGGCACCACCCCTCCGAGTGATTGCCGCTTGGGTGCTCACGTCGACGCAGGCGCGCGAAGTACCGCTCGCGTGGCTTGAAGAGGCCCTCGCCGATACCGCTCCGCGCCGCATTCAGGAGGACGCGCTGAGCCTGCTCCGGTTCATCCGGCCAGAGCCCTACCGCGCCCTCGCACCGAAGGTCGCGCACATCGCCAAGTCCGAGCCCGGGGTATGGGGCGTGCTCTGCCGCATCGCCCCCGAGGTCTGGCGTGAGCTACTTCCGATCACCCTGGAGACCGAACCCTGGGTTCCGGGGAGCCGCACCCGAAAACACTTCGAAACACGGGGGATTCGCGTCCCCGATGCCCGACCGACCACGCGGGCGACCCATGCGCGCATGGCGCTCCGCGAGGCGGCCGAATGGCTCCCCGCAGAAGCGGTCCTGGCACTCGACTCCCTGCTCTCTCACGGCGATATCTAGCAATATCTTAACCGTATCTCAATACTATCGACTCACGTTGCGTTCAGCCCTCGATCTTGATGAGCGAGATCGCGTTGATGCAGTAACGCAAACCGCTCGGAGGCGGCCCGTCTTCAAAGACGTGACCAAGGTGCGCATCGCAGACCGCGCAGACCACTTCGACGCGGCTCATCCCGTAGGAACGATCCTCGTGGTAGCCGATGACATTCGGTGCAACCGCCTGCGTGAAGCTTGGCCAGCCCGTGCCGCTGTCGAACTTCGTCGATGAGTCAAAGAGCTCCGTCTTGCAGCAGAGGCAGGCGTAGCGACCGGCGGTGAAGAGGCTGCACATCTTCGAGCTATGTGCGCGCTCGGTGCCCTTTGCGCGGGCGACCGCGTATTGCTCCGGCGTGAGCAGCGCACGCCACTCGGCGTCTGTTTTCACCACACGGTGGGGCGGAGGCGGGCTGCCGTTGCGCGCGTAATGAAGCACGCCGTTCCAACCAAGAAGATGCGCGGACGTTGTCGAACTCATGATGACCTCGGTGCGTGAGAGGAGTGCTTCAGGCGCGGCGCGGGAGCTTCCAACCCGGGCGCGCGAAGTGGCATGTGTACCCTTGTGGATAGCGCTCGAGATAGTCCTGATGCTCCGGCTCGGCCTCCCAGAAGGGCCCCGCAGCCGCAACTTCCGTAACGACCTTGCCTGGCCACAGCCCCGAGGCGTCCACATCCAAGATGGTCTCGAGCGCGACGTGCTTCTGCGCCTCACTCGTGAAGTAAATCGCCGAGCGGTAGGAGGTACCTCGATCATTGCCCTGCCGATTCGGCGTCGTCGGGTCGTGAATCTGAAAGAAGAATTCGAGAATATCTCGATACGATACCAACATGGGATCGAACACAATCTCGATCGCCTCTGCGTGTGTCCCGTGGTTTCGATAGGTCGCGTTGGGGACATCGCCGCCGCTGTAGCCAACACGTGTCGACAGCACGCCCGGCCTCTTGCGAATCAGATCCTGCATTCCCCAGAAGCAACCACCGGCCAAAATTGCGGTCTCGTTCGTCGTCATCGCTTTCCTCTTTCGTTGCGTCCTGTTTCGTTCGAGCCAGAGCGCGGATTCGTTAGCGGCAACCTCCTCACCCAGCGAGGTTTCCTGCCAACGAAAAACGGCCGACCCGTGGGCCGACCGTCTTCGAATCTCGCTTGGCCTACTCAGCGTCCGCGGGTGCGTGTGCGACCGCCGGCCGCAGGCTCTTCGACGGGCGGGCCGCCCTCCTCAGGGCAACCATCTTCGTCCTCGAAGCCGTCCATGTCCTCCGGCTGATCGGGGCAGGCATCGCCGTCATCGGGAAGGTTGTCGGCGTCGAAGTCGGTCTCGGGGCAGCCATCCTCGTCGCCGAAGCCGTCCGTGTCTTCCGGCTCTTCCGGACAACGGTCCGCGTCGTCGTTGATGTGATCGCGGTCGCGATCGAGGTCGGGGCAGCCATCCTCGTCACGGTCGCCATCAACATCTTCCATCTCGGTCGGACACGAGTCGTAGCCGTCCTGCACGCCGTCTCCGTCGGTGTCCGTGTCGGGGCAACCGTCTTCATCATCGACCTGGTCGATGTCTTCCGCGGCATCCGGGCACTGGTCGCGCTCGTCGTTCAAGCCGTCCTGATCGTTGTCCTCCTCGGGGCAACCATCGGCGTCATTGAACCCGTCCATGTCCTCAGCGTCGCCGGGGCAAGCATCGAGGTTGTCGAGGACGTGATCGCCATCGGCATCGGCACTCATCGGGGCCCAGGAGAAGCCACCGAGCACACGGAACACAGGCACACCGACGCCTGCGATGATGCCAGCGCCACCACCGAGCTCGAAGGTCACATCGTCTACACGGAAGCGTCCGCCAAGGCGTGCCTCAAGCATGTTCTCGTCCACGGCACTGGCGAAGGAGGTCGCGCCCGCAACCTCACCGAAGAGGCCGATGAGCGGGGTGATGTCGTAGCCGATACCCACGTTGTAAATGAACTGCGAAGTCGCCTGCGTGGAGAAGAGCGTCTGACCGTCGCGCCAGACGCCGCCAACGTTGGCTGCGATGCGAAATCCACCGGTCGCCATTTCCGCAATGAGGTGACCGCCGAACGTGGGCGTCTCGTCACCGAGGTAGCGGCGCGCCGCGATCTGATACGCAACCGGGGCGGTCCCAAACACCACAAGGCCGAGGCGGAAGCCACCCGCGTCATCGAGGATGTTGAGCTTCAAGTGCAGGCGCGGGTCACCGACGACGAATGCGTTTCCGCCGGGGACAATCACGCCCATGGAGGGGTTGAACGTGTCGCCCTCGGAGTAGGCGAAGGGCACCTGCAGGGCGATCTGAATGCGTCGCGAGATCGCGATCGCGCCCCAGAGATGTCCCGCCGCCGTGTACCGAACGAGCTGCGTGCGGTCACCGGGCGCGACCTGGCAGTTCATCCCATCGGCATCACAGGTTGCGGGGTAGAGCGTGAGCGGGTTGTGCG
>JBILQT010000062.1:0-29735 GCA_044373065.1 Sandaracinaceae bacterium
CGAGAAGCAAGCCTGCGCTGCCCTCAAGCTCGCCGTGCACGCGCGCGCCATCCGTTTGGAAGTAGTTCCCAGGCCCAGGCGCGGGTGTGAAGCGCAGCACGGAGAACGTGCCGTTCGGCGTCTGTGCAGACGCAACTGGCGCGATGAACAACGCTGTAAGTAGCGCGGAAAAGAGAACGGCTGCCGAGCGGGCAAGAATGCGCATCGAGAATCCTCCGAGGTGCGAGCCTTGGAGTATCGCTCAGCCCCCTCAAGAATCGCAATGACGACGAGGGGTTGGGGGCCCGAGGGCCGCTCAGTAGGCGAGCGAGAACTCGCAGTTGTAGCGAATCTCTGTCGCAGCCGGCTGACCATCCGGGCCCACTGCCGCGCGCCAGGCGCCCGCCTCACGCACCGCCGTCAGACACGCCTGACCAAACTCCGGCTCGCTGGCGCGAAGCACACGCAGACGACTCACGGAGCCGTTCGCCGAGATGCGAATGCGAACCACCGCGCTGCCCTCGATCGACATGCTGCGCAGACGCGTTGGATAGAGCCGCTGCAAGCGCTCGCCAACACCACCCGGCTCGCCTGGAGGCGAACGCAGATCGGCCACCGCGATGATCGCCTCCGGTGGCGTATTCGGCGAGCCACCCACCACGCCCTCGGGCGTCCCCGCACGACGTCGTCCCGTGACTTGCCCGCCGGGCGCACCGATCGGCCCGTCCATCGACTGACCATTTCCCACGGCACTCGTCCAGCCTGGACCAGGCCCTTCCACCGTCAGCGTCTCGCCGGAGAAATCCGCGATCTCTTCCTGCGCAGCAGGCGGAGGGACAGCCTCTTCAAGCGGCGGAGGTGGCGGCGCATTCGGCTCGGGCCGTGGACGCGGTGGTGGAACGACCGGCTCGGGCTCTGGCTCGATGACCTCGGGCTCAGGCTCGGGCTCAGGTTCTGGCTCGGGAAGCTCAGGAGCGGGCGGAGGCTCGGAGATGATCTCCACCTCTGTCGGTGGACGAATCACACGCTCCATCGGAGGAATCGCCCCGAGAATGACCCAAGCGCCAAAGTGCGTCAGACCGCTGAGCGCGAGCACCGCACCCAGAATCGCATCGCCTTTTCGCTCAGTGGTCACGTTCCGCTCCGCTGGGTTGAATCAGTTCGCCAAATCTTCGGGGCGAACGTTGATCGCGAAGTGCGACACCGTCTGCACACGAAGCAGGTCAATCACGCGAACGACCGTTCCATGGCTCACGCGCGCATCAGCCGCGATCGTCGCCCTTGCCTCGGCTTGACCAACGTCGCGCACATAAGCTTGGACGCGTGAGCGCAGTTGGTCCTCGGTCACCGGCTCGGCATCGAGATAGAGATGCGACTCTTGATCGATGGAGATGGCAATCGTTCTCGGTGGCGCTGTTTCACCCGTCGCACCCTGCGGCAAATCCATCGGGATCTGACGCGAGACGATGAAGTTCGCGGTGACCATCGTGATGATGAGCAAGACCAGCGTGACGTCGACGAGCGGCGTCACGTTGATCGCTGTGATCATCTCGTCGTCGTTGTTCGAGGAAGCGCCAGCCATGGCTCAATCCTCCTTCGAAGAACGCGCGGAAGACTTCAGGTAGGCGAGCACTTCCTTGCCGAGCGCCTCAGCGCGCGTCACGCGGGCTTTGATCAAGCGCTGGAACAAGTTGTAGGCGGCGACGGAGGGGAGCGCGACGATGAGGCCGATGGCCGTCGCAACAAGCGCTTCGCCGATCTCCGACATGAGGCCCGTCGTGACCTGGCCGGCCGCTTCGTTCATCTCGCGGAAGGCGCGCATGATGCCGATGACGGTGCCGAGGAGGCCGATGAAGGGAGCGTTGTTGCCCATCGTGCCGAGGAACGCGAGGTTGCGCTCCATCGTGAGCTTGCTGAGCATCTGCTGCTGATTCATCCGCTCTTCCGCGGACTTGTAGCCATCGGAGGCCGAATCCACGCCGGCGAGCGCGACCATCGCCTCGACGCCTTTGCCCTTCTTCAGACCCTCGCGCGCGCCCTCCAGGTCCTTCGCACCGAGCTTCTCGCGCAGCATCTTGCGAAGCGCCTCGATGTCATCGCCCGTCGCGAAAAAGTAGTACGCGCGCTCCAAGATCACGGCGAGGCCGATGACCGAGAGAATCACGAGGAGCCACATGACCCACGTGGCGCCGAGCATGGCGAATGCGTTGAAGCGTTCCTGAATATCCATGAAATCCTGGTCCTCTAAAGGGTCACGTACGACCGCGGCCGAAGCTACTCTGCACGCTTACACTTGCAAGCATCTCTTTGCATACGAAGTGCAAACGCAACTGCGAGACAATCACGTCACTTTTGCCCTACGCAGCATGGGCATGAGGCATTTCGCGAGGTGCGGAAGTGGTCGCGCAAAATCAGCGGCGACGGATGCCCAGCCCTGCGTGTGAAGAATCAATGCGGAGGCTCGGAAGCGCCTCGCTGTAGCCACCGATGTACGGGTCCTCGGTGAGCAGGAGCGCGGTGTCCAAGTCGAGGTAGTCGACGCCCATCACCGTGACGAGATGCAGCATCGCGCTGAGGCCCAAGCGCGTCTCCACCATCGCGCCCGCCATCAACTGCATCCCATGCTCTCGCGCACGACGCGCCACCGCGAGCGAGGCAAGCACGCCTCCGTGCTTCACAAGCTTCAAGTTCACGCCGGTTGCAGCGCTACGCGAGGCGAGCGCATCCACATCCGCAACCGACTTGCACGACTCGTCCGCAATGACCGGAATGCCACCGCCTTGCTTGGTGACCTCCGCCATACCTTCGAGGTCTTCCGCGCGGCAGGGCTGCTCAAAGAGCTCGATGTCGCCGCCTATCGCGAGCACATCATCGATGAAGTGCAGCGCCTCCGTCGCGCTCATCACCGCATTCGCATCGAGACGAAGTCGTGCGTGCGGCGCATTCGCGATGATCGCGCGCAACCCTTCGAGGTCGTCTTCATGCGCGCGCCCGACCTTCACCTTCAGGCTCTTGAAGCCCTTCGCCGTCCACTCACCCGCGAGCTCACCCATGCGTGAGGGCGAGGCGATTGGGATGGTCACGTCGGTCTCGAACGCACGCTCGGACCAAGGCGCCGAGCCCGCAAGGAGATGCGCGAAGCTCTTGCGTTCGTGCTTGGCGAACGCGTCCAACCAAGCTGTCTCAATGCCCGCACGCAAGACGGGGTGCTCTTTCAAATGCGCATCCAGAAGCGGCGCAATCGCGTCGATCGACCAGGCCGTTCGCAACGAAGAGAGCGCGGCTTCGAGCACGGGCGCCAAGCGCTGCACGTCTTCAGGCGTCTCGCGCGTCACAGGCGGAAGCGTCGCTGCCTCGCCCAGCCCGGTATGCGTCACGCCATCCTTCTCAAGGACGAGCTCGATCTCCTCCGCGAGCGTCGTGGTCAACGTCGCGGTCGCGATGCGAAACGGATCCAGGAGCGGCACGCGCAGAGGGCGCGCGCGCAACGAACGAATCGCAAAGCTCACAGGCGAATCCGCTTCAATCGCTGGGTGACATCGCGTGAGAGCGCGAGTTCTTGATCGCGCGGAAGCGTGGTGGTCGCGGCAAAGAGCGCGAACGCAGAGAGTTCATGAAGCGCTTGCAGCAGGCCCTCCATCGGGTTGTCCACCTGAACGGCTTGCATGGCATCGACGACGATCTCGATGTCGAGCGAGCCATCTTCATCGACGCGCTCGCCAAAGATCGGCCCGTAGCCACTGCCCATGATCCAAGCCTCGAGCGTGGTGCGCGTTTGGTCCACGCCGCCGTAGGTCGCGACGGCCATGAAGACATCGCGAAGCACCATGTTGAACTCGGAGGTCAGGCGACGAACACGCGCGACTTCCACATTGCGCTTCGCACGCAGCGAGATGAGGCCCTGCTGCAACAAGCCGTAGAGTGCCTTCACGGTGTGAAAGGTGCCGAGCCCCGTCTCACGAGCAATGGCGTCGATCGTCCGCTCGCCGTCCGCGTATGCGAGAACAACCTGCGCACCCTCCTCGATATCGCTCGCAGACACACGCGGCTGCACCTCGGGCACAAGTTCATCGTGTGGAATGCGCTCGCGGAAGAGCGCCATCTCATCGATGCGCTGCACGCCCTCCATCAGAAGGCCAGCGATGGGCAAATGCACCGAGTGCACAGGCGGCGCGGCCTCATCGTCGGTGACGAATGCGTAGTTGCCCTCGCGCGCGAGCAGGCTCGCGAAGAAGATTTGCTCGACTTGCTTTTGCAGCTGCTTGAAGAGCGTCTCTTGCTGAAGAAAGCCCTTCTCCAAGACGAGCTGCCCGAGACGACGATCCGGGTCGACCTCCGAGAGCAGCTGATCGAGCTGGCCCTTCGAGAGCACACCGTTTCGGTAGAGCACCTGGCCCAGACGGTCATCGGGGTGGTCGCTGCGCGCGTGCTTGAGCGCGCCCTGATCGATCGCCAACACGCGTCGCACGTCGGGCGCGAAGACATGCATCTCACCACGCCAACCAGCAGTCGCGATGACGTTCAACATCTCAAGCACGGTCGTGCGCGAGACGATTTCACCGGCCATCAACACGCGCGAGGTCGAGGCCTTGTCGGGCGTCGACTCACTGCGAAGAATCAACAGTCCGGGCGCATCCGAAATCAAACGGTAGCGGCCAGAACGCTCTCGTAGGCGCCTGTCGGCCGCGCGCCCAGGGGCGTGCACGGACCCGTCAGGCTCCACGATCACCAAATCGGCGCTCGTTGGCTCACTCACGTTGCGGATTCTAGCTGAGACATTCCTGAACCAGAAGAAAACCGTCGCGTTGGGGGCCGCGATGACACGACGTATCGGTCAGCTTTTCGGCGCCTCGAAAAAGCGATCGAGCAGCGCACGGTCACCCTGCACCGCCGTTCGCTGCATGTAGAAGCGAACGCCGCGCTCACCGCCGAGTTCCTCGCCGCCACCCGCGCGCCCTGGTCCGCCGTGAATACACGACGGCAAAACGAGGCCGGGCTGGATCGTCTTCTCCGCGACCTTGGCGCTGACCACCAGCACACGGCCGTGGAAGGGCGCGATCCCAAGAAGAAGCGTGCGCAGCGTCTCTTTGTCTTCGCCGTAGATCGTCGCAACAAGCCCGCCTTCGCCACGCTCGACAAGGGCAATGCACTCGTCGGTCGAGTCGTAGGCACACACGGTCGCAGACGGGCCAAACACCTCATGCGTGTGCACAGCATCCGCTGCGTTCGCATCGTCTGCGCGAAGCAAGGTCGGGGGCACGAAGAAGCCCTTTCCGGCGGGCACATCAACGAGCTCCATCGTGTGTTGAAACGCAACCTTGGCGCCTGAGGCCTTCAGCTTCTCGATGCCCGCGATGAAGTCATTCTGCTGTTGCTTGGTCGCAAGCGGGCCCATCCGCACTTCCTCATGCGCGGGGTTGCCCACCTTGATGCGTGCGAGCTCGACGGAGACATCTTCGACCACCTGATCGACCATCGAACGCGGCACAAAAATGCGGCGCGTCGCCGTGCACTTTTGACCTGTCTTCTGCGTCATCTCCTTGACGACATCGCGCAGGAAGGTTCGATAGACGTCATCGCCTGCAGACACGCCCTCAGCGAGCACCGCAGAGTTCAAGCTATCGGCTTCGATGTTCACACGTGTCGAGCGCGAGACGACAGACTTCGAGGCGCGAAGCTTCGCGGCCGTATCCGCCGAACCCGTGAATGCGAGGACATCCTGCGGACCGAGATGGTCGACAAGATCACCAACGCTGCCTGCGAGAAACTGAAAGGCACCGCGCGGCATCACGCCTGTCTCCACAAGCAGCTCCGCGATGCGGAAGGCGAGCGGGCTCGTCGAGGTCGCAGGCTTGGTGATCACAGGCACGCCCGCGAGCAACGCGACGGCGAGCTTTCCGCCCATGCCCCACGCCGGGAAGTTGAACGCATTGACGTGAAGCGCGACGCCACGACGTGCGAGCCATGCGTGCTGTCCGTGAAATCGAGCGTCCTGCGTGAGCTGCTCGGAGGCCTCGGCGATCGCATTCGTCGCACCCAGCTTCGTGCCAAGGGCGGCGTAGTACGCCATCGTCCCGCTCGCGCCATCGATGTCGAACTTCGCGTCGGAGCGCGTTGTCCCGCCGGTCGTCAGCGAGAGATCAATGAGCGCCTCGCGATGCGTATGAATCGCCTTGGAGAGCACCTTGAGCATCGCGCCACGCTGCTCAAAGGTCATCGAGCGAAGCGCTGGACCGCCCTCTTTTCGGGCGAATTCGAGTGTGCTTGTGAATGACGGCTTGTCGGCAGAGACGCGGGCCACCGCTTCTTCCGTGGTTGGGCTCACGAGCTCGACCGTCGTCTTTGGGCTCACCCACTCACCGTGCACATAGCTCTTCAGCTCGATCATTAGAGGACCTCCAGGGCGCCTCGCTAATCCACTCCGCGCGCGGCTGTCAATCCATCTCGCGCCCAAGGGTGAGGCTCGATGTGAGCGTGCGCGGCGCAAAGCGCGTGAGGCTGGTCTACGCTGCCCGCCATGGTTGCCCAGCCTTCTGTTCAATCCGTCGACTACACGACGCTCGACTACAACGCCCTCGCCAAGGACCTCGACGCGCTTCGACGCGAGACACTCGCGAGCCTCGGGCCCGAGCACCTCGAGCACTTCAAGAAGTTGGAGCGCTGGTCTCGGGGCCTCTCCATCGCCGGTTGGGCCACGAGCTGGATCGCGCCGAACCCACTCTCGGCACTCGCCATGGGGCTTGGCACGTACGGCCGTTGGGCCGTGATCGCGCATCACGCATCGCATCGCGGTCTTGACCCGAACAAAATTCCCTCCTCGCCACAGCGCTTCCGCCGAAAGTATTTCGCGAAGGGTTGGCGACGCGCCGTCGATTGGCTCGACTGGATTCACCCTGAAGATTGGGCGACGGAGCACGACGAGCTTCATCACCACTACACCAACGATTGGCTCGACCCCGACCTCGTCGAAGAGAACCTCCACGTCATCGCGGAGGCGAAGATTCCCGACGTCGTGAAGGCCCTCCTTATCGCGTTCTTCACGGGCACTTGGAAGCTCACCTACTACGCGCCCAGCGCCTACCTCTCGCGCAAGGAAGTGGAGCGCTCACGCAAGGAACACAAGCCGCTCACGCGCGAGACGTTCCAGCGCCCGGCGAACTACTACAAGGCGTTCAACATCTTCACCGCCGAGGGTCGCGACTTCGTCTCCCGCTCGGTGCTGCCCTACGGCCTCGCGCGATTTGTCTTTCTGCCCGCGCTCTTCGCGCCGCTGGGCCCGCAGGCCGTTGCCTCGTCGCTCTCCAACGCGCTCACCGCCGAGGTCATCACCAACCTCTGGGCCTTCGGCACCATCGTCCCCAGCCACGCGGGTGACGACACGATTCGCTTCGAGCGCGACCCCAAATCGCGCGGTGAAAAGTACGCGCGCCAGATTCTCGGCACGGTGAATTACACGCTCGGCGACGAGTCGTTCTTCGGCGACGTGCACGACTACCTGCACGGCTTTCTCAACTACCAAATCGAGCACCACCTCTTCCCCGACCTTCCGCCGCTTGCTTACAAGCGCATGGCCACGAAGGTCGAAGCCATCTGCGTGAAGCACGGCCTGCCCTACCGCAAAGAGGCCGTCGGCAAGCGCATCAAGCGCACGCTCTGGCTCATGATGGGCTGGACCAAGATGCCGCGTGAGCCCTACGTCCCTGAAGTGACGTTGAACGAAGCATTCGCCGAGTGATGACGTGGCAACGCGTCGGGGAGGATGCCTTCCTGACGCGCCTCGAAGCTCGCTGGATGGACGCCATCGATGCGCGCGCAGCCCTTCGCACAAGGCTTGCGCGCGCTTCGTCCGTTCACGACTTCATCCTCACGGAGAACGCGCTGCTGGTTTACGCAAGGGCTGAGCCCGAACTCGAAGCACTCTTCGACGCGGCATGGCTTGATGCGCCCGCTCGTGGGGCCGAGCACCTCATCGATGTGCACTACGCGGGAGAAGATCTGGCACAACTCGCCCATATCCTATCCATGTCGCAATATGACGTGATTAACCTTCACACCGCGTCGTCCTTCCGTGTTTCGTTCAACGGCTTCCTTCCTGGTTTTGCATATCTGCGAGGTCTGCATTCAACACTCGCTTCCGTTCCACGACGAGCCTCACCCCGGCCGCGCGTGCCAGCGCATTCGGTCGCCATCGCTGCGGGCATGAGCGCGGTCTATCCGGCTGCGTCTCCCGGCGGCTGGCACTTGCTTGGACAAGCCGTCGACTTCGACGTCATCGCAACGCCGCTCTTGCCCGGTGATCGCGTCCGCTTTCGTGCAACTGAGAGGTTGCATGTCGAGAACCTCCGCAGCGAGGTCGAGATGCGCGAAGGCCTCCATGTGGATGCGGTGCGCGGCATCGCGCTCATCGTGGATGGCGTCGCGTTGCGCTCACTTCACCAGGGCGTCGCGCCCGGAGGTCCGCTCCTTCCACAGGCTGCGATGCGCGCGAACGCGGCCGTCGGCAACGATGCAAGCTGCTCCCTACTGGAGCGCATCGGAGACCTCACCCTCTCGCTCTCGCCGCGCATGCGAACAAGGCGTATCGCCAACGAGCACGGTGACGTCACAACGCTGAGCCCGGGCGAATCCATCACGTTGCCGTGGCGCTCAAGCGCACGCGTTGGCTACATCGCGATCGAAGGCGGCCTCGACGTGCCGCACGTACTCGGCGGTCGCGGGACGTTGCTTTCCATCCGCGCCGGAGGCCTTGACGGCAGACCACTTCGAAAGGCGGACTGCATCGCGCTCGGTGAGACCTTGTCGAGGCCCGCTCCGAAGCTCGATGCGCCGAAGGTCTCCACAACATTCTCGCTTGTTCCGTGCAGTGACTTCCCGAGCGAGAGAGCGCGCATCGCATCGATGCTGACAAGCAACCTCAAGGTTGCACATTCGAGTGATCGCACGGGCACACGCATCGTCAGCGACGCACAGCACCTTCGCGTCGATGCGAATCCGAGTCGCGTCTCACTCCCCATCGTGCGCGGCTCCGTGCAACTCACACCCGCAGGCGAGCTCATTGTGATGGGACCCGACCATCCCATCACCGGTGGCTATCCTCTCATCGGCTACGTTGCGGGCGACGACTTGGAAGCGCTCTTCGCATTGCCCCCAGGCAGCCCCGTCCACTTCGCATTGCGCGACCTCTGAACCACCGAGACCTCTCCCATGGCCGACGAAGACGACGACAAAGACGAAGCGCCCAAGCCCCGCGGCCCAACCTACATGACGCCCGGTGGAACGCGTCGCATCGAAGAAGAGTTGGAGCGGCTTGGCGACGAGCGCGTGAAGGTCACCAAGACAACCGCCGATGCTGCCGCCGAGGGCGATCGTTCCGAGAACGCCGAGTACATCTACGGCAAGCGCCGCATGCGGCAGATCGACTCGCGCATGCGCTTCTTGCGGAAGATTCTGGAGAGCGTCGTCGTGATCGACCCGGCGCTGGATCGCGGGGACCGCATCTTCTTTGGCGCAACCGTCACGCTCTCCGAAGAGGGCGCGGAGAACGTCACCTACGCGATTGTCGGCGAGCACGAGACCGACGCAGAGCGCGGTCGCATCAGCTATCGATCCCCGCTCGGTGCAGCGCTCCTCAAGAAGTCGATCGACGATGAGGTCGTCATCAACACACCACGCGGCAAGCGCGCACTCACCATCGTCGACGTCGTCTATCAGCCCGTCGATTGAAGCGTCTTTGGGACGTAGCCCTTCTTCGTCTTCTCGCTGACGAGCTTGTCGTGCTCGCTCTTGGCCTGCGCCTCGCTCGCGAACTCCTTCAGCGTCTTCTGACCACCGCTCCCAATCTTCCCGTAGCGTGTGATGAAGGACGCGCCGCCCAACGTGATCTCCCAAAACTTCGCGGAGTTCCCTTCGATCAATTCGAAGTAGAGCGCGCCGGACGAGGGACTCGCTGTTGTCGCTGCTGGGGCCACTTTTGTCTCTGTTGGCGCCGCAATAGGGCTTCGTGGTGGCGCTTGAACGACTGCGGGAGGCACGGGAGCCGCTACTGTCGGCGCGGCCCTCACAGGCGCCTTCGCGTCGATGCGCACACCGACATACGAGGGGAAGCGCGGCACGCCGCCATCCGAGAGTTCTTGGTAGCGATAGGTCACGAGGCTGCCGATGGGCGGTGGTGCATCGCGCTCTGCATCCGAGAGGCCTGTACCTGCGTTGAAGCGCGTGCCGTTCGGCATCTCCAAGATGAGCGCGCCCACCCTTCCCTTGTGCTTGCCCTGACCCGGCGCGTAGCCGACGACGACGGCCTCATCATCGTGAAAGGTCTTCACTTTGTAGAGCGTCGTGCTGCGCCCAATTTCGTAACGCGAGCCGGGCTTGCGCATCATCAAGCCCTCGCCGCCGAGCGCTTCGACGCGCGCGAGCTCGCTCTTCAAGTGGTCGTGATCGACACAGCGTTCTTGCTCGAGCACGCGCACATACTTGCAAGCGCTCACCTCAAGCACTGCCTTCGCGTGCGCGATGCGTTCTTCAAAGCCTGCGTCATGCGAGGGCGCATCGAAGACGACGTACATCAGCTCCTTCCAGAGCTCGTTCTCGTCTTGGCGCTTCACGATGCCGACGGTGCGCTGGAACTTCTTGCGACCGCCCCAGAGCTCGCCATCGAGAGGGAATGAGGGCAGCCCTTCGACGAACCAACTCGGCGCGTAGAAGCGATTGCCGAGGCGCGAGATGAACTGCTTTCCATCCCAATACGCGCGCACGCCATCGAGCTTCTCGCTGATCCAGAAGCCAACCAAGTTGATGTCGGTCTCCCATTTGTGCGCGAGCAAGATCGGCGGCCCTTCGCCTTCGGCCGGTTCATCCGGTGCACCTTCCGCCTTGGGCTTCGCAACACGCACCGGCTTACCGGAAAGCTCGGCCGTGCCGAGGCGCGCTTGCTCTGCTTCATCCCCGCGAAAGGCACGGATGTGCTTGCAGGTGCGGCGCTCACTCGAGACCGACTGGTTCGCCCATGCGGGGCACGAACATGAGTACGCGCCTCCCACATTCTTCAGCGTGTATTGGTTCGAGCCCGAGCCTTGAACGCGGGTCGTTTCTCCGTCTGCGAGATCCGGCATGCGCGAAGCTTCACCTGCCTCGCGCATCCAACTCAACTTGCTGTCGTCGGCTCACTCCGCCGGCGTCACGTAGCCCATCACGCGCAGGCCCGGGATGAGGCCCTCGAAGGACTCGAGCTCAACGACACACTCGAGCACCTTCGTGTCGATGCGCTCGGTGGGTTCATCCGTGCGCAGAATCTTTCGTCCCATGCGCTCTCCGAGAATGACCACGTGCCCGCGGAAGTCGCGGCCTGGAAAGGCGTCGACACGAATGATCGTCTCAGCACCCACACGCACACGCGCGACATCACGCTCATCAATGTCGAGGCGCGCGCGAAGCTGACGCGTATCCCCGAGCAGAATCATCGCGTCGCTCGGCGAGGGCACGACGTACTCACCCACGCGGTTGCGAATCTCCATCACCTCGCCCGCAATCGGCGCGACGACACGAAGCCTATCGAGCGTGGCGCGCGCTTGATCACGACGCGCCTCGGCAGCCTGCAGCTGCGCCATCGCAACAAGCACGTCCTCACGACGGCCCGTGCGGCCAGACATCTGTCGCGCTTGTGAGGCCTCCACGGCGAACCTGTCCGCGTCGGCCTGACGTCGCGCGCGGTCCACTTCATCGCCTGTCGCCGCACCTGCGCGTGCCGCGTTCTCCAAGCGCTCAAGCACACCGCGTGAGAGTTCTGCGCGCGCCGCGGCCGCATCCGAGTCACGCGTGATCGCGTTCAAGTCTTCGACACGCAGGCCCCGACGAGAACGCGCGACCGTCGCCCGTTGAACCGCGACATCCGCCTCAGCCGCTGCCAGTGCTGCCGTCTCCGGGCCGCTCTCCAACTCGACGAGCAAGGTGCCCGCCTCCACGAACTGCCCCTCGGTCACATGCACCTGCGCGATGCGACCCGCGACCGCAGGCGAGAGCCGCGTCTCCTGCTCGCGTGGCTCCACGATGCCAAGACCTCCAACGAAGTCTCCATTGGGCCGATCGAGCGTGGTGTCCGGGTTCTGCGATGGCTCGATGCGCGCTGCGTTCTGCACATCGCGCTCACGCGGCGCCGTCTGCGGGCCTGCGATGGCGGTGCGCGCAACGACTGTGATCAGCATGGCGCCGATGATCATCATCAGAGCGCGCGTTCCGTATTTTCGTACATTCTTCATATGATTTTCACCTGATAACAACGAGCGCCAACTCAGACTGCGTGATCGACGATGTGACCGTCTTCGATGTGAACGATGCGGTCGCCGAGGTGGTAGATGCGGTTGTCGTGCGTGACGACGACGACGGTGTGCCCGGCCTCGCGTGCCATGTCCTTCAGCAGCATCGTGACGGTCATGCCGGTCTCTGCATCGAGGCTCGCCGTCGGCTCATCGGCGAGGATGATCGGCGGGCTGCCTGCCAGCGCACGGGCGATGGAGACACGCTGACGCTGACCTCCAGAGAGTTCGTTGGGCTTGCGATCGAGCTTGTCTCCAAGGCCCACGCGCTCAAGCAATCGCTTGGCTTCGCGGTTCGAGTCGCGCACGGAGTAGCCGCGCATGCGCATGGAGAGGGCGACGTTCTCCAGTGCATCAAACGAGGCGATGAGGTTGTGACCTTGGAAGATGAAGCCGATGTACGAGAGACGAAGGCGAGGCAGCTCGCTCTCTCTGCGGCCTGAGATCATCTCGCCGTAGATTTTCACTTCGCCCGTCGTCGGCGTGAGCACGCAGCCCATGATCGAGAGCAGCGTTGTTTTGCCGCTTCCCGAAGGCCCGCTGAGCATCACGAATTCGCCTGCGCGCGCCTCGAAATCCACACCGCGCAAGGCTTGGTAGGCAACGGCACCCGAGCCGTATGTCTTGGTCACCGCACGTGCGGAGAGCGTGACCTCCGCATCGTTCAAGGCGAGAGCGGGGGCGTTCATCGGAACACCATGCCTGGCTCGACACTCCGCACACGAAGGAGCGCGAGCGACGAGGCAAAGATGCAAAGGAAGGTCATGAAGGCGAAGGTGCCGACGTACATCCACCACGGCAGCACGAGGATGAGGTTCGGGCTGCGCATCCCCTCGGCCATGCGCGTCACGAGAAAGAGGCCGACCGTGGAGCCGATGAACGCGTAGCCAATCGCTTGCACGAAGAGGAGCTTGGCGAGGTCCCAGGTGCGTGCGCCCATGGCCTTCAAGGTGCCGAACTCACGCACGTTGTCGACGACGGCAGAGAACATCGAGAGCGCAACGATGACGAAGCCGACGATGACGCCGAACATCGTGCTCGTGCCAAACGAGATGCCGAGTTGATCACGCAAGAGGGAGCGCGCGATGGTCGAGCTGAAGGTGCTTCGCGTCATCACGCGCGGGCCACTCACCTGCGAGAAGGCCGCGCCCTGTGCGCCTGCACCGATGTATTCGCCGTTGAAGAGCACCGCGAGCCGCTGCGCGACCTCCTCGGGATTCGCACCAGGCTGCACGCCCACGAGGATGAAGTTCGTCTCATCCGGACCGACGTTGAGGATCTCGCGCGCGGTATCGAACTCGGCGAAGGCGTAGGGCGGACCGAAGGGACCGAGGCCCCAGGTGAAGCCGCCTGCGACGACGCGATGCCCATTCAGCTCACGCACGCTCCCTAGGTTCAGGCCACCGAAATCATCGCGCTGCGAGTCTTCAAACATCAACGTGTCGGCCTGTCGAATCGACTGCGGGTCACCCGCAACGACGTTCCATGGGCCGCCCGCAAAGCGCGGTGCGCGCGTACCGATGAGGCTCACCGCTTCGCCGCCACCCGTCGGCAATTGCATCGTCGCCGTGCCCATCAAGAGCGGCTCGGCCCAGGCCACGCCCTCCATCACGCGCGCTTGTTGCAGCGTGTAGATCGAGATGCGGCGGCCCGATGAAAACATCTCGGTGGAGGGCGGACAGATCCACACATCGGCCGAGGCGTTGTCGACGAACATCGTGTTCTTCTGGAGGAGGCCCATCAGCACGCCGAGCTGCTGGTTGATGAGCACCGCTGCGAAGACGACGCCCATGAGTGTTCCAAAGAGCTTGAAACGGTCGTGAAACATCATGCGCCAGCCGAGCAAGGCCATGAGGCGGAAGCGGCCGCCCGTGCCCTTGAGTGCGCTCTTGGCCACCTTACTCATCGCGCACCTCCGGTCACGACGCCCTCCGAACGAGCGCGCAACGATGCACGCGCCACCGCGAGATCGGCGCTCGCTTGAATCAACGCGGCTTGCGCCGTGAAGCCATCGCGATCGGCGATGAACACATCGAGCTGTGTCCCGAGGTTGGCCTCGTAGCGCGTCAGCGCGACCTGCCGCGCGCGCTCCGCCGCAGCGACCTGACTTTCCGCTGCACGCACTCGCGCGAGGTTGCTCTGCACGCGATGCCAGGCTTCATCGATGCGCGTCTCCGCATCCACACGCGCGCGTTCCGCACGCAGCGAGGCGAGTTCAAGCGCGCGCTCACGCGTCCCCACTTGGGCCGGACGAAGGAAGTCGAGCGTGAACGTCGCTTGAAGACCAAGTGCCCAAATCGCACTCGGACCAAAGCCCGCAGCGTTGGTGATTCGCTCGCGCGCAAAGCCAGAGACGACCGGCACAAACGCGGCCCACGCCGCATCGCGCGCCACACTCGCAGAAGCCGCATCGGCCTCGCTCGCACGCACATTCGGAAGCCCATCCACACCGGACGCGAAGCCTGCAAGAGGCGCGAGGGGCGAGAGGTCTGGCGCGAGCGATGCGCTCTCGTCGGTCGGTCGAACACCCGTCAGCACAAAGAGCGTTCGCTCTCCGAGGGACACCTGAAGCTCCGCATCGGCAATCTGCTGATCGGCACGCGCGACTTCGGACTCCGCACGCGCAACTTCAAGGTCAGACGCAAGCTGCGCTTCGAGGCGCGCACGCGCACGTTCAAGCGAGGCACTCGCAGCTTCTCGGGAGCGGACCGCCGCGTCGCGCAGCGCACGCGTCGCAACGACTTGGTGGTAGGCCGTCACCACAGCGAGCTGCACCTCCAAGCGCGTGCTCTCCTCACGCAGCGAGGCCGCATCGGCACTTCGCTCCGAGGAGGCGAAGTTCAACCACGATGCGACGTCGATGATCGGCACATTGAGCTGCAGCGTGAGATCAAGCTGATCGATCGGCGTGATCGTCGCTTGGCGCGTCTCGGTCGCGCTGACCGGAATCGTCACGTCGACTGCAACCTCGTTGCGCGTGTAGCCACCCGAGGCCGACACCGAAGGGAGCCAGCGCGCACGCGCCTCATCGACTTGCGAGCGCGCCTGCTCACGCGCGAGTTCGGCCTCTCGCACATCGAACGCATGCGTCTCGGCGCCGGCCAAGAAGACCTCCAGCGCCTGCTGTGCCTGTGCACTGGAGGGTGCGAACACGGCAAGGCTCATCGAGAGGGCCGACAGCGTCGCGACACGGCCGACATCCTTAGTGAGTGACTGCTTACTCATTCATTCCTCGCATCTTGATTCATCCTCGTGCGCACCCACGCTCAGCGCTTGGCGCGGCGCGGCTGCACTGACTTCACGGCGGGTTCTTTTTTCGGCGCCGCCACACCGTGGAGCAGCATCTTCACGAGCCCCTTCGCGTAGTGCCGATGGTCCATCGGCTCCGGGTCGCTTGGGCCCAACATCACTTCCATCGCAGCGAAGTTGTAGAGCGCACCCATGAACGAGCGCGCCAGGATCGCCGCATCGACATTGCGCAATCTGCCGATGCGCTTCTCGGCTTCGAAGTAGGCCTCGAAGAGACGCCTTCCCTCAATCGCACGATGCTCGCCGTGCTCGTCTGTGCGCTGCGGAAATGCCCCTGAACGCGCCGGATTTGCGGCCTGCATCATGTTGAGCGCGACAATCTTTCGAAAGAACTCGATGCCGCGCACGGCCACTTCTTCAAGCTCGCTCTGCAACTCGCCGCGACCCACGCGTCCCAAGAGCGAGCCGACGAAATGCTCGGCCTCTGCATGGAAGGCCTGCGTCATGGCCGCTTCAAAAAGCCCATCCTTGGTCTTGAAGCGCTTGAAGAGCGTCCCCTCCGACACATTCGCGCGCTTGGCCACCTCCGCGCTCGTGGCGCGAATGCCGTGCTCAAGAAAGACATCCCGCGCGGCGGCGAGGATGATCTCATCGTGAATGGTAATGGGGCGTGACATGGCGAACGTTAGTGAGTGTGCACTCACTCATGGCGCCAGGCCAGCCACCGTCAACCCTCTTCACAGAACTTCGCGAAGCGCGAGGAACGTTCAGCGCGCGTCGCCGCGAAGGCCCTTCACGACCTCGAAGAGATGCTCCGCCGTGGCGGCTTCGGGCGGAATCGCATCGCCGACATGCAGGTCGACCTTCGACCAGAAACGCTTCGGTGCCTTCGCCATCGCCGGCCCATCCTGCCGACTGAACCAGCTGCCCCAGAGTCCACGCAGCGCCATCGGGATCACGGGCACCGGCGTCGCTTCGAGGATGCGTTCCACGCCGGCCTTGAACTCATTCATCTCGCCCGTGTGCGTGATGACGCCCTCGGGAAAGATGCCGACGAGGTCGCCCTCTTCAAGCGTCTTCTTCGCCTCTGCGAAGGCCTTCTCCATCAGCTCAGCATCCTCTTTGCGGCCCGCGATCGGGATGGCTTTGCCCCAGCGAAAGAGGATGTTGAGGAAGGGGAGATTGTAGATTTTGTAATACATGATGAAGCGCACCGGACGGGGCACGGTGGCCATCAGGATGAGCCCGTCGACGAAGCTCACGTGGTTGCAGATGATGAGGCCCGCGCCCGTCTCAGGAACCTTCTCGAGCCCTTGTGGCTTCAGGCGATACATCGTGTTCATCGCGATGCCCATGAGGAAGCGAAGGAGGAACTCGGGCACGACCGTGAAGATGTAGATGCCCACGAGCGCGTTGAGCACCGAGGCCACGAGAAAGACCTGCGGGATGCTGAGCTGAAAGTAGCTGCGGCAGACGAGCGAGAGCACCGCCGCGAGCACGACAAAGACAGAGTTCACGACGTTGTTCGCCGCGATGATGCGCGAGCGTTTCGTCGCATCGCTGCGCGACTGCATCATCGCGAAGAGGGGCACGCTGTAGATGCCGCCGAAGATGCCGATGAGCGTGAAGTCCGCGAGGGCGCGCCAATGCGCCGAGTCACTCAGGATGGCGTACCAATCGAGGCCCGTGCCGCGCGCGACGTGATGCTGTGTTGCGAAGAAAAGGTCGGCGGCGAAGACCGTCAGACCAATCGCACCGACGGGCACAAGGCCAAGCTCAATGCGTCCATGCGAGAGCTTCTCGCAGAGCATCGAACCGACGCCGATCCCAAGCGAGAACACGACGAGACAAAGTGTGAATGCGCTTGTCGCGCCGCCGAATACGGCGCTCACGAAGATGGGCAGCTGGATCATCAAGAGCGCGGCGAAAAGCCAGAACCACGAGATGCCGAGAATGCTCAGCCAGACGCTGCGCACCTCCATCGCAAAGCCCATCGCCTTCCAGGTCTCGGCAGCGATGTTCCAGTTGAGCTTGAGGTCCGGAACCTGCGACGGAATGGGCGGAATGTTGCGCGCGGCGAAGTAGCCGAAGATGGCCGTCGTCATCATCAACGCCGAGGCGAGGTAGGGGCCGCGGTCTTCGATCGCAACGAGCTGGGCGCCCGCAATCTCGCCACTGAGAATCGCGATGTACGTGCCCATCTCGACCAATGCGTTGCCCTGCACGAGCTCATCGTTGCGAAGCACCTGCGGCATCAGCGCGTACTTCACCGGACCAAAGAGCGTGGCCTGTGCACCAAGCAGCGTCAGCGATGTGAGCAGGAAGGGCAGCGAGTGCAGCGCGAAGCCAACCGTCGCGATGCCGATGATGATGATCTCAAAGACCTTCGTCGCGCGGATCAGCGCTGCCTTCTCCATCTTCTCCGCGAGCTGTCCGGCTGTGGCCGAGAAGAAGAAATAGGGCGCGATGAAGAGCGCCGTCGCGAGCTGCGAGACGTTCTCCGCCTCCTCATGCGCGAGCGTGAGCGTGAAGAGCGCGATGATGGCTTGCTTGAGCGCGTTGTCGTTGAATCCACCGGCAAACTGCGTGAGGAAGAAAGGCCCGAAGCGCTTCTCGCGCATAAGACTGAGGGAGCTCATCGCGCGAGTGTAACGTGGGGCCCATGCCGATCCCGATCGATGAGTTCCCTGAGCTCATGTTTGGCAAGGAGGTCTTCGCGCGCGACGTCAGCTCACTCGAATGCCTCGTCGTGCGAACCATTGCCGGCGTGTGGAAGGCCTACGCCGACGATCACTTTCACTTCCTCATTCGCGCGGACGGGCCCTTCGACACGTGTGACCCCGAAGAGGACATCGCGCGGCTCTCGGTGATTCGGGGCAACGAGAACCACCAATGCGCTGGGACCTTGGGGATGCGGGGTGCCAAGGTCGCCTTCATCGATGCCGCAAACGCGCGATGCACGAACGTGATCGCCGCGTTGAAAGACGAAGAGAGCGCCTTTCCTTGGAGCTACGTCGCCGACCTCGGAGGCGAGGGTGACACCGAGATTTGGGTAGACGATGTCGACGGCGCTTCGGCCATCTGGGTGTTTGGCTGAGCCTACCGACGCCCGCGCGATTCACCCCGCGGCGAACGACCCAAATCCTGCATGCGCTGCGGCTCAATGATCGCCAAACGGCACTCAATTGGGCCATTCCAGAGCGCATGAAGGGCATTCGGCGGAGGCAGCACGCCCTCGGGCGGAGGGCCCCCGAGCAAGAGTGCAAAGCGCATCTCGCGCGCGAAGCTCACGGCGTCGTGAAGCTCATCGTAGAAGCCTGGCGTCGCATCGATGCGCTCGCCGTAAGGCAGGTTCGCGATCACGGTGCCGGGCGGGTTCGTCGCGTTCAAATCGCCCAAGCGCGCGCGTGAGAAGCGCACGGTGCTGCGTACGCGCTTCGCATTTTGCGCGGCGGCATCAAGAGCCTCGGGGTCCACATCCGACCCGAAGACATCGGGGCCCTTGGTGAGCTGCGCGTTCGCTGCATCCTCGCGAAGGTCTGCGAAACGACGCGCGAGCTTCTCATCCATCGTGCGCCATCGCTCGATGCCAAAGCGCGGGCGATGAAGGCCGGGTGCGATGCGACGCGCCCATTGATCCGCCTCGATCGCGATGGTGCCCGAGCCACACGTCGGGTCGACGAGGGGTGAGTTTCTATCCCATCCCGAGATGCGCAAAATGGCTGCCGCGAGCGTCTCTTTGATCGGCGCTTCACTGCGCGCGAGTCGATAGCCGCGCTTGTGAAGCGAGTCGCCCGAGGCGTCCACGAAGACCTTCGCGTGGTCCTTCTTGAGGTGCACAAAGATGGCGACGTCCGCGTCTTCCCGATCGACCGAAGGCCGCGCGCCGAGCTTGTCGCGCAAGCGATCGACAATCGCGTCCTTGGTCTTGAGCGCGATGAAGTTCGTGTTGTGCATCAGGCTGTCGCGCGAGACGCACGACACCGAGACCGTCGAATCCGCATCGAGGTATTGCTCCCACTCGAGGTCAGCGATGCCCTCGTAGAGCGCCTCGGGCGTCGGCGCTTCGAAGTCGCCTACGGGATAGAGCACGCGCACGCCGATGCGTGAGTGCAGGCAGATGCGAAACGCGTCCTGGAGTTCGCCCTTGATGCGCGCGCCACCGCGGTCGGCAACCGCACCGCGAAAGCCAATCTCGCGAAGCTCTTCCTTGAGCGCGATTTCCGTTCCGCGAAGCGCCGTGATAAAGATGTCAACAGCGTTGACATTGGGGTTCTTATTCTTGCTCACATGCGCTCAACAGGTTCGATTCCAAGAAGACGAAGGCCGCGACGAAGCTGCCTTCCGGTGAGCGCAGTCAGTGCCAAGCGCGACTCGCGCGTGACGCCCTCGCTCTTCAACACGGGGCAGGCTTCGAGGAAGCTCGAATACTCGCGTGCAAGCGCATAAACGTGGTCAGTGAGGATGTGCGGTTGGCACGTCTCCGCTGCGATGTGAACGGCATCGGGGAAGCGCAGCAGCGTGCGTGCGAGCGACTTCTCTGCATCGGCTTCGAGCACGATCGACGAAGGAACGAATGTCGCCTCATCGATGTCGCCCTTCCTCAGAATCGAGCCCGCGCGCGCCGCAGCGAACTGCATATACGGGCCTGCGTTGCCCTTGAACTCGATCATCTTGTCGAAGTCGAACTGGTAGTCGCTCAGGCGATTCTGACGAAGGTCTGCGTACTTCACGGCCCCGATGCCGACCGCGCTCGCGACCTTCTTCATCTCGTCTTCGCTGAGGTCCACACCGTCGCCGAGAGGCGACCCAGCGATAGGGTCGGCGCGCATCACTTCGAGCGCACGCGCTTCAGCTTCATCGAGAAGAGAGGCGAGCGTGATCGCCTGACCATTGCGGGTCTTCAGCGGCTTGCCGTTCTCATCGAGGACGGTGCCGAAGCCGACGTGCTCGAGGCGCATCGTGTAGCCGAGCTGCGCGACGACCGCGAAGAGCTGCTCGAAGTGAAGCGCCTGGCGATGATCAACGACGTAGATGGCGCGCGTCGCCTTCGTCACCTCGGTGCGATGCATGACGGTCGCGATGTCGCTCGTGGAGTAGAGGAATGCGCCGTCCTTCTTGCGGACGATGAAGGGCTCCTTCTGCTTCACCAGCTTGCCCGGTGCGGGCTTGCCGAGCGTCTCTGCCCACTCGTTGAAGAAGATGCAGAGCGCGCCCTGATCCTCACGTGCGAGCTTGCTGTCGATGACCGTCTGCGCGACGCGCGGAAGCATCGGGTCGTAGAAGCTCTCGCCGTTCCACTCATCGAATGTGACGCCCATCCGGGCATAGATCACATCGAGCTCGCGACGCGTGATCGCGATGAAGCGCTCCCAGATGGCGCGCGACTCGGCATCACCCGATTGAAGCTTTGCGAGCTCCGCGCGTGCCTCATCCGCAAACGTTGTCTCGGTCTCGGCAAGCTTGCTCGCCTGGCGATAGATCGCCTCAAGCCCAGCGATTCCAAGGCCTTCTGCGTCTCCGTTGCGAAACTTCTTCAGGCCCGCGATGAGCAAGCCAAACTGCGTGCCCCAATCGCCGATGTGGTTGTCACCCGTCACGTCGTGACCGATGAAGCGCAGCATCGAGACAATCGCGTTGCCGATGATCGTCGAGCGCAGGTGACCGACGTGCATTTGCTTGGCGATGTTCGGGCTCGAGTAATCGACGACGATGCGCTCCTTCTTCTCGACGAGCGGAACACCATCGCGCTCATCGGCCAGCCACGCCTTCAACGTCTCGCCAATCCATGCGCTCGAGAGGCGCAAATTCACGAAGCCTGGGCCTGCAACCTCGGCACTCTCGATCGCCGGATGAAGACGCAGCTGCGTCGCAATCTTGTCGGCGAGGTCCTTCGGGTTGGCCTTCTGCGCCTTCGCAAGCGCCATCGCGCCGTTGACCTGGTAGTCGCCGTTCTTCGCATCCTGCGTCGGCTTGAGGAGCGCGGCTCCCTCCACACCGAGTGCCTCGTGGATCGCCTTGCGCGCAACTTCGTCGAAATATCGCTCAATTCGCATGCGGCGACGCGTACCACGCACACCTTGGAGGCGCTCGGCGCAAAAGGCGCACCCGTTTTCGGAGAGCAATCCGTCGTCCAATCAACGGGTGCCCCCCGTGCTCGCACTACGTGCTGCGCGCGGTGTCCGCGCCACGGCGACGACGAGGCGATGCACAGCATCGTTGAGGAGGAGCAACGCAGAGTGGGCGGCGGAGAGCCGACGAAAACGGTGTGCGACTTCAGCCGGGCGCCTCTCGTGCGGCTATGTTCGCGCGATGCCGGGCAACAGCTTCGGACACACCTTCCGCATCACCACCGCAGGCGAGTCTCATGGGCCTGCCAATGTCGTCATCCTCGATGGCTGCCCCGCAGGGCTTGCACTCACGGAAGACGACTTCGTGATCGACATGGCGCGAAGGCGTCCGGGCCAATCGCATATCGTCTCGCAGCGCAGCGAATCAGACCGCGTGGAAGTCCTCTCGGGCACCTACGAGGGCAAGACGACCGGCACCTCGATCGCGCTTCTCGTGCGCAACGAAGACGCGCGCTCGAAGGACTACAGCAACCTAGAGAACGCATATCGACCGGGCCATGCCGATGCGACGTATGACGCGAAGTACGGGACGCGAGACCCACGCGGTGGCGGTCGTTCAAGTGCGAGAGAGACGGTCGCGCGCGTCGCGGCGGGTGTCGTTGCCAGGAAGATCTGCGCATATCTTCATCGCATTGAAATCATAGGGTGCGTGGTCCAAGTGGGAGACATTCGCGCCGCCCTTCCCTCGCCCGAACACCTCCGCGCAGAGGACGTGGAGCGTTTGAACGACGGCTCAGCCAACATCGTGCGCTGTCCTGATCACGCGGCGGCCGCGAGGATGATCGACCTCATCGAGCAAGTTCGAAAAGACCGCGATTCCATCGGTGGCGTTGCACAGTTCGTCGCGCGCAATGTTCCCGCTGGGTTGGGCGAACCCGTCTTCGACAAGCTCAAGGCAGACCTTGCGAAGGCGCTCTTCTCGATCCCTGCCGTGATGGGCGTGGAGATGGGCTCAGGCTTTGCGTCGGCCTCGATGCGCGGCAGCGAGCACAACGACCTTTTTGTCGCGAGCGAGCGCGGGCTTCGCACGAATTCGAATCACCACGGCGGCATGCTCGGCGGCATCACCTCAGGCATGCCCCTGCTCATGCGTGTCGCAGTGAAGCCGACCTCGAGCATCCCGCGCGTGCAGGCGAGCGTGGATGCGGATGGAAACGCAACCGAGCTTCAAGTGAAGGGTCGCCATGACCCGTGTTTGCTTCCGCGCTTTGTCCCGATTGGCGAGGCGATGATCGCCATCGTGTTGGCCGACCATCTGCTGCGTCAGCGAAGTGCTGTGCTTGGAGACCCAGCGCGCTGATGCATCGCCTCGCTCTCACCACTGCGCCTGTGATCGCAATCCTTGGCACGTGCACCATGCCCGAGGTGGTGCCGGACGAGGACGCCTACCAAGGCGCGCTTGCCGTGACGCGAAGCGATGTTGGCGATGCCAGCCCGGATGCGCCTGCGCACATCGCGATCGAGCATCCCGAGGCGCTCGCACTTTTCGCAGCAGCCCTGCACCGAGCCGCATCTGACGAGGGCCAGGCGCGCATCGTGATTTACGGCGGCTCGCATACCGCGGCCGATCTCTACCCGAGCGTGATCCGGCGCGCATTTCAGCGAGGCTTTGGCGATCTCGGCCATGGCTTTGTGATGCCCGTCCCGCCTTTCGAAAACTATTGGCAATCAGGCGTTCGCATCGAGCCCTCGGAGGGCTTCGCAGGCACCGAACCATCGCTCAAGCGCATGGGCGTGGAGCCCTACGGGATCGCAGGAATGGCCTTCGATTCGGAGGGGATCGCGACTGCAGAACTGAGCACCGACTACACGCGCGCATCGCACATCTCGCTGCTCTTTTTGGAGCAACCAGGGGGCGGCTCGGTGGACCTTCAGGTCGATCAGTTTCCAGTGTGGACAGTCAATACGCGGCGCGATGAGGTGCATGCGGCCAGCGTCGACATCGGAGTGGAGGATGGCGCACACACGCTGCGCATCGCGACGCAGGAGGACGGGCCTGTGCGGCTCTTCGGTGTCGTGCTGGAACGCGAGGGAAGCGGTGTTGTGCTGGACCAATTGGGCCTTGCAGGAGCCAAGGCGCGCCACCCGCTGCTCTGGACCGAATCGGTGTGGAGAGACTTGCTCGCATCGCGCAGGCCGAATCTGTTCATATTTTCATATGGCAACAACGAGACAGACGATCACCACCTGACCGATGCACAACACGTCGGGCATTTCGACGCGATGCTCACGCGCTTTCGCACGAACTTTCCAGAGACCGCTTGCCTCGTCGTTGCACCGACCGATCGCCTTCTTCCAGATGCGAATGGTGTGCTCGCGACGCCGAGGCTGATCACGCTTCTTCGAGATGCGCAGCGTCGCATCGCGGGGGAGCACGGCTGCGCGTTCTTCGACACGCTCGCCTGGCAAGGTGGCCCCGGTGCCATGCAGCGATGGCGTGACCGGCGGCCTCCGCTTGCACGTGAAGACGGCATTCACCTGACCGAGGCGGGCTACCGCATGCTCGGTGAGGAGCTCGTGCGCGCGTTGGTCGAGGCGTTGTCGGAGCCGCACGGTGGTTGATCCGATCCTTCTCGGCGCCATCGCGGGCGCGGCCGGGCTCGTCGCATTCGCGGTGCGGCGCCAGACGCAGAAGAATCGTCAATCGCTCTTGGCATTTGCCCGCAAGCGCAAAGGCAAGGTGCGCACAAGCGACGAGCTTGGGGTGGTCGTCGAGGTGCGCGGCATCCCGGTGAGCATTGATTTCGGGCTGCAGGGCTTGCGCGCGAAGGCGCCCTTTGCACTCGGCTCCGGCCCAGAAGGCATTGCGAGACCTGGCGCATTCGACAGCGAGTACCTCGCGAGCATCGGTGCAAAGAGCGACCGCGCGCAGCGCCTCGCGAATCGACTCCTACGCTCGTACAGGTGGACGGGAGAGCATCGTGCGCTGAAGCCCTTCGTCTCGACCTGTGCGGCGGAATTGTCCTCGCAGGCGCTGACGATTCCGCTGATCACGACAACGCGGCGGTCGGTCATGGTGGAGCATCGCGTGCTTGGCGAGCATGCCGATCTGGAGGACCTCGCGGACGGTCTCGCCGAGCTTGCCGCCTCCATCGCGTCTTGGCAGATGGCGCGCGTGGAGGAGGCCGCCAAGCACCTGCGCGCGCCCGTGGTGATGCGCGTGCGCGAGGAGCTGGTCGAGCCCGAGTGCACGGTCGATCGCGTGCGCTTCGTCTTTCAGTTGGATGGAAATCCGCACCCGCAGTCGCTCGTCGTGCGGGCAACGATTCGATGCGACCCGCGCGTCTCCATCGACGGTGCGATCGATCGCAATGGGCTCAGGCTCGCGGGAATTCACGGTGATGCAAAGCAGCCGGTGGATGACTTTGCAGAGCGCATTCCGCCCCGGGCCCGCGACCTCGTGCCCACGCTTGGAACATGCACGCTGCGGCTCCGCCAAAGGCAAGACGCCTCCCTGCGTTGGGCGGATGCGAGTTCGGCGGATGAGCTCGCGGCGGGGGCACTCTTTCTTCAGGCGGTGGCCGCCACCAAGGACCTGGGCGGCGCGTTTCGTTAGGCGGCGTTGCCTTCCGATTGCCTTCGGAGTGAAGACAAAACGCACAGTGCGCAGACAAGGGACTGCCTTGACGCGTCGCGTCGCCTGACCCACACCTCGAAATGAGCCGCCATTCATTTTGTCTCGCCGAGAAAATGAATGGCCATTCAGTCAACGGGCGCAAACGCAGCGCACCCTGAGAAGACGTTCCCGCGAGGGAAGCAGAAAAGCCGGTTTCCCCTAGCGGGAAAGAAGAGAGAGGTAGTCGATGTCCCAAGCCCAGAATCGTTACAAGGCAGACCTTCGCGAGGTTGAGTTCCTGCTTTTCGAGCAGTTCAAGATGGGCGACATCCTCTCGAAGGCGCCCTACGCCAACTGGGGTGTCGACGAAGTGAAGATGGTGCTTGAGGCGACGTACGAGTTCGCGACGTCGGTGCTCGGCCCGCTCAACGCCGTCGGTGACCGCGAGAAGTGCAAGCTCGTGGACGGCAAGGTCATCACGCCGACGGGCTTCAAGAACGCTTGGAAGAAGCTCTTCGAGGCTGGCTGGCGCACACTCTCGGGTCCCGAAGAGTTCGGCGGACAGGGCGCTCCGCGCACGCTTCAAGCTGTGGCCGAAGAGTTCTTCAGCGGCGCGAACGTGGCTTTCATGATGTACCCGGGCCTGGCCCTTGGCGCGGCGGAGGTCATCGAGCACTTCGGTCTGCCAGAGCAACGCAAGCTCTACTGTTCGCGCATGTTCAACGGCAAGTGGGGCGGGACGATGTGCCTCACGGAGCCGCATGCTGGCTCGGACGTGGGCTCGGCGACCACCACCGCAAAGCGCAACGCGGATGGCAGCTACTCGATCAAGGGCACCAAAATCTACATCTCGGGCGGCGACCACGACTGCGCGGAGAACGTCATCCACCTGGTGCTCGCACGCATTGAAGGCGCCGAGGCGGGCACCAAGGGCCTCTCGCTCTTCATCGTGCCGAAGATCCACGCGACAGAGGATGGAACGCTCGGCAAGCCGAACGACGTCAAGGTTGCGAGCATCGAGCACAAGATGGGCATCAACGGCTCAGCGACGTGCGTGATGCAGTTCGGCGAGGACGACGCCTGCATCGGCTACCTCACGGGCGGCACGGAGCATCAGGGCATGAAGCAGATGTTCCAGATGATGAACGTCGCGCGCATTGGCGTTGGCATTCAGGGCCTCGCGATCAGCGGCGCGGCGTACATGTCGGCACTCGACTACGCCAAGGATCGCAAGCAGGGCAGCTCGATCACGGCATGGAAAGACCCGAGCGCACCGCGCGTCTCGATCATCGAGCACCCAGACGTGCGCCGCATGCTCCTCGAGATGAAGGCGAAGGTTGAGGGCATTCGCGCCCTCATCGTGAAGCTCTCCATGCACCAGGACCGCACCGTCGCCCTTCAGGGCAAGAACGACGAGCTTGCTGCGTACCACCAGGGCCAGGTCGAGCTCCTTACGCCGCTCGTGAAGGCGTACAGCTCCGACCAGGCGTTCCGTATCTGCGAGACGGCTGTGCAGGTCTACGGCGGCGCAGGCTTCTGCCAGGACTACCCCGTCGAGCAATACCTTCGCGACTCGAAGATCTTCTCGATCTACGAGGGAACGAATCACATCCAGGCGCTCGATCTCGTGGGTCGCAAGCTGGGTCAGGCCGGCGGCAAGAACACGCAGGATTTCTTCGGAGACCTCGGCAAGTTCATCGGCGCAAACTCCGAGCACGCTGTCCTTGGCAACCAGGTCAAGACACTCGCGAAGGCGCAGGAAGCCGTCGGCGGCGCAGCGTTCCAGTTCCTTGGTTGGTTCAAGGGCGGCGAGATGGAGAAGGTTCCGCTGAACGCGAATCGCTTCCTCGAGATGATGAGCGAGACCGCGGTGGGCTGGCTCCTCCTGGATGCGGCTGTGATCGCGCACGAGGCGCAGGCCAAGCATGAGAAGGGCTCCAAGGAGTGGAACTTCTACGAGGGCAAGAAGCAGGCGGCCGTGTACTACGCGAACAACATCCTTCCTGAGGTTGTGGCGAAGTCGAAGATCCTTCAGTCGGGCGACAAGAGCCCGATGGACATCCCGACGGACGCTTTCGCGACCATCTGATCGCCAACTCTCTCAACGCCGAAGGCATGCAGCTCACGCTGTGTGCCTTTTGCTTTTGGCGACCTCGCGCGTGCCAGGCATGCGCGGCTGTGAGCGAAGATGCGATTGGCACCCTTCGCGTGCCTTGCCGTGATTTCCGTGGATGGGTAGATTCGCGGCGCTTTCAACCGCCTCGCTTGATGCGGCGGATCGAAGAGCAGGCCTCGTGCTCGAGGCCACAGACAACAGAACGAGGAGACGACGATGGCTCGGATCGCGATCAATGGTTTTGGCCGCATTGGACGCTGCGTAACGCGCGTGATCTTCGAAGCGAAGCGCAGTGACATCGAGATCGTTGCGATCAACGACCTGACGGACGCGCACACGCTGGCGCATCTCCTCAAGTACGACTCGGTGCACCGTACGTTCGCGGCCGATGTTCAGGTCGATGGCGAGACGCTCGTGATCGATGGCAAGCGCATCCCCGTCTTCGCAAAGAAGGACCCGGCGGAGCTCCCCTGGAAGGACCTCAACGTCGACGTGGTGATGGAGTGCACGGGCCGCTTCCGCGACAAGGCGGGTGGCGAGAAGCACCGTTCCGCGGGCGCCAAGCGCGTCATCATCAGCGCGCCTGGTGAGAAGGACATCGACGGCACGTTCTGCGTGGGCATCAACCACATGCAGTACGACCCGGCCAAGCACTTCATCGTGTCGAACGCCTCCTGCACAACGAACTGCCTCGCGCCCATCGCCAAGGTGATCAACGACGCGTTCGGCATCGTGAAGGGCCACATGGTCACGGTGCACTCGTACACGAACGACCAGAACATCCTCGACTTGCCGCACAAGGATCTGCGTCGCGCACGCGCTGCGGCTGTCTCCATGATTCCCTCGACGACGGGCGCTGCGAAGGCCATCGGCCTCGTGCTTCCGGAGCTCAAGGGCAAGCTCGATGGCACCTCGATTCGCGTTCCAACGCCGAACGTTTCGATCACGTGCATGACGGTCGTGGTCTCCAAGCAGACGACGGTCGAGGAAGTGAACGCTGCGCTCAAGACCGCTTCTGAAGGCGCCCTTCAGGGCATCCTTGGCTTCGAGCCCGCGCCGCTTGTGTCCTGTGATTTCATCGGCGACACGCGCTCGTCCATTGTCGACGCTGCGCAGACAGCCGTCGTCGGTGGCGACCTCGTTGAGGTGCAGAGCTGGTACGACAACGAGTGGGGCTTCTCGAACCGCATGATGGATCTCGCAGTCCACATGGCGAAGGCAGAAGCCAAGTGAGCGACGCGTTGATGGAAGGGATTCGCAGCGTTCGAGACCTTGAGGTCTCGGGCAAGCGCGTCTTTGTGCGCGTCGACTTCAACGTGCCGCTTGAGGGCTCGCGCGTTGCGGATGACACGCGCATTCGTGCGGCACTCCCCACGCTTCGACTCCTCATCGAGAAGGGCGCGCGCGTCATCGTTGCCTCGCACCTTGGACGCCCCAAAGGCGCCGAGGCGAAGTACACGCTTGAGCCAGCGGCGCACAAACTCGCAGAGCTGATCGGCGCCGAGGTGATCCTCACGGATGACTGCATCGGCGATGGCGCAAAGAAGGTCGTCGCTGACTTGCGAGAGGGCCAGATTGCGTGCCTTGAGAACCTTCGCTTCCATGCCGAAGAAGAGAAGAACGACGAGGCCTTCGCACGCGAGCTGGCGAAGCTTGCGGATGTCTATGTGAACGATGCGTTCGGTGCGGCGCATCGCGCCCATGCGTCGGTCGCAGCGCTTCCGCGGATGATGCGCGACCGCGCGGCAGGCCTTCTGATGGAGGCCGAACTCTCGGCGCTTGGACGCGTTCGCGGCGAGCCCGAGCGCCCCTTCGTTGCCATCCTCGGTGGCGCCAAAGTCTCGGACAAGATCGCGGTGCTTGAGGCGCTTCTGGCGAAGGTCGACACGCTCATCATCGGTGGCGCGATGGCGAATACCTTCCTTGCGGCAAAGGGCCTTTCGCTCGGCAAGAGCTTGGTCGAAGAGGACAAGCTCGCACTCGCACGCACGATCATGCAGCGCGCGGACGAGCGCAAAGTGAAGCTCGTGCTGCCGACGGATGTTGTGGTTGCAGAGAGCCTCACCGCGGCAAGCGGGACGCTGAAGCTGGTCGACGAGATTGCCCCGCTGGACATGGCGCTCGACATTGGGCCGGCCTCGGTTGCGGCAGCGGCAGCGGCTTGTTTGGGCGCACGCACGGTCTTCTGGAATGGCCCGATGGGGCTCTTCGAGAAGGCACCTTTTGCGGCGGGCACCAACGGCGTCGCACACGCACTCGCTGACCTCATCGATGCATTCACCATCGTCGGTGGCGGTGACAGCGTCGCGGCCGTCGAAGAGGCTGGGCTCGCATCGAAGTTCTCTCACGTGTCGACAGGCGGCGGCGCATCCCTTGAGCTCATCGAGGGTCGC
>JBILQT010000430.1:0-4937 GCA_044373065.1 Sandaracinaceae bacterium
AGAACACCTGCTGACGTATCTCCTTGCGACCCGGTCCGTTTCGAGTTGGGTGTGAGCGCACTGGGGCACGACTTTGTGGCTGGACGCTGCTGCAAGTTCGGTCGCTGCTGCGTGGTTGGAAACGTCGCTGGCGCTAACTCTGTCTCGGTCGCTGAATCGGTCGCTGAATCGGTCGCTGACTCTGTCTCGGGCGCTGTCTCCGAGTCGGACGCTCAGCGACGCATCGCCTGCCAACCCAACGTGAGCACCTCAACAAGCGGCACGGCGCGCCGCGATCGCGCGCCCACATGGAGGCTCGGCTCGGTGCGGGTGAAAATGAAACGCTCGGTCGGGCGAGAGTGCGGCGACATCGGCCTGCCAAGACGGCCAGCGCATCGATGCATAGAACTGCCCAAGGTCGCCTGAGAGCAGCCATGCAAACCAATCGGAATGACCGAGCCCCGTGTCCTCCCAGCGCAGCGTGTCTTGGGCGAAATAGTGCACGTTGCCGACGGCCTCACCGAGTGCACCCGCGTTGATCGCGAACGCGCCACCGACCGCATCGTCGCCCACCAAGAGCGCCTCGCCTGCGTGCACACCGAGCGTCGCATTCCAACCTCCGAGGGCACGCGGAAGGCGCGCGTGACCACCTCCAAGCACGCGCACAAAGCCGCCATCCACAAGCACACCACCGGTCTCATGCGCGAGCGCGCCCAGGGTCGAGCGCGTCGTCACCTGCAGTGCCGCAAGACACGCCTTCGCTGCGTCGGATGTGCTCGGCAGAACCTCCACCGCGTTCCGCGCGGCCGCCACCATCGCCTGCATGTGCGGCCATGCCGGGTCATCCGAGAGAAGCGCTTCGTAGGGACGCGTCATGCCGCGCATGGTGGCCAAACTCCGCACTGGAAACCAACACGCTTCTCGCCCTACCCTTCACCCCGCATCCCAATCCCCACCCTCCAGCAAGGAATTCTCACATGGCCACACGTCGCGCTTCGTCTGCTTCTTCGTCTTCCACGGCCGCCAAGAAGCGTGCGCCGAGTGTGGAGGCTGGGTCGGTGCTGGGGATTGCGGAGGCGACGTTGACGCTCGTGAGGAAGCCAGCGGTGCGGGCGCATTTGCTTCGCGTGCCGCCGGAGGAGTTGAGCGCGGCGCAGCTGGATGCGTATCCGGGGCTCGTGGCGGAGGCGAAGCGCACGCGGAATGCGTACTCGCTGGTTGGGTCGGCCGAGGGCGATGCGCTTGTGCCGCTCTCGGTGGTGACCGACGCGGTGGCGCTGCGTACGCGCATGCTCGACTGCCTTGCCTACAACCTGGAGGAGAACGCCGAGGTGCAGGACCAGCTCGCGGCGATTCGTCGGGGCGCGGGCTACGCGGATCTCGCGGCGGATCTGGAGGGGCTGCAGGCGCTCTACGGAACGCATGCGGCGGCGGTGCGCGTCGATGTGCGGAAGTACCGTGCGACCGATGCTGCGGATGCCGCGCGGCTGGCCTCGGCGATTCGCGTGGCGCGCGCGGGTGGCGAGCGGCCCGACACGAAGGAGGCTGCAAAGGCCTGGTCTGCGGCGTTCTATGCGCTGCGTGCGGTGCACGACGACATCGTTGCCGCGGGGCGCTACCTCGATCGCAGGGACCCGACGCTCGCTGCGCGCTGGGTCTTGCTGAACCGCAACCTCGGCCCTGCGACCCCCAAAAAAGCCAAGCCGCCCAAGGCGTGATGCGCACGGGCATCGGTTGAACCGATGCGGGAGGGCATGAGGGATGCGCGCGCATCGGTTGAACCGATGGGGGAGGCCCTCAAGGCATGCCCTGTTGACCTCGAAGCCAACGCGAAGGCGAGGATCGCGCGGATCGCATCGGTTGAACCGATGGGGGCACCGCAAGGGGAAGGAATCTGGCGCCCTCGGAGCCAACGCGGAGGGGGGCGCGAGACAACCCGCATCGGTTGAACCGATCGCGGAGGGCGCGGGATGGGCGCCGGGATCGGTTGAACTGATTCGCGGACGCCAGGTCTCAGTCACTCACTGCGCAGGGCAGTGACATCCCCAGCTCGCTGGCAGCCTTGGACAGGCAAGGCGCGCAATCTCGCGATGCCCCGCGCGGTTCGGATGAATCGGATCAAAGCCGCGTACCTCGGGGCGAAGAAACCAGCGCGGCAGCTCGCTCAAGAGGCGCGCGTCCGCATCGAGGCGCTGCGTGCGTGCGGCGGGTGCGAGGCCCTCGGTCTGCCGACGCCAACGTGCATCGCGCTCGACCAACGCGCGCATCGCAGCGACATCACGCACGGGTGCGTTCGCATCGCGCAGGGTCGAGTCGAAGAGGTTGATGCGCACATCGGCGAGCTCGTTGGTGGCCCAGGCCGCATCGGGTGCCGTGCGGTCGCTGACGAAGGGGCCGAGCGCGTCACGCGGCGTCGCGGTGCCCATCACCATGTCGACGATCGAGCGCGTGTTGCTGAACGTCTCGAGCGCGCCCGCACCACCCCAACGACGCTCATCGCGGAGCGAGCCCCAGGGCGAGAGCGTCATGCCGACGACGCGCATGTTGCGTCGATGCGCATCGACAAAGACGCGGCGGATATAGCGGTTGGTGCGGTTGGCCGAGGCCGCGCTGTTGAGCCCGCCATTCCAGAGCACCCAGAGCTCAAGCCCATCGGTGCCAAAGGGAAAGCGCGGGTTGCGCATGACTTCGTCCTGGAAGACTTGGTGCAGCTGGTAGGCGCCAAAGCCCACGTGGCTGAGGTTGCGCACCTCGGCGTTCTCGCACCACTCGTGGATCAAGCGGCCGTAGGGCTCGTCTTGAAAGGCGCCGATCGAGCCTGCGAGCAAGACGACCTTCACGCGACGCGAGGGATAGGTGAAGCGCCACTCCGGGTCATCGCAGGTGAAGCCGCTGACGCAGCGCTCTTGTGCGCGCGAGGTCGTGCCTGTGAGGGACGCGCCAAAGAGGAGCGCGGCGAGGCATGCGAGGACAAGCGAGCGAAGGGTCATGCGCGGCGAGGGTTAACTTGCGCACCTCGGCATCGCCACTCCGAGCGCGAACGGCACGTCCACCCCAACGGCTTGCATGATCCGAAACGCGGAGTGACACTGTTCCCTTCGCTTACGTTTGGTTCCGCAGCACGCATTCCTCGCAAGACCGCTGTCTCCCCAACATCCGCAACGCAACGAACTGCACGCGAACCAGATCAAGACGAAGCCATCCCGCCTCGCAATGCATGCGAGCTCTGCCCGGGATGGAAGCCTCGATTCGAGCGCCCCTGAGGCGCACCGAGGCATAGAAGGCAGAAAAGGAGCACGACGTACGAATGGGTCTTTGGACAGGTTGGCCACGCGCAAAGGACGCCAACATTGAGACCGAACCAGGCCGCACTTCCGGCGTATTCCCGACGAGCGCAGCGCTTGAGGCCGAAGAGGGCCACGAGGAGCTTGGCTGCATGCGTTGGGAGGAAATCTGCGAGTGCCAGAAGTACCGCGGGCGCTGGGTTGCCCTCCGCGCGTGCCGCTACGATGAGCACACGGGCAAGGCGACCGAGGGCGCTGTCGTCGATGTCGACGAGGACCTCGTGGAGCTCTGCAGCCGCATGAGAATGTCCGACCGAAAGAACTGCGCGATCCTCTTCGCCGAAGGCGAGTGAAGCGCCCCAATCGACGAAGAAGACCCAAAGACGAAAGGAGCCGAGAGGCTCCTTTTTTCGTGTCGGCGCGAGGGTGTCAGAGCGCGCTCAGTGCGCCTGCCAGGTGTCGCGCACCCAGCCGATGTGATCGAACATGCAGTGGCCGACGCCAGGCAAGACGTTGGTCGTCACCGGGAAGCCAAGCGCCTCGTAGGCCGCAGTGCCGCGCTCGATGTCGGGGACGAGCATGTCGGCATCGCCGTAGTTGGTGAAGAGCGCGGTGGGCCCGATCGAGGTTGGCGTGACCGACCAGGCGAAGGGCGCCCAGGGTGCATCGCCACCGCAGCCGAGGGCGACGACGCCGCGAATGCGATCGCCGTAGCGCGGGATGAAGCTGCCCTGAAGAAACACGGAGCCGCCCGATGAGCCGCCGAGGTAGGTCACGTCCTCGCGGATATCCCAGCCAGCGCGAAGGGCCTCGATCGCGGCGAGGAGGGCCGCCGCGTTCTCGCCGGCATCGTCCCGGTCCGCGGCGGTGATGGCGCCATCGCAGGCGGGCAGCGAGGGGCGCAGCCACCAAGCACAGCGATTCGGTGCGAGCGCAGCGACATAGAGCACGTTGGCCCCGCGTGCCCAGGGCGCTTGAAGACGCACCACCGTGTCTCCCGTGTAGGCGCGTGCACCATCGCCGTGAACGTAGACCGCCAGGCGCATCGGGCCTGTGCTCGCGGTGGGCTCAACAATCTTCATCTCGACGGAGCCGACCTGCGCGACGCAGTACGGGACGCCCGAGACGGTGCCCATGCGCGTGCAAGGCAGGCCCCCCGAGCCGCCCGACGATGTGCGCATGAACGCGTCGCGGGGCGCGTCCTCCGCCAGAGGCGCGAACGCATCCTCGACGAGCGGCGCATCCGGCCCGAAGGCATCGTCGGTAGCGGCCGCATCGGGCGGCGGCGCTGCGGTCTCGCAGGCACCCAAGAAACACAGCGCAAGAAAAGCAAAACGGCGGGTCAACATGGCCCGCCGCTTAGCACCCTCATCTCGATCGACCACGCCGATGCGTCAGCCGCCAAGGCGCGTCGCGAGCTCACGAAGCCAGATGCCGCGCGCGTCATGCGGAAGCGAATCCACCGTGCGCTCCTGGCGAAGCACCTCGATGCAGGTGCGCGCCTCGTCGCTCAACTCACCGGCGTGCTGCGTCCCGTAGACAAGGAAGGCGAGCGCGACTGCGGCATGTGCCGGCGTGACGTTGTGATGCGCAGCCCAGGCCGCGACCTCAGCCTCAAAGCTCGGGTCGCTCTCGAAAGGCGCCTCGCTCTCGTGCCCAGGGCCGAGGTTGTTG
>JBILQT010000431.1:0-4922 GCA_044373065.1 Sandaracinaceae bacterium
CTCGCTTCGTTCTGGGTACTTCCGCACGTCAGCCTTGGCGCCGTCACGGCCGGGTATGCCGACCACCCAGAAGGCGCAGAGCGAGACCCTTCGTGCGTCCCCTTGATCGTTGCGCGCTATACGCATCCGATGCTGACCGAACTGTTGATCCTGCTTGCCCTGGTCTTGGTGAACGGCCTCTTCTCGGGCGCCGAGATCGCGACGGTCACCGTGCGCAAGACGCGCATCGAGCAGCTGCTGCAGGAGGGCCACCCAGGTGCGCGCGCGATGGCGGAGCTGCGCGCCAACCCGGAGCGCTTCCTCGCGACCGTGCAGATTGGAATCACCGTGGTCGGTGCTGCGGCAGCGGCCTACGGAGGCGACACGCTTGCGGATCGATTGGGTCCAATGCTCACGCCTTGGCTCGGCGCCCAAGGGCACACCGTTGCGTTCGTCGTGGTGGTTGCAGGGCTCTCGTTTGCGTCGCTCGTGCTGGGTGAGCTCGTCCCGAAGTCGCTCGCCTTGCGTGCAGGCGAGTCGTACGCGCTGAGGGTCTCCCGCCCGCTCTTGATGCTTGCCTGGGTTGCACGTCCCCTTGTCTGGTTGCTCACCCAGAGCTCCAACTTGGTGCTGCGCCTCTTTGGCGATCGCACCTCGTTCACCGAGGCACGCGTGTCGTCGGATGAGCTGAAGGCGATGCTCGAAGAGGCTGGCGATGCGGGCGTGCTTCATCCGCGTGTTGGCGAGATCGCTTCACGCGCGATGGATCTCAACGAGCTGCGCGCCTACGAGGTGATGGTCCCGCGCAATCGCATGCAAGCGATTCGTCAGGAGGCGACGCTCGAAGAGTTTCGACGCTTTGTGAGCGACGTCGTCCACGCCCGCATTCCTGTCTTCGAGGGCACCGTCGATCGCATCGTGGGCTACGTCTCGGTGCGCGACGCATTCACCAACCCTGCGGGGCACACCACGCTCGTCGGTCTCACGCGTCCGATCACCTTCGTGCCCGAGTCGATGCGTGCCATCGAGACGCTTCGCTCGCTGCAATCGCATGGCGCCGAGCTCGCGATTGTTGTCGATGAGCACGGCGGCACCGCAGGCCTGCTCACGCGCGAGGACTTGGCCGAGGAACTCTTTGGTGAGGCCAGCGGAACAAGCGCCGCAGAAGGCGTGCATCCTGAGCCCGATGGCAGCTACTTGATCGAGGGAAGCGCGACGCTGCGCGAGGTGAATCGCACGCTCGAACTTGGTCTCCCTGAGACGGATGAATGGAGCACGGTCGCCGGGCTCGCTGTGGGGCTGGCGCGGAGAATCCCCGCGAAGGGCGAGAAGTTCGTCATCCCCAACGGGCCCACGCTGGAGATTGTGGACGCCTCGCCTCGGCGGGTTCGCGCCGTGCGCGTCACGCCCCAAGCACCGTAGGCTTCATCGAGCGCTGCGCTTCTGGGTGCTTCCGCACGTCGTCCTTTGCGCCGTGGTCCGACTACCCAGAAGGCGGCGAGCGAGATGACGTAGCCCTCGCACGCAAGAGCGCCGACCGAGCGCCAACGCCGGATACGGTCCAGTCGTTTGCTTGTTCGGCTCTCATCATCGGGAGAGACAGGCGGAAGAGAGTGAGATGGCTGGACGCCGCGTTGGCGCTCGATGCCTTCTCGACCGCGAGCGTGCACGTGGCCTCGTGCGGTGGCCTTCTGGGTAGTTCCGTACGTCAGCCTTGGCGCCGTCGTGGCCAAGCTCCAGGCCCCGCATCCTGCCGCGCGCTGCCCAGCAACCTCCCGACAGGCAAAAACGCTTCGACCGCGCCCATCCACCAGCCTCCCTCCAGGACTAAATCCTGGTCCGCTCCCCCCACATCAACCTATCCGCAGGAAAAAAGTCCTGCGCCGAGGCTGCAAGTGAGGTCTCCAACGACCAAAAAGTCCTGCACGGAGGCCGTGGGTGAGGTCTCTAGCCAGCGAAAAACCTTGTCCGGAGGCTGATCCCCAACCAAACGGCAGGACTTCAAGCCTGAAGGGAGGTTGCCCACTGGCTGCGGTGAGGACTTTTCTCCTGCCCGATGGCTCTGACCCAACCAAAGCGCAGGACTTCAAGCCTGCGTAGAGGCTGTGCGCGGTGGACGCGAGAGGTTGTAAGCCGGACAAACGAAGACGCGCACCCGATCTCTCGGATGCGCGCCTGGTTTGGACGCTGGGCGATGACTACTTGCGCGTATCGACGAAGTCGAAAGGCGGCAGCGATTCGAGGCCGTAGGCCTCTAGCGCGAGTTCGTCCAAGCGCGGAAAGTCTCGAAGGCGAAATGCCTTACGGATTCGCTGAGCGAGCGCCTTGGGGAGCCGCAGAGGGTCGGGCAGGCGAATGCGTCGAAGGTATTGCGCCTGGAAGCGAAGGTAGCCGCCGCGCATTTTGAGCGCGTACGACCACACGAAGAAGAGTGCGACACGAGAACTCAGCAGCCCCCCGAGAACCTCGAGGTCCCACACGTCTGAAGTGACGAAGTAGAGGTTGTGGTGCGGGTGAAAATGCCCGGGTTCGAAAGCGACTTCGTTCGCGCCTGCGATGTCAGGGATGAGCAACTTCGGCTTCGAGACAAGGTCCGGGTACACGCGGTCAATCGTTCGAAACCAGGCCTTGGGATTCTTCTTCGCGACATGCCGACCTCGAATCTCGGAGGCGTGCTTCGACAGGTAAGCAGCGAGCTTCGGATACTCGTCGAGATTCACTACGCCGCCGTTCGACTGGAACGCATTGATGACGCTGCGCTTCGATGTGCGAACGCGACCACCTTCGATGTCGTCGCGCATGACCAAGGGCACGAGTCGGTCGCTCTCGATGTCGATGTCCGAGGGAACGATGAAGAGCCTGTCGAGCCCCGTCGCCACGCCGATTCCAACATGAGCGGAACATTCGATCGGCTCGAACCTCTCTTCGAGACTTCGCAATGCGGAGCGCTGCTCTGGGGAACCCATCGTCCAAGGCTCATCGCCCCGGAACCAGTTCTCGTACCAGGCCACGCTGACGCCTGACGACGAAGCGGGCGATTTGCGTGCAAGGGCGGAGACAACCTGAAGGCATTCCTCCGCCGAGCCCGACGAGAGCGTGACAACGGGCACTGCGGCGGTGTTGCCGCGCGCCAATACGAAGATGGAGGGATACGCGATCACGTCGGACTCGAAGGGCGACGCCTTGTGCAAGTCCACGTAGCAACGCACCTGGTAGTCCTCCGCGACGATCCTTCGGAGTGGTGCGCCGTATTTGTTCAACACCCACCGGTCTGCGCACACGAAGGAAAGAACACCGTGGGTGCTCAGGAGCGCAAGCCCTCGCTCAATGAAGGCGACGTAGAGATCCGCGCGGTCGTAGAGCGAGCGATAGCGGCGCCGGTACTCCGCATGAAGCGTTGGCGACACCTGCTCGATGCGGATGTACGGCGGGTTCCCAACACAGATGTCGATGGGGCGATCGAATGTCGCCAGAAGGAAGTCGCCGACCTTGACCCACTCGTGAACCAACAAGCGACGCACATGCGCCGGGACACGGCCGCGCCGAAGCACTTCGTCGACCGCGCGTCGCGTGGCTTCAACGTGCGCCTCGTCGATGTCAAACGCGCGGATCGCCGGACCGAGTGATCGGATATCGACGTCTCGTTCGTGTGCCGAATGCAGGAGCCGCTCGACGACCGGAACGAGGAACGCGCCTTCTCCGCAAGAGGGCTCAAGAAGCGTGAGCGACGTGAGATCACGGTCGAGGGTGTACCCCGCAAGATCAAGGATGAGTTTCACGACGTGGGGCTTGGTGAGGACGACGCCGTGGACCTCTCCCGAAGTCCTGTTGCCGTAGTCGTAGACCTCACGCGGGAAGGTTACGGACAGTTCAAGGCTGGTTTGCATGATGACTCAGAAGCTCGCGAGGAAGGACTGAACGTGGCCACCCAAACTCGCCAGGAATCGCTTCATGGACAGGTCAGCCGCTGGCTCCTGATAAATGCCCTCAGAGCCCCGCGGTGAGAGGAGCAACGAAGCGCCGTCGTAGTGCTTCTCGAGCAGCAGCCGTCGCATCAACAATTCGTAGCGCGCTGCGTAGGATGCTCCGCGGAAGTCTTCGAACACGTTGAAGTGCGGCTCATCCACACGCACCGCCTTGGTGGACCCGGGACATTCCTCGACGACCATGATCCAACCCACCCAAGGTCGAGGCGCTGTGCTGCCATAGGCTCCCTCACGGCAAGCCACCGCGATGTCGACCGCGTTGCCGATCGACTCCTCAGTGCGGTTGTTGAAGTTGTTTCCAAATGACGGGCCCGCTTGAGACTTGAACTCGATCGCCGCAACGAGGCGATGCTCGTGCACGACGACCAGGTCCCACTTCTTCGTTGGCCGAAAGTAGCCCGGTAGTTCGAGTGAGTTGGTCGTGTGAACGCTTGCGGCTGGCATGCCGTTCTCGATGACGACCCATCGAACCAACTGACAGAAGCCATCCATCTGCTTTCCACCCGTCACCGCGCTTCGGCTTCCTCGGTCGGCGCTCCCAGCGGCCCGCTTCTTCCCTTGAACGCCGAGGGTCTCCCAGTAGTGCGCAACGGCTCCCTTGACATGCACTTCGTAGTTCTTTGGCAGGACGGTCATGGCGGCATCGTAGAGCACTGGCGACATCGCGGAAGACGAAGGTGGAAGTGCGAGGCTTGGACAAACGAAGACGCGCATCCGATGTCTCGGATGCGCGCCTCTTTCAGACTCGGCTGGGGTGCTCGCCTCAGATGCCTTCGCCGTTGCCACCGCCGCCGCCCTTGCGCTTGCCGCTGCGCTTCACGTTCACGTAGAGCGAGGGCCAGCGCTCGTCTTTGTCCGCGCGCCTGCGGTCGATGAAGCGGCCGACCTCGGTGACCTCATCGTGCGACTCGCGCAGCGCGTAGAACGCATTGGCCCAGGCGCGTGCTGCCTTCTTCG
>JBILQT010000432.1:0-4908 GCA_044373065.1 Sandaracinaceae bacterium
GAGGCGCGCGAGCTCAAGCTCAAGCAGCGGGCGGTCGTCTTCGATGAGCGGTGCGCTCGCGCCGAACGCGATGGCCGTCTCGTCATCCATCTCTAGGTGCGCAAGGACACTCGTGAGGCTGCCGATTCCATGCGGCGCGAAGAAGGGCCCCGCTTGGTCGGTCGTCTGAAGGCGCGCCTCGGCCTCGGGGCCGTAGTGGAGCGGCTCGCTGGAGGCCATCAGCACAAGGCTTGAGCCCTCGAAGATGAAGCCGTTCACATGCGGAAAGACTTCCGTCAGCGTGCGCACGACCGAGCGCAGGTGCGGCATGTCCATGCGGAAGAGATTGACCCAGAGGCCAAACACACCGCCTGGGCGCAGCGCGTGATCGACCTCGCGGAAGAACTCCACCGTGTAGAGCGCGCTCGAGCCCGCAAGCCAGGGATGCGAGGGCTGCGACATCACCGCATCGAGCGAGTCGGCCGGCATCAGGTTGAGCTGGTTGCGTGCATCGTCGACGACGAGCTGCGCACGCGGATCACTCAGCGGGAAAGGCCGCTGACGCGCCTCGTAGATCATCCGCGAGGCCTCGACGACGCCCTCTTCGAGCTCGATCACACGCACGTGCTCAAAGCCGCTCGCAAGCGCCATCGCCGCCGTGTGTCCACCGCCAAGACCAATCACCATCGCGTTGTGACGCTCCGCTGCGAGGATGCCCGGCAGGCCTCCAAGCGAGACGAGCTCAGGCCCGAAACCGGGCGTGCCTGAGGAGAATCCCGACTCCGGTCGACCGTCGTTGTAGAGGCTCAAGCCGTGCCCCTGACGCAACACGGTGACGGTCGTGCTGCGGCCCTCGCGTAGGTAAACCACGGGCTCGTTGAACGCCTGATTGGGCCCGCGCACCATCGCGTTCACCGGGTCGCGCGAGTTGCCGAGGAGGAAGCGCAGCTCAATCGAGGGGCGCGCCATGAGCACGCCGCCAAAGACCACGAGCGGAAGCAGGATGCCGCCGATGCGCAGACCCAACGTGCGCGGCGAGTCATCGCCTGGTGCAGCGCTGCGAAGGGCGATGGCTGCAACCAGCGCGTTGATCGCGGCGAAGGCAAGCAGCGAGGCCTCCGAGCCCAAGAGCGGCACCAGGAAGAAGCCTGCGCAGAGCGAGCCCACAAGGCCGCCCATCGTGTTCGCGGCAAGCAGCACGGCCGAGCCTCGGCCTGCGTCGGCGGAGCGCGAGACCATCGCCCAGGTCGCCGGCAAGCCTGTGCCGAGCACGGTCGCAAGCGGGAGCAGGAGCGCGCCCGAGACGACGCCGATGATCCAGGTCTCATTGGGCACCGTGTCGAGCTCACCACGCAGCATCGGGATGAGGCGCGGCGCAAACGGAACGAGCGCCATCGCAAGGCCCGTCAGCATCACAAGCACGGTCTGGCTCAGGCCAAGAATGAGCGCCGGGTTGAAGCGCTTGGAGAGCGCGCGCGCGATGAGCGCACCGAGCGCAATGCCCAGCAGGTAGTTCACCAGCATCGCGGCAAACGCTGGCGTCGTCCCGTGCACCACGATGCGCAGCACACGCGTCCAGAGCACCTCGCTTCCAAGCGCGGCACCGCCAGCCAGGCCCGTCAGCACCGCTGCAAGCATGAGCGGCGAGTCACCGCCCGGGCCATGCGCTGCCGCCGTCTCCACAGCGCCTTCCTCCGTCGCGAGCGAGGCCTTGGTGGAATCACCGAGCAGGCCAAGCACCACAATCGCGGCAACGAAGCTCAGCACCGCACCAACGATGACGGTCGACTGCGTGCCCAACTGCGGCACGAGCACAAAGCCTGCGAGCGCCGCACCCGCCACCGCACCAAGCGTGTTCGTTGTGTAGAAGGCCGTGACCGAGCGCGACCAGTCCAAGTCTTTCGCGGCCTCCGCAACCACCGGCAAGGTCGCACCCATGAGGATGGTCGGCGGCAGGAGCGCGAGCGCGGCGAGGGCGAAGCGCACGAGCGTGAGCGTCGCGAAGGAGGAGTCTGGTCCAAGCGCGCCGTAGGCCGCACCGAGGCCTGGAACAATCAGCAGCGAGAGCAGCGCGTAGACACCCACGGCGCCTTCCAAGATCGCGTATGCGCGCGCTGGCTTCTTCACCTTCGGGATGAAGCGCGCGGCCAGCGCGTTGCCGATGCCGAGCCCGAGGAAGAACGTCGCGAGCACGGTCGCAACGGCAAGGTCTCCGACACCAAAAACGCGGTGCAGCAGGCGAGTCCAAGACGACTCGTAGATGAGGCCGGCTGCGCCAGAAAAGAAGAGCGCAACGTGAAGGATGAGGTGGTCTCGACGCACGGCGCGAGGATCGGTGCCCTACCCACCAACGTCAACGCACAACTGCCTCAGCCAGACTTTGAGTCGTCGTCTTTCGTCGGCGCCGGACGCACAAGCAGCTCGCGCGGGATGCCCGAGATGGTCGAGCTTGCAGGCACACCGAGCGCGACCTCGCGGAAGTGAAGGAAGAGGCTCTGCGTGAGGCTGAGCACGGGCACCGCCAGGAGCGCGCCAAGGATGCCAAAGAAGTGCTCGCCTGCGATGAGCGAGAACACAACGAGCACCGGATGCACCTTCGCCGCATCGCCCATGATCTTCGGGTTGAGCAGGTTCGCTTCAATCTGGTGAATGAGGACGATCCAGACGAGCACGAACACCGAGACGCCGATGCCCTGCTGAAGGCCAATGATCACCGCCGGTACGGACGACAAGAACGCGCCGAAGATCGGGATGATCGAGAGCACGGTCGCGAGCACGGTGAGCACCGGCCAGTAGTGCAGCCCCGCGATGTAGAAGCCGATGCCGCTGAGCACGCCGTTGATCAAGCAGATGACGAGCTGGCCACGCACAACGCCCGAGAGGCCTTTGTCGGCGCGCTCAAGAAGGAGGTCGAATTCGACGCGGCGGTTGGGCGCGATGAGCGTGCGGAAGAAGCCGAGGATGCTGTCTTTGGTGATGAGCAGATACGCCGAGAGCATGAGCATGATGAAGAACTTGAAGATGCCGTTCACCACGCCCGCAACGAGCTGCTGCGCGGTCTGGAGCGCACTCGATGCACTGTGCTCGCCCTCCTGCATCTGACGTCGAATCGCCTCGGTGATCTGCACCGAGAGGTTCGCTGGCTCGACGGGCTCGTGCGTCCCTTGGTGCAGCAAGAAGCCGCCATCGTCGGTGGGCTGCACCTCGATGCCGGCCGCTGGCAAGCGCACCTCGTAGCTGCCATCCGCACGCGGACGAATCTCGATCGAGGTTGCCTCGGGCTCACCAGGGACCACAGGCAGAGCCTCAGGCGCTGGCTCATTCGTGACGCTCGCGCTCTGCACCAGCGAGTCGATCATCGGCAGCCACTCGTCGCGTGCCGTTGCCAGCATCTGCGGCGCCTCTTGCCCAAGACGACGAAGCTCACGCGCCAAGAGCGGCGCACCCACACCAATGCTCGCTGCCATCGTGCCGAGGAGCGAGAGGTAGAGCGTCAGCACGGCAGCCCAACGCGGCATCGCCCTTTTGCCGATGCGAATGCGCTCCATGCGCTCCACCACCGGCGCAAAGACATAGGCGACCACGAGTGCCACCGCGAAGGGCGCGAGCACCTCCCGAAACGCATACAGGATGCCGAGCGCGATGGCCGCGGTGATGGAGAGGAAGATGATCCTGCGACGTCGTGCGGCGATGAACTCGGGACTCGGGCTCGGCTCCATCGCTCGCGTATACGACGCCGCAGTGCAGGGCGCACCAGCAAGTGCTCCCCTCACCGGCAGGCCGCGACGTTTCTACACTATTTCAACACTATCCTTTTCATATCCAGCAGCACCCGCCTACACCGTGGGCGATGCAGCAGGGTCGACCGGAATCGCCGGAACGCCGTTGCGATCCAACCACTCGAGCATCTCCTTCACGCTGCCCTGCGCGAGCGCGATGCTGCTGTCGGCCGCGCCGTAGTAGAGGTTGATCGTGTCGCCATCGGCGCCCAGCGTGAGGCCGCAGGGGAAGGCCACGTTGCCCACATCGCCCTCGCGCTCATAGGGGGCCTCGGGGCCGAAGATCCACTCGTCTCCGCGAAGCAAGCAGACCTCTGGCTCCTCCAGCGAGAAGAGCGCAAGGCCAAGGCGATAGAGGCAGCCCGCGGGGGTGTGACGCACGCCGTGATAGATCATCAGCCAGCCGCGTGAGGTCTCGATGGGAGGCGGCGAGAGCCCAATCTTGTTCGCATCCCACCAGGCGCCTTTGCGCGCGCTGAGCATCATCTTGTGGTTGCCCCAGTTGCGGAGATCCGGCGAGTAGGAGATCCAGATATGCGAGCCGGAGTCGCTCCACGGGCGATGGATGAGCGCGAAGTTTCCGTTGATGCGGCGAGGCAAGACGGCCGCGTCTTTGTCGTCTGGCTGCATGACGAGACCGCAGCGCTCGAAGGTCTTGAAGTCCTCCGTGAGCGCAAGTGCAACGCCTGGCCCGCTGCGGCTGTAGGCCGTGTACGCGATGACGTATTGCTTCATCTCCGCGAGGTAGGTGATGCGTGGATCCTCAACGCCCCAAAGCTCTTCGGGATGCTTCTCGGGCTCGGATTGGAGGGTCGGCTTCTCATCGATCACCCAGCCGTCGATGCCGTTCGCGGAGCGCGCAGCACAGAGGTGAGAGTGACCGCGCCGGTCCTCCACGCGGCAGAGCAAGAGCGTCGTCCCATCGGCCAGCGTGGTCGCGCCTGGATTGAAGACGGTGTGCGCTGGATAAGGCCAGTCGAGTGCCGAGAGGATGGGGTTTTTGGAGTAGCGGCGAAGAAGAGACGGGAAACCGCGATGCGTGCTCATGAGTGGGCCTCGATGTGGGGTTGGCCATTCGCCTTAGGGGGCTCTTCGAGACGAAGGAGGGGTCGTGCATCGATCGGCTGATCGATGAGGCGCATATCAAGCA
>JBILQT010000006.1:0-78390 GCA_044373065.1 Sandaracinaceae bacterium
CTTTCCCGACCTCGCTGCGCGCCTTCGCGAAGCCTTTCTCCAGATGTGTTTCGACGACGGCTTCCTTCACGCCGACATGCATCCGGGCAACTTCGTCATCGAAGAAGACGGCACGATCTGCATCTTCGATGTGGGCCTCACCAAGCAGCTCACAGACGAGCTTCTGGAGCACTACATCGACTTCAATCGCTGCCTTGCCCTGGGCGATGTCGAAGACTTCATGCATCACCTGCGCAGCTACCATCGCTACATCGATGGCCAGGTGAACTGGGTCGCGCTTGAGCAAGACGTGACGATCTTCTCCAATGAGTTTCGCGCGATGAGCGCCAAGGATCTGGAGTTCCGCAAGCTCATCGATCACCTCTTCGAGGTGGGCCGAAGACACGGCGTGCGCCCCGTGCCCGACATGACGCTGATGATGGTTGGGCTCGTGACGGCCGAGGGCATCGGCAAGCAACTCGACCCCGACGTGAACTCCTTCCAAGAGGTCTCGAACTACCTCATCCCCGTGCTCGCGCGTCGCAACATGCTCGACGAAAAGACGCTCGCCGCCGCAGCACGACAGGCCCAACGAACCCTCGCGGCATGACGCTTCGGGGACGCCCGCTCGCGCTCTCGGCCCTCGCGCTCACACTGAGCACGGCGCTCTTCAAGCTCGCGTACTTCGTGATGAAGATGCGCCTCGGTGCCCTCGGTGGCGCAGAAGCACTCGGTGCGGCAACGGGCTCACTGGCCCTCGTGGGCCTCCTCTTTTCGCTTTCGCATTTGGGCCTTCCGGATCGCGCGATGGTGCAAGCCGCGCACGCAAAGGGAGAAGTCGAAGGCGACGTCGCGGACCTTCACGCGCTCTTTCTGATGACGGCCGGGACAGCCTCGCTCGTGGTCCTTCCGGTGTTGATCCTCACGAGTGAAGACACGTCCACAGCGCTGCTTTTGGGCGCAGGCGCGCTCGCGCAGCACGTAGCGACGGTGGCCTGGCTCTGCCTGCGCGGCTGGGGAAAGCCGTGGCTTGAATCGACGGCCTTCACGCTCGCAGGTGTGGCCCTGATCACACTCTCGCTGCGCGCACGCGAGCCCTCTCAAGTGACGCAAGCCTTCGCGCTCTCCGGCGTCGCATTCATCGCTGTCTTCGTGACTGCGCTCGCGCGTCATCCCGCGCTGAGACCCACCTGGCCGCGCACGTCGCTCTGGCTCTCCGAGCTGAAGAAGACGCTTCCCTACTTTGTGCTCGGCGTCACCGCGCTCTGGCTCGGCACGCTCGACATCGTCGTCTTGCGCATGCTCTTTGGCGGCGAGGTCACGGGCCAACTCGAGTGCGCCACGCTCATCACGCGCACGGGCCTGCAGGTGCCGTGGCTTCTCGGCACGTTGGTGCTCGCGCGCTGGACGCACACCCCTTGGAGCACCCGCGGACGCATTGCGCGTTGGGTCATCACGGCCTCGGTCTTGGCCATCCTCGCTTCTTTGTGTGCGGTCTTGAGCGAGGGCGTGATCGCAGGGCTCATGGGCGTCCCTGCGGCGCAATTCACCCATGCACTCACGCGCGCCGCGCTCTTCTCGCCGCTCCAATACATCGCCGTGATGGGCCTGCCGATCGGCATGTCGGTCGCCCTGCGCGGGTCGATCCAGGCTGCGCTCCTCGCCTTCGCCACCGCGCTCTTCTTCACCCTTGCGTTGGGCTTCTCGCTCGGGCCCTCAGGCGTTCAGCTCGGACACGCGATGGGCTACGCGGTGCTCGTGCTCGTGCTCATCCGGGCAATCGATCGCGCGTGAGCGAGCCCGCTCGCGAAGTTCGTCGTGCGGTGCCAACGTCTCCAGCATGACGTCCACGAAGTTCGCGGCGGAGAACGCCAAGGTTCGAGTCTTCACCTTCAAAGAGGGCCTTCTCTCTGCGGTCGCGCATGACCTTGAGATCGATGTCCCCGTCTTCAAGATCGAGGTCGAAGACGAGATGGTCCGCGCCACGTTCTTCGCGCGCTCGCTTCGCGTGCTTCACGCGATGGAGGGCCATGCGCCCAAGCCCGGGGCGATCAGCGAGAAGGACAAAACCACCATCGAGAAAAACATTGCCGCCGATGTGCTTCAGAGCGCGCGCTACCCCGAGATTCGCTTCGAGGGAAAGCCGACGGTGAATGAGACGCAGGCCACGATCGAAGGCACGCTCACCATCGCAGGTCGCTCACGCCCGATCCGCATTGAAGCGCGCCTCGAAGATGGCCAGTGGCGCGCCGAGACGACGATTCACCAGCCCGACTTCGGCATCAAGCCCTACAGCGCCATGCTCGGCGCACTCAAGATCAAAGCCGATGTGCGCGTGACGATGAGCCTGAACGCAGGCTGAGTCTTATCGCAATACGATTGGATTCATATCCGGATATGACAAAGCCACCCTTGCAATCAGGGTGGCTTTGTTTCGATGCGTGTCGCGATCAGTGCGCGGGCGTTGCCGGGCCGACCGTCGGAGGTGCCGGTGTGGCTGTGGGCGCGTTGATCTCGTGCGCGCCAGCAGGCGGGGTGAAGTTGAAGGTCGAGGCACTCACCGCGTGGTCGAACTGAAAGTCGCTGAAGTCGAAGCGATTCCAGTTTCCATCCGGGTCTTCAATGGCGACGCGGCGCACGACGCCCAGGCTCTGCGTGCGGTTGTCGACGTAGAGAACGATGCGGCGAAAGCTCGGGTCCGAGCGACGCGGACGCAGCTCAAGTGCATCGGTGTTCGGAGGTTGGCCCGCGACGGGCGCACGAAGCGAGAGACGAAAGTCGCGATCGAGACGCGCGGTGCCGCTGAGGAATCCAAGGGCGCTCGAAGCCGCGTCGGAGGTGCCGCGAAGAAATTGTCCGGGGCTGCCGTCTTCGTTCGGTTCGTAGAAGACAAAGCCTGCGGGCGTGGAGACAACGACCTTGCCGCGCGGTTGGTCGTAGTTGAAGCGCACACGTCCTGGGCGCTGGATCACAAGCCGCCCACTCGAACTCTGCGTGCGCGCGTAGACGCGATTCCAGAAATGCTGCTGAAAGCGTGCTTCCACGGAGGTCGTCTGGTCGTAGAAGGTCTGCACGCGTGCCGCGACGATCTGCGCTGTGAGTGCCGGTGTCGCGACAGGTGCGGGCGTGGGCACCTGCTGTGCGGAGGCAACCGGAGCGAGCACTGGCATCGCGAGCGCTGCGCAGAGCACGAGTGACTTGCGCCAATGTTTCTCGACGAACGACCCGAGCGCGTCTCCCACGAGGTCAGCAGCGAACTCCACGATGATGTCTCCGAGCATGTCGATCTCCGGCTAAGCGCTCGATGTAGCGCATCTGTCGATAGATACGAACCAGCAGCCCTCGGTATTCTGTTTGGGGTTTGGTGGCGATGCGCGGTACGAATCTTCACTGCTGAGAGGAGCCACCATGGCCGCGCCGCGCTCTCTTCGTTCAGATTCTGTTGCCCTCACGTTCACGTGTTGCCTCGTTGCCTGCGAGAGCAGCGCGCCGCTCTACGAGGCGCGACCTCTCGGTGTGATGACGCCGAACGGCACTGCTGCCCCAGCGATTCATCCAAGCGATGCATGGCTCTCGGCGGTCGATCCGCAGCTCGAGGGCTTCGACGGCTGGCCGCTTCGCTTCAGCGTGTACCGGTCGAGTGCGACACAAGTTTGCCGCGCGGAGATTCGCCGCGAGATGCGCCTGGTTCGCACGATCGCGGGCACGGTGCGCGAGAGCGCGTGCGTGATCGATTGGGACGCTCGCGATAGTTCCGGCGCGCTCGTGACGCCCGGTGCGTTGACGATCGAGGGCCAGATCATCGATGCCTCTGGCGCGGTGCTCGCGCGCACCACGGCGCAAGGCGAGGTGCTTCGCGTTGGCATCGATCGCATCGATCTCTCTGGCGACCCGGATGCGCGTCAGCCTCTGCTCTACCGCGCGATGGGCGGCCAGCGTGATGGCTTCTTCGAGATGCCGATCACATTCACGCCCTTCCGCATGGGCGCCGATGCAAGCGAAGGCGCGGCCTCTGCGCTCGTGCAAGCAGACGGAAGCGCACGTGAAGTGCCGATGCCGTGGGCCTCACTCACGAGCCCTCCACTCGAGCGCAACGGCGCGGCCGAGCGCGACACCTACAACCTCCCAACCGCATGGATTCACGGCTCTTCCGTCGACTTCGCCCTGCATCTGAGCAGCGATCTTCCTGGCATGAATGCAGGCGGCTCACCGCGCGCGGTGGAAGTCCGCGTGGTTGCGCCGGAGGGCCTCACGAATGTGGGCGCGAGCGCCTTTGAAGATGACGCGACGATCACGATGCGTGGTGCACCGGTGACGTCCGTCGATCGCGTCGATGCGCGCTACGCGTTCACGTTTGAGGTGCGCGTGCGCGGAGGCGCGTGGCAGCCGATGCCCGGCGCATTCGAAGTGACGCTGCGCTTCTATGGCCTCGCCGGTGTGCCGACGTTCGCGCGCAGTGACCTGCCCCATCGCCCCTGGGTCGATGTCGTCGACACGATCACGCGCTGGGTAGACGGCACCGCGAGCGACCAAGCAGGCGTGGGCGCGGCCATCGTGCGCGGTGTCTACGAGGAGAGCGGCCTTCGCTACGACCGCGTCTCGGGCGCGTCGGTCTACAGCAACTACCTCGACGGTTGGGGCCAGGGCATCTTCGACATGCAGGCCTTCCAAGAGCGTCGCAACGGCTCGGTGATCAACTGCTCCGACGCCGCGTCGATCGTCTCAAGCTACGCGAACATGATCGGCCTCGACTTCCGCTACCGCATCCTCACGCATCGCTCTGCGGGCGGCTTTCGTCTCAACTATCTGCGCGGCATCGGCGCTTCTGAGTTCACCGCGTCTCCTTTCGAGAGCGGACGAAACAGCTTCCGCTACCACGCGATCGTGAACTCGCGCGATGTGCAGACCTGGGATGCAACGCTTGCCGTCGATGGCGACGGAATGCCCACGATGGCGCCCTTCACGCTCCGCTACGTGACGGGCCTCGCACCGATGACCTATCTCGCAGCGCTCTCGCCCGAGCCCACCAACATCGTCACCGAGCGCGACGACAACGTGAGGATCCGATGAACTCATTTCGCCTCGTGTTCACGCTCGCCATGTGGCTCATCGTCTCGTCGTGCGTGAGCGCGGCGACCGCGCAATCCACGAGCCTTCGACAGGGCCTTCCGCTTGATGCACTCGTGCAGGCGAGTGGCCTTGCGCTCGGTGAAGTGCGCGTGCCTGTGGATGTGCGTGAGGCCGTGCGTGTCTCGCTCCAAAGGCAGGGTCAGGCCGCGGCGCTTGTGGATGTACGCGTGCTCTCGTCGGCACACGATGCCTCCGAGGTGCTGCGTGCGATGGCGCCGACGCTGGCCTCGCAGGGCGTGGAACAAGCGGGCACGCTCCTTCGTGCAGGTGCGCCAGGAAGTGCTGTTTTGGCAGCGTTTTCGGTGCAGAACATTGTCGTCGTCGTGCACGCGATCGAAGGGCAGGGCGTGGATGCCGAGGCGCTTGCGCATGCGATGGAGCGCGTCGCGATCGAAGCGCCGCGCGGTGCACCGCATCTGAGCGCACTGCCCTCATTGACGCTTCAACCCGGCGAGACACGCACCGTGCAAACACCGCCCGGCCTTGTCGCGTTCACCGTGACGGCAGAGGGCGATGGTTACGCGCGGCGCGTGCAGGATGGCTTTCTAGTGGAGCGTCGCGAGGGCGCGCTGACGGTCACCTTGCATGGTGTTGATGCATGGCTTCGCTTTGTGCCGTGAGCCCCCTTCGTTGCTTCGCCTCCATCGATGAGGGAAGAAGCTGCGCATGTCCTCTGCTAGCCGCGTGTTGCTACTTCAAACGGAAGTGAAGCGACTCGAGAACGAGCTCAAGACGATCCAAACGCAGTGGAACAAACGCCACTATCTCTTTGGGTTCATCCTCTTGACGATCCCCGCGCATTTCCTTCTCGGGAAGGTCTATGCCGTGATCGGTGTGCTCTGCACGCCTGCGCTCTACGCCACGCAGTCGTACCTGCTCTACATCCGGCGCAACGAGTGCCGTGAGCTGATCGCCGAGGCACTGCGCGACATCAAGCAGATCGAAGCCAGCGCCAAGCCGTGACGACGCGCCTCGAAGTGCTGAAGCCCGAGACGCGCTGGAAGCCGCTCGCGCACCAACTCGCACACGCGACCCTTCGCGATGCCCTGATGCCTTTCGACTCCTTCGAGGCTTGGCCGACGATGGAGGATCTGAACGCGCTCTTTCGTTCGCGCGGCCTGACGAACGCCTCAGGCATGCCGCTTTTGTGTGAGCTGCAGGCGCCCAAAACCAAGCACCGTCGCGCACGGCCAGGCGCACGTTCGCGTGACTCGCTCTACGACGCGCGCATCGACGGCTTGGGCGTTCTGCCCACGCGTGCGGCGAACTACCACGACTTCTTCAACGCCATGGTCTGGCTGACTTTTCCGCATGCCAAAGCAGCGATTGCAGCACGCCAACACGCGATCTGGCAGCGCGAGCTTGGGCCCTCGTTCGAGCAGCTTCCGTCGCGTCGCACGCGTGAGCAGGATGCGCTCGCGATGCTCGATGAGGGAGGCCTCTTGGTCGCTACGCCTCGGGCGTTGGAGCAGCAGACACGGGCTGCCTGCGAGGCCGGAGATGAGACACAGCTGACCTCGCTGAAGGCCGTTCGCACATACATTTTTGGGCATGCACTCCACGAGCACATGGTCTCAAGCGATGCGTTGATTCGTGCGAATCCGATCTTGGTTCTGCTCGATGAAGCGCACCCCGAGGTCGACCTCGCGCTCGCACGCGATCTGCGCTCGTCCGAGCATTTTCAGGCGCCCTCGCAGGGCACGGGCTTCTTCATCTCCAAAACGAAAGGGGCCCCGCTGGAGGCCCTTTTGTAAGTTCGTGACCTTGAGGCTGCGCCTCGGTCATGCCTTCGTCACGGGAGCAGGATGCGGCCCGGAGCAGGCGGTGTCCCTGCGCCGCCCTGGGTGTGGCAGCTGTTGCAGTCGCCGTCGGTTTGCGGCGTCACCATCACACGCGCGCGACCGTCGTGGGTCACGCGGGCGGTGTAGGGCGTGGCGACGCGACGGGTTGTGTAGAAGTTGCCCACGGCGTTCGGCGTGAGGTGCGTGACGACTCCATCTGCGCCGGTGATCTCGACGTCGACGGGCCCGCCAGAAGGCGCACCGCCGTTGCAGTTGTCGGGCTCATGTCCGCTCGGGAAGACCGTGCCCGCGACGATGCCAGCGCCGAAGAAGCCTTCGTTCTCCGCTTGATGGCATGTGAGGCATGCACGACCGGGGAACATCGATGGACGAAGTGAGCGTGAGACATCGCCGGTTGGATAGGGCCAGGTCATTCCGCTTGTGCACATCGGCGGCACGTCAAAGGGATCGGTCGGCCCCATGCAGCTGCCCATCGGTGTACCGGCGGCGACCCATGCTTCAAACACCGCGATGTCTGCCGCAGGGACTGCCGATGCGGGTCGAGGAGGCATCGGCGTCGTGGTGTCGTGCATGCGCACGATGGAGCGCGCAGCCTGGGTCTCGGTGGGATGCGATGCGGACATCGCGACGAGGTCGGCATACGAGCGCAGAGGCATCGTGGCGCCACCGCTTGGCACCGCGCCATGACAGCTCACGCAATGCGTCGCGAGCACGTTGGTCACGTCGCACGGCAGGCCCGTGACGCTGACAGGCCCCGCATCACGATTGCCGTCTGGCCCCGCGTCGATGTTCGTGTCCGCGCGCCTTCCGGGCGGAAGCATCGAGTCATCGCATCCGAGAGCCCCCACCGCTGCGGTCCACGACACCAGCGCAACCGCGCAACCACGAGCGACACGATTCAACATGCTCGAACCATGGGCGTTCGTTGACTCGTGAATCAACGAAAATCTTTGCGAACTGTTTTCAGGAAATGGTGAGTTTTACCTTAGAATTTGGCCTTTTTTGGGGATCTTTGCCCGAGTCGCCAAGCGCGTCTGACACGGCTGTCACGGCTGCCCCTCACCCATTGTGCCGACTTGGAAAATGATTCTGAGAACCATCGCTCGAACCGGTAAGAGCTTCCTCAGGAATAGCTCAAGCGTCGCCGAGAAGGACGTTGAAGAGTGGGCGCGTGTCTCGAACTGCACGCATCGTCGGTCTCACCGTCGCCTGGTTTTTCGCCAGTCACGCCTCGGCGCAGAGCATCTCTTTTGATGAGGCCATTGGCTTCTCCGAGTCCGCACCACGCGTGGTGGGCGAAGCGCGCGCACTTGAGCAGAGGCAGGCTGGCGACGCGCGCATCTCGGACACGACCGAGGCCAGCCGCGTCTACCTGATGCCGGGCTTGCGCGCGTTGTCTGAAGAGGATCGCGGCTTCGAGGGACAGCTCCAAATAGGCCACAGCTGGAACATCGCGGGCCTTGCGGATTCGCAGCGCCGCAGTGCGCGTATGGAGCGCGATGCGCGTGCCGCAGAAGGTCGTTTTCGCGCACTTGCCCAGCGCTTGATTGCCGCACGTGCATGGCTCTCGCTGCGTGAACAAGAAGAGCACCTTCGTGCTGTCGAGGAGACCGTCGCCCTCGCAACGCGCGTCTTGGAGCGTACGGAGCGCGCAGTGCGCGGTGGTGTCGCGACGCAAGCCGATGTCGCCGAAGCGCGCGCGTACCTCGCAGAGGCCAACGCAGCCCGGCTCATGGCTGAGGGGGCGATCGTGGATGCGCAGGTGGTGCTGGGTGACGCGATGGGACGCGCGGATGTCGAGACCTTGTCGACGACGGGCGCGTTGCCGCGTCCATCCCTGCCCACGCCGGAGGAGATCGAAACCACACTGCGCGATGCCGAGGGCGCGCCTCCGGTCGTTGCCGCACGCCTCCGCGCATTGGCCAACGATGCGCGTGATGCAGAGCTCTCCTCTGCACGTGGTGCGCGCGTCGATGCTGACCTCATGGCCTACCGTGAGTCACCCGGAGGGCTGCTGCTCTTCGCGCAGCTCGGCGTGCAGTTCCCTCTCGCCGATCTCGCCGCACGTGACCGCTCGGTGCTCCGTGAAGAGACGACGTTGCTCGAAGCGCAGGCCGATCAAGCCGTGCTCGATTGGCAGCGACAGTCACACACTGTTGCCCACGAGGTGGAGCACACGCGCGGTGTTGCAACGCTCCTTGAGGGCGAGCTTGTGCCCTCGTTCGTGACGCTTGTGGAGGCGCGCGAGAGGCAGCTTGCTGCAGGTGAAACGACCGTGCTCATCGTGCTTGATGCGACACGTCGTTTGGTCGATGCACGCGTCGCCTTGGCGCGCGCGAACACGGAGCGAACGTGGGCCGAGATGCGCGCCTGGCTCCTTCTGTCGCTCCCCGAAGAAAGCGCCCAATGAAACGCCTACTCCAACTCGCCTTGGTGGTCGCGCTCACGAGCGCCTGCGAGACAGCTCCGGATGTACCGAGCGAGGCCGTCGCCCATGAGCCCCGTTGGTCCGATGTCACACGTCCGCGTGACCTCTCCCTCCTCGAGGCACCGGCGCTCGTCGTGCACTCCCCCGAGGGCGAGGCACGCGTCTCCGCGTCGCACATGGCGCGCGTCGTGCGCGTTCACGTGCGGGCGGGTGACACGGTGGAAGCGGGTGCACCGATCGTCGATGTCGTCATGCCCGCCGTGCTTGAAGCCGCAGCGCGCTGGATGTCGGTTGGGCCACGTCGAAGTCTCCGCACGGCACGGCGTGGAGAGCTCGCGAGTCTCGAAGCCGAGGGCCTCGTCGATCGCGCACGCGTCTTCGAGCAAGACACGGAATTGCGTGCGCTCGATGCACAGCAGGCGGAAGCCCTCGCAACGCTTCGTGCAGCCTCGATTACGCCTCAGGAGGCCTCACGAAGCCTTCGCGACGGCTTCACAACGCTTCGTGCGCCCATCGGAGGCGTTGTCAGCGAGGTGATGGCCTCGATCGGCGAAGTGCGCGACGCGACCGGCGCATCGTTCGCAACGATTGTGGTGCCCGTCCCCGCGCGCATTGAAGTGCGCTTTGCGCATGCGATTCCCGAGGAGGCAGTCCTTCGCTTTGTGGGTGCCGATGGTGTGCAGACCGCGCTGGAGGCTGCGCCCATCGCCCGTGTGATCGACCCTGAAGATGGCACGCAGCGCGTGTGGCTCGCTGCGGCCAACGGCGCGCCGCTTCCGACAGGCCTGCGAGGCCGCGTGGTCGTCTCGCTCGATGACACAACAAGCGTGGTCGAGATCGATGCCGCCGCGCTTGTGCTCGCGGGCGGTGAGGCCTTCGTCGAGAAGCGCACCGATGCAGGCGTGGAGCGACTTCAAGTCGAGGTGATCACGGCATCGACCACACGTGCCCTCGTGCGTGGTGCGCTGGCTCCGGGCGATCGACTCTCGCTTGAGCCGACACGCGCAGCGGGAGCCGCCGAATGAGTGCGCATCCACCCTCCTCCGCGTCGTGGGCCGAGGGCATCGCGCGTTGGTCGGTGGCGAACCGCACCGCGGTGCTGGTGGTCACGTTTGTGCTGTTTGCGGCGGGCCTCTTCTTCGCGCGCACGCTGCGACTCGATGCGCTTCCCGATGTGACGGGCGTGCAGGTCGTGGTGCTCACGCGTGCCCCGGGCCTGACGCCCGAAGAGGTCGAGATGCGTGTGACGCGCCCCCTCGAAGTTAGCCTCGGTGGCCTCCCCGGCGCCGCCTCCCAGCGCAGTCTTTCGCGCTACGGCATCTCGGCCATTACGGTCATATTTGATTCAGATGTGGATATGGTCCGTGCCCGCATTCTCGTTGGTGAGCGCATCACGAACGTCGAGCTTCCAGCCGATGTGAGCGCGCCCGAGCTCGGCCCGATGAGCGGAGGCCTCGGGGAGATCTTTCAGTTCAGTGTGAGCTCTCCCTCGCGTTCACCCGGCGAGCTCTTGGAGATCTCGGAGCTTCAAATCGCGCCCTTGCTGCGCTCGGTTCCGGGCGTGGTTGAGGTGAATACCTGGGGCGGTGCGAGGCGCACGCTCGATGTGGTGGGCGACCCGATTCGCATGGCTTCAAGGCACGTCACGCTGGAGGCCTTGCGCAGCGCAGTGGAGCGCTCGGTGGGCTCCTCGGCCGGCGCGAGCTTGCCCGCAGGCGCCTCGCACGTACTCCTTCGCGGAAGGTCTCTTCCGATCACGCAGGCCGATCTCGCCTCGGGCCAAGTGCGCAACGCCGAGGGTGAGCTCGTTCGCTTCTCGGATGTTGCGCGCATCGAAGAAGGCGCGTTGCCGCGCATCGGCTTGGCCACGGCCAACGGCGGCGGACAGGTCGTCTATGTGATGTGCCAGATGCTCACGGGCGCGAATGCGCTTGAGGTGATGGACGGCATTCACACGCAGGTCGAGATCGTTCGTCAGACGCTTCCCGAAGACGTTCATCTCGACGTCGCATACGACCGAAGTCGCCTCGTGTACGCGACGCTACGCACGGTGGGCTCAAGCCTTCTCGAGGGCGGCGTGCTCGTGGTGCTCGTCCTCCTTGTGCTGCTTGGAAGCGTGCGCGCAGGCGCGCTGGTCGCGAGTGTCATCCCGCTCTCGATGGTCGCGGCCGCCGTGTGGATGGTGATCTTCGGCATCCCAGGCAACCTGATGAGCCTTGGTGCGCTCGACTTCGGCCTCATCGTCGATGGTGCTGTCGTTGTCGTCGAGGCGACCTTTCACGCGATGGTGATGCATCGACTTGGCGCAGGCCTAAGCGACGAGGAGTTCCGCGTCGAGATCGCCAAGAGCGCAGCCTCCGTCGCCAAGCCCGTCGCGTTCTCGGTGGCCATCATTGCGCTCGTCTACGTGCCGATCCTCGCGCTCTCGGGTGTCGAGGGCGTGATGTTTCGACCGATGGCGCTCACGGTCGTCTTCGCGCTCTTCTCCTCGCTCATCCTGAGCCTCACGTACGTGCCCGCCTTCCTCGCCGCCTTCTTGCGCGTGCGGCACATCCCCCAGGAAGACCCGCGCCTTGTGCGCTGGGCGAGCGCCCTCTACCAACCGCTGCTCGCCAAGACGATGCACCGCGCGCCGCTGCTCTTTGGCATCGTGGTGCTCGGCGTGGTGCTCGGTGTGGGCCTGCTCATGACGCGCGGCACCGAGTTCATCCCAACGCTCGATGAGGGCGACCTCGTCATGCAGGCAACGCGCTCACCCGACATCTCGATCGAGCGCCAGGAGACGATGGCCAACCTCGTCGAGAACGCCGTGCGTGATGTCCCCGAGGTGGCTTCCGTCACGCATCGCATCGGCAGCCCGACGGTCGCCACGGACACGATGGGCATCGAGCAGGCCGATGTGTTCCTCACGATGCATCGGAAAAGCGAGTGGCGTCCGGGAATGACCCGCGAGTCGATGATCGCCCTCCTTGAGGAGCGCGTGCGTGCCGTCGACGGCAGCGTCGAGCTCGGCTTCACGCATCCGATTCAGATGCGCTTCAACGAGCTTCTCGGCGGCAGCACAAGCGATGTCAGCCTCAGCATCTCGGGCCCCGATCTGGCCGAATTGCAACGCTTTGCGGAGATCGCCTCCACCGCGATCGAGCAAGTGCCAGGCGCAGTCGATGTGCGTGTCACCTCGCCTCCCTCCGTGCCCCTTCTCGATGTTGCGCCCCGCTCGCTCGATGCCGCGCAGCACGGCTTTGATGCGCGCGACGTGCTCGATGTGGTGAGCGCGCAACGCACGGGGCTGACGGTGGGCCGCACCTATGAGGGGCCCCGCACGATCCCTGTGCGCGTTCGCCTGGGTGGCACCTCATCGGCCTTCGATCTCGCACACGCCCAGGTGCCAACACAGACAGGGCATGTGGTCTCGCTCGATCAGCTCGCGGATGTCGCACTCATCGATGCACCCGCCTTGGTGGATCACGAGCACGGTGAGCGACGCATCGTCATCGCCTTCAACGTTCGCGGTCGCGACCTGGGCTCGGTGGTCGCGCAGGCACAGGCGGATGTGAACGCCGCAATGACGCTTCCGCGTGGCTACCTTCCGCGCTGGGGTGGCCAATCGGAGAACCTCGCCGAGGCGCGACGTCGCTTGATGGTCGTGACACCGATGGTGCTCATCGGCGTGCTCGTGCTTCTCTGGCAAGCCCTCGGTCGCTGGAAGAGCGCGCTGCTTGTCTTCGCCAACGTCCCCTTCGCAGCGGTCGGCGGCATCTGCCTGCTCAGCCTACGCGGGATGCCCATCTCGATCTCCGCAGCGATCGGCTTCATCGCGCTCTCCGGCATCGCCGTGATGAACGGCGTCGTTCTCATCACCAAAGTGCAGGAGGAAGAAGAGGCCGGCTTCGAGCCCCTCGAGGCCGCGCGTCGCGCCGCAGAGAGCCGCATGCGCCCTGTGATGATGACGGCCCTTGTCGCAGCCCTCGGCTTTGTCCCGATGATGATCTCGCACGGTGTCGGTGCAGAGGTGCAAGCGCCCCTCGCGACCGTCGTCGTTGGCGGTTTGGTGACCTCCACACTGCTCACCCTGTTCGCACTTCCCGCCCTCTACGCCCGCATGAATCGAAGGAGCACGCCATGAGAGTTCTTCTCGTCGAAGACGAAGAAAAGTTGGCCCAAATTCTCGTGCGCGGGCTGCGCGAGGAGGGCCATGTCGTCGACCACGCCACGCATGGCCGTGATGCGCGCGCGCGCATTGCGACGCTCACCTATGACGTGATCGTGCTCGACTGGATGTTGGCCGATGACGACGGTCTCTCGGTGCTCGCCGCACTCCGACGCGAGGGCAACAACACGCCTGTGCTCATGGTCACGGCGCGCGCATCCACGAAAGAAAAAGTGCTCGGCCTCCGCTCAGGCGCGGATGACTACCTTGCCAAACCTTTCGACTTCGAGGAGCTGCTCGCACGCATCGAAGCGCTTCATCGGCGCAGCGTTGGAAGCTCCCTCGAGCGTGCCGCAGGAGACCTCGTGCTCGATGCCCGCAAGCGAACGTTCTCCATCCGCAAAGACCGCGCGCGTCCCGGTGAGGCACCCGAGGAAGTCTCGCTGACAGCACGTGAATTCTCCCTCGCCGCGCATCTCTTCGACCACGTGGATGAGGTGTGCACGCGGGCATCCTTGCTCACGAGCGTTTGGGGCCACGGCTTCGATGGCGATCCGAATATCCTCGATGTCTATGTTGGCTACCTGCGCGCCAAGCTCGCTCGCTTCGACAAGACGGTCTACGCCGTGCCGATGATTCGCGCTGTGCGGGGCGTAGGCCTTCAGCTTCGTGTTGAGGACGAAGCGCCACGATGACGCTCAAGACGCGCCTTCTACTCTTCGGCGCGCTTCTCCCAAGCGTGATCCTCGCGGCGACTGTCGCGTTCATTGGCGTGCTCTTCGAGCGCACGCTGATCGAGGGTGTTGATGAGGCCATGCGGACACAAGCCGCCGTCGAATCGGTCTCACTCTTCGATGGGCCGACTGCATCGACTGGCGTCCCGCACGTGCATCTGAATCGCTCCTTGTTGGCCACGCAGGTCGTCGATGTCGCCTCATCCATTGCGATCTACGACGCAGGCGGAGTGCGCGTTGCGCAATACCCGGACGACTACGATGGCTATCCGACAACCCTTCGTGCATCCGGGCTTCAGCGCACGCGGCCTCACGATGCGATCGACACGCAGGGGCGCGCGATTCGCGTTCACGTCCTTGGCGTCGCTAGCCCAACCGGGGCCACGTACACGCTCTGGTTGGGCCACGACCTACGGCATCATCAGCGCACCCTTCACGCGTACTACCAGAGCGGAGTCATCGTCACGCTGCTCGTCGCCCTGGTGCTCTTCCTGCTCCAGTGGGCGCACGCGACCCGCATTCATCGACGCATCCAAAACCTCGTCGCGCACATGCAGCGCCTCCGTGCAGGCGACTTTTCCTCGGTGATCGCAAGAGACGATGCGCAGGATGAGATCGCCACCTTGCGAAGGGCCATTCTCGATGCGACCCGTGAGCTTCACGCGGCCAAGCGAACCCAAGAGCGTCTCGTCTCCGAGGCCGCACACGAGCTTCGCACGCCCCTTGCGACGATGCGCGCAGCCGTCGATGTCACGCTGCGGCGTGAGCGCTCGACAGACGAGCTTCGCGAGGCGCTCAAGCATGTCCGTGAGGAAGTGGATCGCCTCACGGAGCTCTCCGGTGCGCTTCTGGATCTCGCCGCCTTGCGTGGCAGGGAGCAAGAGCATGTCGATTTCGATGTGTGCGAAATCATATCGAAATCCGTCTATGGTGCGGGTGGCGCGGCCGAGTCGAATCACGTGCGCGTCGAGCTTGGCGAGATGAGCCGCTGCAGCATCACCGGGTCGCCCCGCGAGGTGCGTCAGGCCCTCGACAACCTGCTCGCCAACGCCGTTGCCTACGCGCCACCCGAGAGCGTTGTTCGGGTCAGCGTGAGCAGCACCCGAGAGCTCCTTCGCGTGACGGTGGAGAATGACGGCGAGGGCATTCCCGAGAGCCAGCGCGAGCTCATCTTCGAGCCCTTTCATCGCGGGCCACGCAGTCACGAAGGAGGGCAGGGCCTTGGGCTTGCGATCGTGCGCGACATCGCGCTGCGGCATGGAGGCAATGCCTTCGTCGTCCCCTCGACGCGCGGCGTGCAGATCGCCTTCGAACTCGCGCTCTCATGAAGGCGCTGTAGCATCGGCACATGCTCGACCTCTCGCGTGTGAACGCCTTCCTCGATGATGTCGCGCGGCCTCGGGTTGAGGGCCGTGTTCGCTCGATCGTCGGCCTTGCGATTCGCGCCTCGATCCCCGGCGTGCGTCTCGGCGAGGTTGTGGAGATCGTCCGAGAGGGCATGCCCCCGCTGCAGGCCGAGGTCGTCGGCTTCGAGCTCGACGATGCGATGCTCGTGCCCTTTGGTGAGACGAGCGGTACGGCCGCTGACGACATCGTTCGCACGCAGGGAAGGGGGCACACGATTACCTGTGGCCCAGGCCTTCTTGGTCGTGTTCTCGATGGGCTTGGGCAGCCGATGGATGGAGGCCCACCGCTCGAAGGCACACCGTGGGATGTGATGCGTGCGCCGCCTTCACCGCTCGATCGCCCGCGCATCACGGCACCGATGCGGCTCGGTGTCCGCGCGCTCGATGCGTTGTTTACGACGGGCGAGGGGCAGCGCGTGGGCCTCTTTGCAGGCAGCGGCGTCGGCAAGAGCTCGCTCCTTGGACAGATCGCAAGACAGGGGGATGCCGACGTTTTTGTGATCTGCCTCATCGGTGAGCGCGGTCGCGAGGTGCGCGAGTTTCTCGAAGAGGCGCTTGGCCAAGAGGGGCGCGCGCGAAGCGTCGTGGTCTGTGCAACGAGCGATGTGCCGGCGATGGTGAGGAAGAAGAGCGCATACGTTGCCACTGCGATCGCCGAGTTTTTTCGTGCGCAAGGCAAGCGCGTTGTGCTCGCGATGGACAGCGTCACGCGCTTTGCGCGCGCGGGCCGCGAGGTCGGCCTGGCCGCGGGTGAGCCACCTGTTCGTCGTGGCTATCCGCCCAGCATCTTCGCGGAGTTGCCCCGCCTTCTTGAGCGCTCAGGCACCTCGGTCGAGGGTTCGATCACGGCGTTCTACACGGTGCTCGTCGAGGGCAACGACATGGAAGAGCCCATCGCGGATGAGGTGCGCGGCATTCTCGACGGCCACATCGTGCTGAGCCGCGCCCATGCCGAGCGCGGCCACTATCCGGCGATCGACACGCAGCGAAGTCTCTCTCGCGTCATGGATGCGATCGTCACGCCCGCACATCGCGATGCCGCCCAGAAGCTTCGCACGCACCTCGCGCTCTATGAGTCCAAGCGCGAGCTCATCACCCTTGGTGCGTACAAGCGCGGCAGTGAGCCGAAGCTCGATCACGTGCTCTCACGTCTCGATGCGATCGAGGGTTTTCTGCGTCAGCGCGCAAGCGATGCGAGCACCTTCGAGCAGACCTTGTCGGCCCTTCAGCGGGTGCTCTGAAGCGCCCTCGCGCGCGTCACTTCACGACGAGCGTCTTGCCCTGAACGATCGAGCCACGACCCGGCTCGGCCTTCATCGGACCAATGCGCACGGTCAGCAATCCCGAGCCCGCCTTGATGCCGTGAAGCGAGACGTTCGCGCGCTGAATGCCATCGTAGAGCGGCTGTTTTCCGCCCGGCATGCGCTTCTCGTCGGGGTCAGGCATGAGGCCCGCGTTGAGGTCGATCGTCGGCACTTCCGCGCGATACGCGGCGCCCTTTCTTTCGAACTTTGTGTTCGTTGAGCCAAGACGCAGCTCGGTTGCGCTGACAAGCCCCGCGAGGATGGCCTGACCACCCACCTCAACGAAGATGCCTTTGCTCGCGCCACCCAGGTTCGCGAAGCCCACGGTGACGTTGAGCGTCGCAGCCGGAGCGAGTGCCCAGGTGCTCGGCGAAGCGGCCTCGGCAAGCGTCAGCGAAGGAGCGCCTGTCGCACGCGGACGCGTCAGCGAGACAAAGGCGGCGATCGGATCTTCATCCTCGTCCTCTGCTTCTTCCTCGCCACCGGACGACTCTTCATCCTCAAGACCGAGGTCGTCTTCGTCGACCTTCTTCTTGGCCTTCAGGGGTGCGGCTGCAGTCTCACCCCCGCCAACCGCTTCGACCAACGCGACAGTCGCTCCGCCGTTCTTCACGACGATGCGCATCGCAGACTCGCCATCCGAGAGCATCGCGAGGCCTTCACCGAATGCGATCGACGCCGCACCCGAAGCGCCCGCCGGCACATCGTGCTTGGTGCGCACTTCAAAATCTGCGATCGCAAGCTCAAGCAACACAGGCGACTTCTGGCGATCGACGACGAAGATCGAATCACCAAAAGGCATCGGCGGGCTCAGCCCAACGGCATTCGATTTCCCCACCTTGCTGCGATGCGCGAGCACGCGACCATCGAGCGCGATGTGAAGCACGGCGGCGTCTTTGCCATCACGAATCACCGTCAGCGCAACACCCTCTTTGGTGCGCACGGGATGCAGCTCTGTCTCGGGTGCAGAGGGCACGCGGAAGGCCGCCACAATCGACGATGCATCCGCCGAGAGCGCGAAGACGACACCGTTCTGTACCGAGGCGCCCGCGATGCCGTGCGGTCCATGCGTGAGCACGACCGAATCGAAGAAGCGCGCGCCGTCTTTCTGCGGATGGCCCGGTGCCACGTGGTCAAAAAGCGCGACGCCTTTGTTCTCCTTGTCCTTCTCTGGCCAGGCCTCTTTGCCCTTCGCCCAGACCGCGCCAAGGGGCCACTCCACCTTCGTGACCTGCGGCAGCTTCAGCGTCTTGGCCGCCTTGAAATCCGGTGCCGCGCCATCGACGACACGAAGGGCTGCACCCTCGTCACCCTCGAGATGCGCACATGCCAGCACGCGTCCACCACCGACTGCGATCGCATCGAGGATGCGCACACCGAGCGAGGCCACATCGCGCGCATCATCGCCATCAAGCGGGATGATCTTCACGCCACGACCGGCACCCACCCAAGCATGCTTGGGCGAGGGGACAGCGAGCACACGGCGCGTCGGGAAACCAAGCCCGCCTTTTTTCGGTGGCTCTTCCCACGCGATGCGTCTTGCAGAGCCTTCCTTCGGATGGATATCCAGGAATCCTGGCCGAAGAATCATGTCAACCGAAGCGTCAGCGTACACGCGCATCGAAGCTCTCACCCTGTATTGGCCGGTTCACTTGCGTCGAAGTCACGCTCGTAACTTCAGCCCTGTTTGTCTGTACTCGGACTCTTCACCGGATGGCGAAACCGCAAAGCGCGCGTGGTGTAGCAGTTCCATTCGGAATGCCATCCAGAAGTGGACTTTGCGCAGGTACGAGCCTCGCCGATGCGCTCAGAGCGTTGTCTCAAGCGATGCGCGCACACGCACAAGGACCAGCTCCGCCAAGAGCGGATGCACCCCAAGCGGCTTCGAGATCGCCACAGAAAGCTGCGGAAAGCGCGACGCGGCCGCATGCACCAGCGCCGGAATGTCCTCGGTCACGTGCCTTCCCTCGCCCAGAAAATAAGGATGCACGACGAGGTGCGTCACACCCTCCTGCACAAGCGCGGTGATCGCCTCATCGATGCTCGGTGCGCAGAGCTCCATGTGCGCAGCCATCACGCGCATCCCCTTCGGCACCAACTCCTCCACCAACTTCACCACGTCATCGAGGGCCGCATTGGCCTCCGCGCGACGTGAGCCGTGATCAACCAGGAGGATGGCGTGCATCGCGCGAGCATGGGGCCGCATGCGGCACCGACAAGGCGCAGAGAGTTGCGCGCATGTTGCAATAGGATGATATCGCCGAAGCGCGCGCATCCCGAGCCACACAGCCGCGGCTCACGCAACAAGCACTGGCATCGGCGAAAACCTTACGCTAAAAGTCGCGCTCTTCTTCACTCAAGGCCGAGTGGCGGAATGGCAGACGCGGCGGATTCAAAATCCGCTATCAGAGATGGTGTGCCGGTTCAAATCCGGCCTCGGCTACTCCCGAAGCCCGCATCCGAAACGATGCGGGCTTCAACTTTTTCAGCCTGAGGCACGCCGCGAATGGCCCCCGTCGTCACATATATCAATCGTATCAATGCATTATTGGAATAAGATGGCTATCACATCGGGCGCATAGCCTACGGGGCCACGTGGGCGAGAGTTCCCCTTCATTCGCTTGAGAAATCGCGTTCTCAGCGTGAGCGGAGGGAAGAATGCTCTCTGTGCCAAGTGGGCTTCGTTTGCCTTTGCAACGCTGAGTCCCAACGCACGTCGCGCTCGACTTTCGGACGCGGCGCAGGCGATACGTCCGCCATGAAGATGAGCAGGCACGCTGTGGCCACGCTGATCGTTATCGTGGCCGTCACCATCGGCGCGATGTCGTTCATTTCCAATCGACTGTTCAGCGGGCTCACCACCGCGGTGGAGGAGGGGCAATACGAGCTGATGCAGTCGACAGTCGAGTCGATGATGCGCAGCGCAGAGAGTCGCGCCCATGCGCGCGCCGCGATCATTGCCGACATGCCCAACGTGCAGCGGCTTCTCGCAGCGCGTGATCGCGACGGGCTCTTCACCGAGCTTCAGCCGATGTTCAACACGCAGCATTCGCAGTTCGCCGCGGCGGCCATGCAGTTTCATGAGCCTCCCGCGACGACCTTCCTGCGCCTGCACAACCGCGCAAGCTTCGGCGAAGACCTCTCTGGCTTCCGCCCGATGGTCGTCTCGGTGAACCGTGATCATGCGCCGGCGCATGGCTTTGCCATCACACGCAGCGGCGTGTCGGTGACTGCGGTGGTGCCGATCCACGCGCCCGATGGAAGCCACACAGGCAGCTTCGAGATCAGCCTCGAGTTTGACCCCTTGCTCGACGACCTCGAGGAGTCGTTCGGTCTCCACGCGACGCTCTTTGTGCAGGAGGCGCCGCTCCGCGAGATCGCGACGCGCATCAACCCCGCCGTCTTCGATGAAGCCAACCGCGTGGGCACCTACGTGAAGGTCTATTCGACGAACTGGGATGTCACGCAGATCCTCGTGCAGGGCGATGACCTCTCGGGTCTGCGCGAGCCCGTACGCCTCTCGCGCAACGCGCATGGCCGCCCCTACGGTGTGCTCATCTACCCGCTGCATCTCGCCAACGGTGAGGTCGTTGGTTCGATCGTCGTCGCGCGCGACTTCTCCCCAACGCGTGAGGCCGCCGGTCGCTCGGTTGTCTGGCAGGCCCTGCTCGCCCTCTTCGCGCTCGTCGTACTCGCAGGGTCGATCCTCATCGTCATCCGCGGCTACCTCCTGCGTCCGCTGGCGACGATCACGGCACGCTTCGGCGATCTGAGCCAGGGCAAGCGCGAGGAGAAAATCGCCAATATTGAATTCATGCCGGAAGAGCTCCGCGCCCTCGGGGAGCAATACGAGGCGTTGCGCACGAACGGCATCGCCGATGTCGCTCCAGAGGCCGAGCGCGAGGACGCTTCGTGACCTCCTTTCGCATGCTGGCGTTGGTCCTTGTCGCGCTTCTGAGCGGGCCAGCAGCGCTTCGCGCACAAGACGCACCTGCAGCCGTCGAACCCACAGTCGACGCAACCGAAGCGCCCGCGTCTGTCGTGGCTGAAGCTCCGCCGCCACCTGCGCCAGAGCCTGTCGACCTCCACTCGGTGCCCACCGAGCATGGTCTTCCGGTTGTCGTTCACGTCGGTCTCGCGGTCGTCGACCTCATCACCGTGGACGAGAACGAGGGCGTCTTTGAGGCGACCATCGACCTGCGCACGACATGGCCTGACGCACGCCTTGGCTACCCCGCAGAGGAGGCGCCCGGCGGATGGAAGAGCTACCGCGGCGAGGCAGCGGATGCGCGCCTGGCCGAGATATGGACCCCTCAACTTCGCATCGAGAATCTTGAGGGAGACCCCTCCCATGAGCGACGCGGACTTCGCATCTCACCGAGCGGGCAAGTTGAGTTTCTGTACCGGCTGACCGCGCGCTTTCAGACGCCCTTCGACGTCACGCGCTTCCCCTTTGATCGACAGCAACTTCGCGTCGACATTCTCTCGGAGTCGCAATCGCGCGCGTATGTCTCGCTCGTCTATCGCCAGGACGATCTCAACTTCACCACGGTGCGTGAGGGCCTCGAAGTGGGCGTCTGGCATGCGCAGCGCGTCACGCTTCACCGTGAGGTGATTCACGGCTGGCATGGTGAGAGCCACGATGAGGTCCGTGCGGAGATCGAGGTGCGACGCACACCGACGGAGACGATGACCGTCTTCATCCCGCTCTTTGCATCGCTGCTCATTCCGCTCCTCGCGATCTGGCTCAACCGCTTTGAAGATGGCGAGTTCAAGATCGAGGCCTTCGAGCTTGCGAACGTCATCGTCGGTGGCCTCTTCGCTGTGATCGCACTCAACTTCACGTTGAATGAGACGGCGCTCGGCTCGGGTGACAACACGGTCTCGCGTCTCTTCTCACTCAACTACATCACGCTCGCGACGAGCTTCGTCGTGAACCTCGCGATGTTTCGCTACCGCGTGCTCGGTCGGCGCTTTGGACCCTTCGTCGAAGAGCAGGCCTTCCTCTTCATTGCCTGGGCCGTGCCCGTCCTGGCCGTGGCGACCGCCACCGCCTTCGTCGCCGTCGCGTACGCTTGAGCGCGTGATCACCTTCGATGGAGAAGCAGTCGGGCTTCACGTTCCACAAGGCGTGAGGCCCGCACTCGTTCTGGAGTCAGCGAGAGGCGGATGGATGCGCCTGCAGCGAGGCGAGGCAACCCTCGCGTGGGCCAAGCAAGCACGTTATTGGAGCAGTCTCGCCTGGGCCCGCACGCAGCACGCTCCGCTTGCGATCATCCCTCCGATTCGCACCTCTGCGAAGGCTCCTGCGTCGTGGCCTGGGTACTTCGCACGCGCGCTGGAAGCGTCGCCAAGCTCGCCCTGTGGGCCCGGAAGATGGGAGCTGAATGCGCATGTCCACGGGCGCTTGCCCTATCCGCTGCGCGGCCTTGCGCATGCATCGCGGAGGGAGGCCTCCTTCCTGGTGCCCTGGACTTCTCGCTTCGATTGGGAGTCCGTCGTTGCGCTCCGCTCTCCCTCGGCGCCCGATGCCGCACGTGTGAAGGCATGGCGAAAGTACGCCCGCGAAGGTCGTGGCGGAGACAGAGCACGTGAAGGCGCGCTCCCTCCAGCGTTGCTGTGGTGGGTGGCTGGCCTTGAGACGTACGTGATCCTCGATGGGCACGATCGCGTGCAAGCCGCCTCGCTCGAAGGCGTTTCAATAGCCGCCATCACACTCGCAATGCTGAGACGCGACGAGGTCAATCCCGAGTGGGCCGCCTCCGCCTCCGCACGCTACGCGCGCATCTTTGAGCACGAGGACAAGCTCTCGCTCCGCTCGCGCATGGAGGCCGCAGGCATGCTCCTCGATGGGCACGCCGCCCACCCGCGCTTCGTCACGCATGCGCGCTCGAACCCATCTCTCCCTGCACTCTTCAACGCCGCCAAGCTCAAGCTTCCCGAGGACGTGCAGCACCTCTTTGAGGAGTGAGCTCTCCCGCGACCACGGCCACGACATTGATCTTCCTAGCGACTCATTGCATGATGGTCATCATTCTATGCGCTACCCCGAAGGTCATAAGGAAGCTGTTCGCGAGCGCATCGTGCGCGTCACTGCCAAGGCGCTGCGCAAAGAGGGCCCTCTGGGGATCAGCATCCCTGGCCTCATGAAGAAGGCGGGCCTGACGCACGGAGCGTTCTACGTGCACTTCAAGAAGCGCGATGACCTCCTCGCGGCTGCCGTGAACTTCGCCGCCGATGCCACCGCCGAGGGGCTTTTTCGTGCGGCCCCGGATCTTTCCAGCGCGCTCGATCGCTACCTCTCCGCTGAGCACGTGAAGCACCCCGAAGGCGGTTGCGTCGTCGCCGCCCTCGGGGCGGATGCGCCGCGTGAGAAAGCGAGCGTACGCAAAGCCTTTCACCGTGCAGCGCACGGCCTTCTGATGCTCGTGGAAGAGAAGCGGGGCCGGGCCAAGTCGCCGAGCGACGAGAGCATTCGCATCGCCTGCCAGATGGTCGGCGCCGTGACGCTGGCCCGCATGGTGGATGACCCAGCCCTGGAAGCGCGCATCCTGAGAGCAGCCCGCGCGATCGATTGAGTTCGCACCGCCCCTCGCGGGGCATTCCTTTGGCCTCATGGAATGATGATCATCATGCAATCAAATTCACTCGTATCGAAATATGGAAACTGGGCCCTCGTCACGGGCGCCTCCGAGGGGATTGGCCGCGCGTCTGCGCTCGCATTGGCCAAGGCCGGGCTGAACCTCGTGCTCGTCGCACGGCGTGAGCCTCTCTTGCGCGAGGTTGGGCAAGCCTGCGAGGCCCTCGGCCGCGAGGTGCGCATCGTCCCCATCGACCTCGCTGCGCATGACGCTGCTTCACGGGTCGACGAAGCGACACGCGCGCTCGACGTCGGAGTGCTCATCGCCGCTGCAGGCTTTGGAACCTCGGGCCCCTTCGTCGACAACGCGCGCGACAACGAGCTTGCGATGATCGACGTGAACTGCCGATCCACCGCCGACTTCGCGCATCGCTTCGGGCAACGTTTTGCGCAGCGCAAGCGTGGCGCAATGGTGCTCTTCAGCTCGATCGTGGCCTTCCAAGGCGTGCCGCTCTCGGCCAACTACGCAGCGACGAAGGCCTATGTGCAGTCACTCGCAGAAGGGCTCCGCGGCGAGCTCGCCGTCGCGGGGGTGCGGGTGATCTCCTGCGCGCCTGGTCCCGTGCACACAGGCTTCGCCAAGCGCGCAGGCATGGTGCTCGGCAACGCTGCAACGCCCGAAAATGTGGCCGATTCCGTCGTCGCGGCCTTGGATGGCGGCAACTGGTTCGGGACGATTCGCCCCGGCTACCTCGCCAAGCTGCTGACCTTCGCGTTGAGCACGCTGCCGCGCTGGGGGCGCATCCGCGTCATGACGCTCATCATGCGCGGCATGGCCAATCGAAAGCCCACGCGTGCTTGAACAAACGTCTCAGCTGCTGCGCACCACCGCACTGATTCACGCCGCGCTCGCCGTGGCGTTTGGGCTCTGGTTGTTCGCCGAGGCCACGCCCATCGAGTCGCATCACCCCGCGTGGAAGCCCTTCAAGTTCGCCCTCTCCATCGGCATCTTCTTGTTCACGATGGCCTGGCTCACACCCTGGCTGAGCCTCCCCGCGCAGCTGCGCTCGCTCATCGATTGGCTTCTCGCTGCAACCATGGTCGTCGAGATGATCGCCATCGGTTTGCAGGCGATTCGCGGACGCACCTCGCATTTCAACGAGGGTACGCTGTTCGATTCAATCCTATGGAAATCGATGATGATCGCCATCGTGATCACCAGCCTCACGATGTTCGGCGTTGCTGTGATCGCCACCTTTCGCCCGCTCGTTCACAGCGACGGAAGCCCGATGCGCCCCCTCCTCGCGCTCGCCTTTCGCTCTGGCCTCTGGCTCTTTCTCTTCGTGCCGCTCTCGGGCTTCACGATGGGTGGACGCATGACCCGCTTCGCCGGCGGTACGAGCGAGGCGAGCCTCCCGCTTCTGCATTGGAGCACCGCGCAGGGCGACTTCCGCGTCGCACATTTCTTCGCCCTCCATGCGCTGCAAGCGCTCGTCTTATTGGCCTTCGCTCTTCAGGCGATTGCGCTGCGTGAGAGCCTCGCGCGGATCATCGTCTGGTGCGCTGCGATCGTCGGCTTCGTCTTCATCAGCTTCACCTATGTGCAGGCGCGACGCGGACGGCCCTTCGTACGCATCCCTGAAGCGACGCACAGCGACCGACCTCGAGAGTGAACACGCTTCGATTCGAAAGTGGTGTTTGCGACGACAGACCACTAGGGTCGCTCACATGATCGACCCCGATGACGACGAGGCCTTGCCTGTCACCAATCGCCCGTTTGTGAAGCCCGAAGCGCTCTATCCCGGCGCACGCATTCGCGTCATCGCGCCATCCGGCGTCTTCGATCGCACGCTCTTCATGGAGGGCGTTGCGCGCCTCTCCAAGCGCTACGACGTGAGCTACTCCGAAGACATCTTCGAGCGCCAGGGCTACCTCGCGGGCAGTGATGAACGCCGCGCACGCGAGCTCATCGACGCGCTGGAAGACCCATTTTGTCAGGCGATTCTCTGCGCACGCGGAGGCTATGGCGCGCTCCGCATCGTGCCGCAGGTGAGCCTGGCCAAGGTCGCAAAGAAGCCGAAGTTGCTCGTAGGCTTCTCCGACATCACGGCCCTTCATGCCGTCTGGCAGCGTGCGCGCGTCACCTCGCTGCATGCGACGATGGCCGCCTCGATCAGCAAGCTCGACGAGGCTGCATTCGCGCGTTGGATGCGCGTGATGGAGGGCGCGATCCCCGATGCGCAGCCGCTTGAGGTGAACGTCCCAGGTGCCTGCGAGGGCACCATCATGGGCGGCAATCTCTCGCTCCTTCACGCCCTGGAGGGCACGCCCTACTCAGCGAATGCGATCGGCAAAATTGTCTTCCTCGAGGACGTCGGCGAGGCGCCCTACCGCGTCGATCGCATGCTCACCACGCTCCGCCTCTCCGGCTTCTTCGATGGCGCCGTGGGCGTTGTGCTCGGCGCATTCACCAAGGCGAATGCAGGCCCTGATGGAATAAGCGTCGATGAGGTGCTTCGAGAGCGCCTCGCAGACCTCGAGATCCCCGTCGTGCGCACCCCGGCCTACGGCCACATCGACGACAACCACGAGCTGCCCCTGGGCGTCTACGCGCGCATCCAAGCGACGGGCAGCCAGGGGAGCCTTGAGTTTCTCGAGTCTCCCCTTGTCATCAAGGAGTCTTGAGTGCGCAAGGAGTCGTGAGTCCTATCCATATCCTATTGGAATATGAATAGGATAGGACGCATTCGGCTCAGGGGATGGGGCAGATGCCGATACCCGCGGGGAGGAAGGAGACCGTGCGGCAGGTCAATCCACCCACTGCAGCGCAATCCGCCGTGCCGTCTGCGACATCACAAAGGCGGCTGCAGCGGTTCACGCCGGCCGACAATCCAACGCACGTGCTTCCAGCGACACAGTCGTTGGTGAAGGTGCAGGTGCCTCCGACGGCGACCATCGCAGCGGTCGGACGCAAGCAGCGCGGGTCACTTCCGCTTGAGGGGTAACAAGCGGTGCCGGGCATCGTCTCGCAGCCCGTCTGTCGCACGAGGTCGCAGCGATCGACTGGGTCGCAGATGCCGCCGCGGAAGTCGGGGTTGTAGGGCGCGCAGAGCTCGCCAGGTGCGCACGTCGAGGTGTCGCCGCAGCAGTAGCGCTGGCATCGACCCATCGTGGTGCACGCGCCGGAGGCACCGCCCACGGAGTCCATGCACGCAAGACCCGGGTCACAAGAATTCAAGCTGCAGCAGGGCGCGCCAAGGCCACCGCCTTCATCAAGAATCTGTGCGCACTGCGTCTCAGAAACGCCCGAGGCGTTGAGCGCGTAGATGCAGGTCTGGCGCTCGCCACCCGGCAAGTTCGGGCAATCCTGACGAAGCAAATCGCACGCGCCCGAGGGCGATCGACAAGCGAGCGTGCCCGCATCCGCGTTCGCATCGGGAGCCCACGCATCGACTGCCGCATCCGGTGCCCACGCATCCGGCGGAGACGGGATCGGCGCGTCGACTGGCCCGACGTCATGCGCGAAGGCATCCACCAACGAGCCCGTGTCATCGCCAGTCGAAGCGTTCGTATCCGTGTTGCTCGCGCCCGTATCCGCGGCACCTGCATCGAACACAAACGCGTCCACACCCGACGAGGGCCTGCACTGACCGGCCACACACGATGCGCCCACGCGGCAATCAAAATCACTCGTGCAGGAGGCCGCGACCACATTGGTCGGGCAGCCCGAGAGCATCGGCGAGAGAAGCGGGAGAGAGGCGAGGGCGAGGACCAAGCGCAGCGAGCGGTAATGCATGCGCGAAGTTTAGTCGGCGCGTCAAAATAAATCTCGCATTCGGTCGCCGGGGCATCCGCCAGTGCTGCGTTGCTCGTCGGTCAAATACCCCGGTATTTTCCCTCCTCGCGCCTTGCCCTGGCGGCGCCGCGGCGCCCTCGTTGCTGAGATTTATTTCGCCGCGCCTCCTTACTCGCCTCCCTCCGCGGAAAGCGACTGCTTCAGGCCTTGGGCTTCTCGGCCTGACGTGCAGCGACGACTTCAGGGCGCTCTGCGATGCGCGCCTGGAACGCCGCCAGGTTGGTGAAGGCGGAGAGATCCACCTTCGCATAGGGCGCCCAGCTTGTGACGGTGAAGAGATACGCATCGGCAATCGTGAACGCGTCACCGAGGATGAAAGGGTGCTTACCGAGCTCGGCCTCGATCAGCGCATAGCGCTTGGCCAAGGTCTCCTTGCACTGCTCGCGCGTTGCATCAGGCGTCGCAGGATTGAAGAGCGGGCTGTACCCCTTGTGCAGCTCGGAGTTGATGTAGCCGAGCATCTCCTGAAGGCGGTAGCGCGCCATTGTTCCCGCAGCTGGGACGAGGTTCGACTCGGGCTTGCTGTCCGCGAGGTACTGCGAGATCACCGGGCCCTCGGTGAGGATGGTTCCATCATCGAGCTCAAGCGCGGGCACAAAACCCTTGGGGTTGATCGCCCAAAAATCATCGCCGTGCTCGGTCTTCTTGGTGCGTCCATCCACGCGCACGACGGTCAGGTCGATGCCTGCTGCGCGGGCCACGATGTGAGGAGCCAAGGAGCACGCACCGGGGGAGAAATAGAGTTTCATGTCAGCCTTTCACGGTTCGAGAAGACGCTCTCTACGTCGAGCCGCGCGAGGATAAGGCATGTCGTGCACACACCGAATGGACGAGATTCTTCTTCACGCAGGACAAACCTGACATTCACCTGACAAGTCGTTTCCGCATGATGGAAATATGAGCGACCAAGAGGAGCGGACAGAAGCACGGCATTGGGTTGGTGTGATCTCGCGAAGTCACGTGCTGCGCGGCGTGGCCGGCGGGTTCACGCAGGTCTGTCATGGCAAGCGCGCGCCCCTCGCACGCATGAGAGAGGGCGATACCTTCATCGCTTACTCACCCAAGACCGACATGAATCATGGCGAGCCACTGCGCGCGTTCACGGCGATCGGCATCGTCAGCGGCCCTGTGGTGCAATTCGACATGGGCGGCGGCTTCATTCCCTTCCGCCGCAACATTCGCTGGTTCGAAGGGACAACCGAAGTCTCACTCGATGCACTGCGAGGCGAGCTCAGCTTTGTGCGCGATGCAGGCTGGGGCATGCGCGCCAGGAGCGGTCACTTCGAGATCGATGCACGCGATGCAGGCCTCATCCGAGAGGCGATGCGGACGCCCCAGGTCACCTCGGAAGAGCGCGTAGCCATCAAGCCACGGCAAGCCACGTTGGCCTTCTGATACGATAATGATTCAATACGAGTGCGACATGAATGAAATATGACAACGAAAAAGCCGACCTTGTGGGTCGGCTCGTTCGTTTGGCTGTCGATGGGTCAGTCGATCTCGCCGCGGTTGTAGCGTTCGGCATAGCGGTAGGCCGTGTAGGCCGCGACGATGTGGCAGATCCAGCCGAGCGTCCCGCCTGTGAAGATCCACGACCCGGGCGTGAAGATGAGCCACAAAATGCCCTGCAAGAATGCACCGTTGTAGAGCTGCCCGACGCCCGGCAGGACGAACGAGAGCACTGCTGCCACACCGGGATCTTTCTGCTTGGCCATCGAGACGCCTCCATGTCGCTGCGGGTGTTCGCGTCCTTGACGGAGCGATGTGCAGCGACGTGAGCTCAACGTAGGGAGCCCGCGCTGCATTTCAACCGGCGCGTCGCAATTCAGAATCGCGCGTCGTCTGGAGGCTCACTTCCCCTTGCCGAGGAAGTCCTTGATCGAGCCCATGATGGCGTCTCGGTCTTTGATCTCGCTCGTGATGACGCGCTCATCCTTGCCGAGGTGCTCGCGCAAATCTTTGATGAACTGACCTGAGCCGTAAGGGCTCTCGACTTGGCCGTAGGAGAAGACGTTGCTCACCGGGAGCAGCTTGTTCTTGAGGATGTCGATGCAGAGCATCGTGTCGTCGACAGACCAGTTGTCGCCGTCGGAGAAGTGGAAGGGATAGATGTTCCACTCGCTCGCGGGGTAGTCCTTCTCGATGATCTCCATGCAGAGCTTGTAGGCGCTCGAGATCATCGTTCCGCCGGATTCACGCGTACGGAAGAAGGTGTCTCTGTCGACCTCGCGCGCGGCCGCATCGTGCGTGATGAAGCGCGTCTCGATGCCCTTGTATTGCTTCTTCAACCACGCATCGAGCCAGAAGGATTCGATGCGCACGATCTCCTTCTGCTCGTCACCCATCGAGCCCGAGACGTCCATCATGTAGATGATGACGGCGTTCGCGACGGCCTCTTCTTCCGTCTTCCACGAGCGGTAACGCATGTCGTCGCGCGTGGGGATGACGATGGGGTGCTTGGGATCGTAGGTGCCTACGGAGATCTGTCTGCGAAGCGCTTGGCGATAGGTGCGCTTGAAGTGGCGAAGCGAGTTCGGACCGACGCGACGGATGCCGACGTACCTGTCCTTCTGGTCGACGATCTTGCTCTTGCCCTTGTTGAGAATGTTTGGGAGCTGAAGCTCTTCACCGAGAATCTCTGCGAGCTCATCGAGCGTGATCTCCGTCTCGATCGCGTGCTCGCCGCCGTCCTTGCCGGCCTTCTTGCCTTTGCCCTCGCCCTCTTGCTCCTCGCCTCCGACGGGGTCGCCCTCATCGCCATCGCCTTGTCCTACGCCGCCGCCTTGTTTGTCGGAGTAGCGAAAGCGCGGGATGTCGATCTGCGGGACAGGGATGGACACGACGTCCTTGCCCTGTTTGCCCATGAGCTCGCCCTGCGAGATGTACTTTTTGAGGTTCTCGCGAATCTTGCCGCGAACGATTTGCTTAAAGCGCCCGTGGTCTTGATCGATGCGAAGCGACACGAGGCCAGTGTATCAAACACCGGCCTCGCGATTCTCGCATTCGTGTGTGGCGAGGTACTAGCGGCAGGCCACCGGAGCGGCTGCGCTTGTCGCAAAGCTGCAGGTGCCGAGGCGATTGCGTACGCATCGGTTCACGAGGGCCGAAGCACCACACACAGGCGCAGTGGTGTAGTGGCTCGTGCCGACACAGGTGGCGCGAAGCTCTGTGCAGAAGTAGCGGCCGCCGAACGTGAACTCGGTCGACTCGATGCCATCGCAGTTGTAGTCGAAGTCTGCGGCGGCTGCGGCGCCTGCGATTCCGGTCGAGAAGTAGCGCGTCTGTGCGGGGCTCACATCGACGTTGGAGGCGTTGCAGTCCGTGGTTCCTGCGTCGACTGGGGCACGTGTCGTCCAGGCGCCCACAAGACCGCGACAGAGCGGCGGTGTGCTCGGTGCCATGCACACAAGCATCGAGCCTGTCGTCGAGGCGGCGTAGGTGTCGCGGTCGCAGTCGACGAAGTACGAGGTGCGTGCGTCATCCGGTGTGGTGGCGCTGCAGTCATCGTCAATGCGGTTGCCGCAGACCTCCGCAAGGCCTGGGTGCCGGGCTGCGCTCGTGTCGTCGCAATCGTTGCCGCCGCATGAGGTCGCGTAGTAACCGTCTCGATCGACGTCGTTCGCCGAGCCATCCGAGACGCAGCCCACGCCATCGACGCACATCTCCGTCGTGCAGCGATTTCCGTCGTCTGCGCATGCGACAGGACGCGCCATCTCCACGCAGCGACGTGTGCCATCGGGAGGCGCGTTGCAGGTGAAGACACCATTGCAGGCAACGCCGTCCTCGCACTGTTCATTGCTCGTGCAGCTCGGTGTGCAGTCGGCCTCACAGCCATCGCCGGAGACATCATTGCCGTCGTCGCAGAGCTCGCTGCCATCGCGCATGCCGTTGCCGCACGAGGGAGCGGGGCAGACGCCTCCGCTGCAGGTGCTCGCAGCGCCACCGACCATGCATGCATTGGTGTTGGGGTTGTTGCGGCAACTCGACATCGTGCAGACATCGTCGGTGCACGGGTTCATGTCATCGCAGTCCACAGCGCCTGTTGCAGCCGTGCAGGTGATCGTGCAGTCGAGCTCGCAACCATCGTTCGCGATGTCGTTTCCATCGTCGCAGGCCTCGCGGCCTTCGGTCGCGCCACCTGTCGTGCGGTCATCGATGAAGCCGTCGCCGCATTGGCTGCGTACGCACAAGCCGCCTGAGCAAATGCGAAGGTTGGCTGAGCCTTCGATGGTGCAGAAGTCGCCGTCGCTTGCAGCGGCCGTAGCGCAGAAGTCGGTCGCGACGAACGCGTCGTCTGCCGAGAACGCATCGATGCCGAGGTTGGCATCCTCACTCGCACCGGAATCGGCACGACGAAAAGCGTCGACGGCAGCGGGTGTGGTGGGGCAAGCGCTTGCGAGGGTGGCGAGTGCGGCGATGACCAGGAGGAGATGTGTCTTCATGGAAGGCCCCTTTCAGTGGCAGGCGACTGTGCTCGAAGCCGAAGTTCGCACACATGCACTGCCGAAGGTGATGCAGCGTGAGACCCGGTTCGCCGCACCGCACACAGGTGCGGTTGTGTAGTACGTGGCGCCGCTGCAACCATCTCGCGTCAAGATGCACAGGTCAGCCACGGTCGCGCTGTACTGCGGTGTTTCTCGCCCATCGCAGTTGTAGTCAAAGTCGCGGGCGGCAGCTGCGCCGGGAATCGCGGTGGTGAAGTAGCGGGTTTCACGCGGGTTGACCTCCGAGTTGCTGCCGTTGCAATCGGTCGTCGCCGCGTTCAATGGCGAGAGGGTCGTCCAACGACCTCCTGCGCAGGATGCAGGCGCAGCCACAGGCGGCGTACACACCGACATGGAACCCGACATGGAGATCGCAAATCCATCACGGTCGCAGTCGACGAAGTAGGCCGTCTGTGTGTTGTCGGACGTCATGGCATTGCAGTCATCGTCGACCCTGTTTCCGCAAACCTCCGCCTGCGAGGGGTTGATCATCGCGTTCATGTCGTTGCAATCGTTGCCCCCGCAGGAGCTGGCATAGCTGCCATCCCCATCGACATCGTTGGCTGAGCCATCCGAGACGCAGCCGACGCTGTCCTCGCAGCGCTCGGTCGTGCATGCGTTGCCGTCGTCTGGACAAGCTGCCGGAGCCCCCGCCACACACTGACGCGCGCCCGGTCCAGGTGTGCCGACAGGGCCGCATGTCGCAACACCATTGCAGGCGACGCCATCCTCGCAGTCCGAGTCCATCGTGCAGCTCGGGGTGCAGTCCCGCTCGCAGCCATCGCCGCCCACAGCGTTGCCGTCGTCGCAGGTCTCATCCATGTCGACCCGGCCGTTGCCACAACCCAGTGGGCAGACGCCTCCCGCGCACATCGCGGAGGTTCCGAGCAACATGCACATCGCCGTGTTGGGGGCATTGGAGCAGATGTGATCTGCACCGCACGTATCGTCCGTGCAGACATTGCTGTCGTCGCAGTCGGACGCTGTCGTGCAGCTGAACGTGCAGTCGGGTTCGCAGCCATCGCCGGAGACATCGTCGTCCTCGTCGCAGTCCTCGTTCACGCGTGCATCGACCAGCCCATCGCCGCAGGTCGAGAGCGCGCAACGCATCTCGTTGCAGATGCGAAGGTCGGGCGAGCCCTCAATGGTGCAGCGCTCGCCATCGTTCACGCCCGACATCTCGCAAAACTCTGTGGGCACAAAGACATTCACGTCGATGCCAACGCCACTGTCGCGGTCTTGAAGCGCGCCATCCACCAGCACGGAGCAGGCAGTGGAGGTGGTCGCAATCGCGAGGGCGGCGAGGAGCAGCAGATGTTGTTGGCGCATGAAAACCTCAATAAGACAATATGAACTGAATAGTGTATCAATATGGTGGCTAGAATCGCAGCGTCGCCACCGCACCCGCGCCCTCAGGGCTTGCATAGGGCACGAGTTGGAATGCCGTCGCTTGCTCTGCCGAGCCCGATGAACCGAGGTCCACGATGAGCCAGATCACGCCCGCGGCCGCCACCGCTGCGCCAGCGCCCCAGAGCACGTCCGAGACAAGCGCCATCGTGCGCACGGACTCTGCATTCGCGTCCGTCCGCGAGGTTGCGCGGCCTGCTTGGTCGAGCGCGACACCGCCGAGCGCAAGGCCCGTGATCACGAGGACGCCACCCGTCGCCAGCGTCACGATGGGCCCGATCGGCGTGCTGGAACCCGCCGCTTCCATCACGACGCGCACCTCGGCGGCCTGCCCTGAGGTCACGGCCACGCTCGCCACAAAATCGCGATAGCCCGAAGCCTGAACACGCACCTCATGGTTGCCTGAGGAGACGGGAAGGGGATCACGACGCGGCAAGCGCCCTTGGTCCTCACCATCGATCAGCAACACGGCGCCTTCGGGGCCACCCTCGAGGCGGATGGCTGTGTGCGAGATGCGCTCGCGAATCGCCGCAAGCCGAGCACGCGCATCGGCCAGGCGCGCATCGTCCGGCGTGGTGCCGTCGACGTAGCGCTGAAGCGCCGTCGCGGCCTCTTCGAGACGACCCAGGCGCTCGTAAGCCTGCGAGAGATTGAACTGAAGACCCGCACGCGCGTCGAGCGCATACGCGCGCTCCCAGAGCGTCGCTGCCTCCTCGTAACCGCCCTGTGCATACGCTGCCTCACCGCGCATGAAGAGCGCGCGTGCGTCTTCACCTTCGGCTTGCACCGGAGGCGGCTGAATCGGCGAGGGCTGCGTCATCGCCCACTGCGCCGAAGCGAAGGTTGGCGCGCCAAGTGAGAGGGCGAGTGTGCCCAGCGCAAGAAGGTGATTCGTGGTTGCGTTCTTCATCGTTCTCTTCCCAAAGACTGCTGGTTTCCCTCGCAGGACAGAACTCATCGCGCCGCTTCGCGTGCTGCAATGCGGGCACGTACGTCTGCGGTCTGCGTCTCCAAGGTCACCCATGCATCGATGGCTTCGATGCGCGCGCGGCCAATCCGCGCATCGGCATGCGAGCTCGCCTGATCTGCGAAGCGAATGTACTCAAGCCACGCAGTGCGCGCGTCTTGGAGTCGCTCGGGAAGGAGCTCAAGGGTGGATGCAATGCCGTGCAGCGAGATCGCCACAAAGTGCTGTTCACCCAGCTCTCGCGCAAAGCGCAGGCACGTCTGAAATGCATCGAGAGCCCCCGTCGAATCTTGTCGCGCGCGCTCCGCTTCCCCGACGTAGCAGTACGCCTGCGGCAAGGATGGGTTCTCTGCGATCGCGTCGCGAAGGTTCCGCATCCCCGCAGCGACATCGCCATGCGCAGTGGCATTCATGCCCGCCCGCACACGTGCGGTGTAGGAGGCACTGGGTGCATCTGTGCCTGCATTTTGGGCCAATGCAGCCGAGGCGGGCACCGACATCGCCAGGGCGAGAAACGCAACGCGTCCGATCATCGCGTCATCGTACACGCTCGTCTGCGCAGAGCGAAATCACGTTCAACAAGCGCGCATCTGCGCTGCGGCGACTTCAGGAAGCACAACACAAAGGCTCGTCCCAGAGGTGAGCTCAAAGCCCGCATCGCCTCCCGTGCGCGGCACGATGTCGAAGGTGAAATATCCACGCTGCGCACCAAGTGGAGGGTCGAGCAAGAGCACGTTGTAGTCGCTCGCACCAGAGGCGATCAGCGCGCGTCGTGCGGCATCCGCAACGCGGTTGGCAAGCACTGGAAGCAATGCATCGGAGACCTCTCCAAAGCGGACAAAGCCCTCCAGCGTGACGCGCACCCAGAAGCCGCGAGGCGATGCGAAGGGGCAGTACGTCACGATGCTGTCCTCGTCTTGCACGATGCCCTCACGACGTGCGCGCTCCTCGTTCAACACGCGGTGAAATACATCCGGGTCCGCATCGAGCACACGCGCGCGCTGAGCGACATTCGGCGGCACAAAGGGCAACGCAATCACCTGCGTATGCGGATGCGGTTGTGAGCTTCCTGCGCGCCTTCCCTTGTTGCGGAAGAGAAGCACGCTCTTGGCGTTCGGCGCCTCAGCCAACGCGCGTACGCGATCGCGCCACGCGAGAAAGACATCGTGCACTTCGGGCGACGTCATCGTTGCCAGATCCGCGTCATGCGAGCGCGACTCAACGATGACTTCGTGGATGCCCTCGGCCGGCATCGCGTTGTGCGCATCGATCGGTAGGGCAGCGTCGCGCACGATCGGAAATCGATTGCGCACCGAGCGCACACGCCAAGGGCTTCCGACCTCCATTGTCGAGACCTCCGTGTCGCTCTCGTGGCCCACACAAAACGGGCAACGCGCACCCTGCTCAGGCAGGCCACCAGGACGCATGCCGCCAATCCCACGACGCCCCGGCACCATGCCAACCCAGGCTTCGGTCAGCGGGTCCTGGCGAAACTCAGGCTGGCTCATGCTCGCCTTCCAAGATCATCTTCAGCACCTTCTTTTGCACCTTGCCCATCGCGTTTCTTGGCAGTGCATCGAGGAAGCGGATCGTGCGCGGGCGCTTGTGTGGCGAGAGCCAGGCCGCAACGTGATCTTCAAGTGAGCGGAGCAAGACATCCCCCGCAAGCGCGCCCTCACGCAGGACGACAAATGCCACAATGCGCTCGCCCAGATCAGGGTCGGGTGCGCCGAGCACTGCCGCCTCACGCACGTCTGCATGCTCAAGCAGTGCGCCCTCGACCTCGCCCGCGCCGACCTTGAAGCCGCCGCATTTGATCAAGTCGGTGGAGCGCCTGCCGACAATGCGAAAGGCCCCGCGCGCATCGCGCGTCGCAAGGTCGCCCGTGTAGAACCAACCCGCGTCATCCATCACCTCACGCGTCGCTTCTGCACGGTTCAAATAGCCGAGAAAGAGTGTCGGCCCGCGCACGGCGATCTCACCCATCTGCTCGCCATCGAAGGCCTCGATCGGCTGCCGCGTTTCGTCGACGAGCTTTGCCTCCACGCCACGAATCGGTGCACCCACAAGGCCCGGTTGCGGGTCGTCTGCTCGGACCGCCAAGGTGATCAACGTTTCGGTCATGCCGTAACGCTCGACGACACGTTTGCCGGTCAGCTCAAAGATGCGCTCGTGATCCTTCAGAGGAAGACCCGCGGAGCCCGAGACAACCACACGTGCTGCCGCGATCGCATCGCGCACATCGGGGTTGGTCTCGGCTGCGACGCCCAGCCGGTGAAGCATGGTGGGCACACCAAAAAACATCGCCGTCCGCGGTGGCGCCACGGCGTGAATCGCATGCGCGATCGACTCGACTTGGAAGCGCGGGACCCAATGCAGCATGCCCCCACGCCTCAACGCGCCGAGCAATCCAATCACGAGCCCATGAACGTGAAAGACTGGCAAAGCATGGACAATCGTGTCGTTCGACGTCCATTGCCAAGCCTCTCCAAGCCCATCCAAACAAGCGGCCAAGCTCGTGCTTGAGATCATCGCGCCCTTCGGCAAACCCGTCGTGCCCGACGTGTAGAGGAGCAGCGCGGGCGTCGGCAAGAGCGGCCTCTCGGGCACCACACTTCGCGCCCCTGCATGCATGGCGATGCCCATCCCCGGCACGAGCATACGCTCCGAAAAGAGCTCGGGATGCTTCGCGACGTAGAGCTCAGGGCTCGCATCACGAAGGACATGCGCAAGCTCGGCATCGCCCAACTTCGGATCGATCGGCAAGGTCACATAGCCACCTGCAAGCTGCGCGACGAGTGCAACCAGAGTCTCGAGAACGGGTTCGGTGAACGTTGCAATCACCGCTCCTGGCGAGGCGCCACGGGCATCCAAGCGCTCAAGGTGATGCGCACAAAGTGTCGCCAACGTTCGGTCGTCGATCTCCACATCGCCCACACGGAGCGCTGGGGTTCCGAGCGGCAACGAGAGACGCGGCAAGAGCGAATCCATCCGTGCATCGACCTCACGCGGCGAGACCGGGATTGCCGTTCTTATCATATCGATATGAGGGATATCATCCTCCTCGTAGACGTCTGAGTGGGCCGCGAAGCCGAGCGACTCATAGAACGCACGGAGGTGTGCTTGGGCCGAGAGTGCGACGGCAAGCGAGGCTCCACGCTCCTGATCGATCCGCGTCAGCGCCCGCAGCGCCTCACGCATCAACGTACGCGCGAGGTCTTGGCCCCGATGCGACGACGCGACGATCACACGCCCGATGCGATGAGACTCCTCCGTGCCCACGAAGATGCGCGCGTAGGCCACGAGGACACCCCGTACATCACGTCCGAGCACATGCAGTGCGCGTGCGTCTTTGCCATCGGGATCGAGGTACGCGCAGCGTTGCTCCACGACAAACACCGCGGAGCGCAGCGCGAGCAGTTCGTAGACTTCGTCGCCTCGCAGGTCGTCGAACGCCTTCACTTCAAAGGAGATGTTCACGGCGAGGAGAGTAGAGATCTTCGCGAGCGCGCGACACCTCTGCGGTACAAGAGGCGTCATGAGCCAGGATCGCTCCCTCATGATTTTTGCCGGCGTCGGATGCGCCGCCTTCGCAGGCCTCACACTTTGCGCCGTCAGCGGCGGTGTTCTGTTCTTCTTGGCCCGTAGCCGAGCAGCCGAGCCCGCACCCGTGTCCGCGTGGAACGAGCCCGTCGAAGGTCCGCGGAACGAGCCCGTTGAAGTGCCGCTTGAAGGCACCAGCGAGCCTACCGTCATCCAGTACGAATACCTGACGATCGCCGCGACCGTGAACAGCTTTAGCGGGTCCTCCACCGTCGCCGCGGGATCCACGTGCAACTTCAGTGTGGAGCACCGCGTCTTCTCCAACAACACCGCGCAATGCCACGTGGATGTGGTCTGCGGAGACAACGAGCACCTCTACGGGACAGCCGTGAACGGCTTCTTCCGCTGCGAGTTTTCCCGTGTGCCTGCACGCGTCGTTGGGCAAGACCTGGAGACCACTTCAGGCGACACAGATGGCGCTTTTGTCATCGACACCGATCGTCACGTTCTCGAAGTGCGTGATGATGCCAGCGGCATATTTGGGGCGTTCGAGATGCGCGCGACGATTACATCAGTCCTTTGAGGCTCGTTCGGTTTCCGCAAGCGCCTTCGCCGCCTCACGCTGCACGCGCTTCGCTTCTTTCTGCGCCGCGCGAATGCGTCCAAAGAAGCGCTTCAAGAGCCCCGATGCCTCGTCTTTGAGCACGCCCACCGTCTGCGTGAAGCGATGGTTGAGGCGCGTGTCGGAGCCGATCGCAAAGAGCGTCAGCGTCGCGCCGGCCTTTGGGTCTTCCGTTGCGGAGATCACGCGATCCACACGCGAGTTCACGAGCGCACCCGCACACATCGGGCAGGGCTCCAGCGTCACGTACACCTCGCACCCCGAGAGACGCCAACTCCCAAGCGCACGCGATGCATCGCGAATCGCAAGCATCTCCGCATGTGTCGTCGGGTCTTGTGTCGCCTCGCGTAGGTTGTGCGAGCGCGCGATGATCTTGCCCTCATGCACAATCACGCATCCGACAGGCACCTCGCCTTCCGCCTCCGCAATCAGCGCCTCGTCGAGTGCAGCGCGCATGAAGACGGCGTCGCCCTCCCGCGCCTCAACCAACATCACGGCAGGTGCAGCACGCGCCGTGCTTTTCGTATTTGACTCATCGGGCTCCCTTGCTAGGTTCGCGAGTGGAGAGCTGGCCGAGTGGTCGAAGGCACTTGATTCGAAATCAAGCGTACCGGCAACGGTACCAAGGGTTCGAATCCCTTGTTCTCCGCTGGCCTCGAACATCGTCCCCTCACCGGGTGCGCAGTCCGAGGCCTCTTTATTTTCTGCCGTCGTCATCGCTCAACCGCGGGCCCGGACTGAGCGGCGTGCGGCGAGGCCGAGCGCCAACAACGCAAAGACGGCCTGGGTGGATGTGACGTGTGCGCGCTGAGCTGTGCAGCTCGCACACCCAGCGTTCGAAACATGTCGGGCGGGTGGAACCGTGACCTCGGTGTCCTCGACATCGACTGGAATCGTCCCCGAGCCAAGGGCCTGACGATCGGCTTCAGCGGCTTCGTCATCCATCGCTGCGGTACGTGAACACAGGCTCGTGTGGAGGCCATCCTCCGCGGCCTGGGCGTAGACGAGATACACGACACCCTCTTGGAAGGGGTACGCACAGGCGGCGCTGCTTGTCGGCATGCGCACGACGATCTCCTCGTGCGCCACGCCACGCCACGCCTGGGTCACCCGAAAGTGCACGACCGTATCGGCGCCATCGGTCTCAAGCCCAACCACGCGACCCTCGAAGATCGCGGCAGAATCCGCCCGCGCCTGTTCGAACGAAGTCGCGAGACAACTGCATGCCTGCGCATGCTGTGGCCACGCCTGCACAAGAAAAGCAGCAAGGGAGAGCGCGAAGAGCACACCATGTTTGACACGTTCGAACATGCCCGCTAGATACGCGCTTCTTATCGCCAGGGCTATTGTCTCGGCGCGCTCCGTGAAACTCCCAAATGAGTCTTTTTGGTTCACCCCGTGGTGAACTGTCCGTTTCCTCGATTCGGAGAAGTGGCCGAGTGGCCGAAGGCACTCCCTTGCTAAGGGAGCATACTCCAAAAGGGTATCGTGGGTTCAAATCCCACCTTCTCCGTGGTTCGTGTACCGTCCCGAAGTTGCTGGGGTTTGTGACCCAACTGATTTCAAAATAGTTCGGGACAAGTGTTGACAGGTGGGGATGCGGGGCTATCATCCCGCCCCTTAAGTTTTTGAGTGTTTTGGTCTCGTAGCTCAGCTGGATAGAGCATCGGCCTACGGAGCCGAGGGTCAGAGGTTCGAATCCTCTCGAGACCGTCCCATTGAAGCGCAGCCCTGCAGCGCAGCCGCAACTTCCTCGTCACGAAACTTCGATGTCCTTTCCCGCGAGGGAAAACAGCAAGGTTCTTGGCGAACCCTGGAGGGGTGACCGAGTGGTCGAAGGTACACGACTGGAAATCGTGCGTACCCTAATCAGGTACCGAGGGTTCGAATCCCTCCTCCTCCGCTAGTTCCTCTCCGATCTGTCCACATACCGCGTTGCGGCCAATTTCATGGCCCTGCCAACGCTGGCCCGTTAAACCTGCCAGGCCCGGAAGGGAGCAACAGTCGCGGTGACCAGCGTGTGGTGGGGCCTTCTTCTTTCCGTCCCTTGGCTCAACTCGTCGCTCAATCGCCCCTACGATTCGACGGTAGAGGACGAGAGAGAGCCAAGGTTTGCTCGAAGGTGCTCGGGTCGCTGGCACGTTGGCGGAGAAAGCCCTCGATGGCTCGAGTTTGGGGTCGCTCCACGGCACCAAGGCCGGCTCTGGATTGTGCGCATCGGCCCGAAGAAGGCCTAGCCAGGCCGCAACTCGATCGTGCGGCCTCAGAGCGTCACGATCTGCGTCGGACGCTCGAGGCCAAAGATCGCCCAACCATCGAGGCGATGCTTTTGCGTATCGCGTCCTGTCCAGCCGTGCGCGAGGGCCGCGCGGATGAGGCGCTCCGCTTCGACATCGAGATCGATGCCGCGCTCGCCGAAGTCGAGAATCCCGAGCGGTTGTCTGCGCGGAATGAACATCGGGTCGTTCTCGAACTCGATGCAGCAAGGGTTGCGTGCGCGGGTGACCTGGCCGTTCAGGGGTGGGCGATTGGGGCCGTCGGGGTAGCGGAAATAGTGCGGCGCAAGGTCGATGGTGATGGTGGTGAGGCAGCGCATCTGGCCTTCGCGTTCCTGCGCGTGGTGGCCCACGAAATAGCTGTACTCGATGCCGTCCACCCAGCGCCAAACCGATCCGGCCGCGGGCGCGTACGCATTCCAGAGGCCGGGCAGATTTTCCTTCGTGATGAACGCCTCAAGTAGGGCCGCGAAGGAGGGTGCGACGATGCCGTGATCGTAGCATTCCGCACCTGGCCCGGAGCAGCGTCGAATGGCTCCGTCGCTAGCCAACATCAGGCGTTCGGAGTCCGCACCAAAGACGGTGAGCATGCGCTTCAGTGGGGCAAGGCATGGGTCCTTGGCGAGCGTGTCGAGGACGAGGTCGCGATCGCCTTCGCGGGGCGCGGGGTAGAGTTCCCAGCCGACGTGCACGAGGTTTGGGATGCGGCTGAGGGCGAGTAGCTCGGGTGGACACGTGAAGCCGCGCGCGTTCGCTGCGACCTGCCACGCGAGGGCGCCTTCTGCGTTGTCATGCTGCGCAGGTGCCTCGTTGGGGGGCACGAAGGGTGGAAAGGCTTCGAGGAAGCGTCGGACGAGATCGTTAGGGTCGGACATGGCGTGTTGGGTACGGCGAGGGGAGCGCTTGTTCTTCCCAGAGCAAGGTTCTCGTAGCCGCGGAGCGATCTGCGTTAGAGTCCGGGCGACTGCTGAAACGATGGCGTTCAGCCGACGTTAACGATCCCTCTGAGGAGCCCCCGATGAACGATACGCGCAAAGACAAGCGCGCCCCGGTGTCGCTGAAAGTTCGTTTCAAGAGCGCCACCGTCGACGAATTTGTGGAGCACTACAGTCGCGACATCAGTCACGGTGGACTCTTCATCAAATCGAAGCAGCCGATGGCGATCGGCACGCTGCTCAAGTTTGAGTTGCAGCTCAAGGACGAGAGCAAGCTGATTCAGGGCGTTGGCCGTGTCGTGTGGAAGCGCGATGCGAGCGATACGGCGACGGATGAGAATCCCGCTGGGATGGGCATCAAGTTCATCAAGATGGACCCGGAGAGTCGCGCGATCGTCGAGAAGATGGTCGATCAGCGCGGTGCCGAGCCTGGCCAATACGAGGCTGGTGGTGGTGACTCGACGAAGGAAAAGGACGACGACGTGGCTGTCGGCGGTGCGGCGGCGACTGCCAGCACGACCGCTGCGCGTCCGGTGCGATCGGCCAAGGCAACGATGGCGTTTTTCCCAGCGGCGAACCTGACGGAAGCGGATCTGCCGCCTCCCGAAGATCGTACGCAGGTGCGTCAGGCGAGCGAGTTCTTGGCGGCTGCATTGGGCGGCGGCGAGGACAATCTGGCCTCGCAAGAGGCTGAGAAGAAGGCCGAAGAGGCACGCAAGCGCACCGAGGAGATCGAGAAGGAGCGCGAGGCTGCGGCTGCGCGTGAGAAGGCTGAGGCCGAGGCGAAGGAGCGCGCCGAGAAGGAAGCGCGTGAGCGCACCGAGCGCGAGAAGACAGAGCGCGCCGAGAAGGAAGCGAAAGACAAAGCCGACGCCGAGAAGAAGGCGGAGGACGACAAGAAGGCCGCCGCCAAGGCCGAAGAAGAGAAGAAGGCTGCCGCCGCCAAGGCCGAAGAAGAGAAGAAGGCCGCTGAGAAGAAAGCCGCGGAGAAGAAGGACGAGCCCAAGAAGGCCGAGCCAAAGAAGGAAGAGCCGAAGGCTGCCAAGAAGGACGAGCCCAAGAAGGCCGAGCCGAAGGCGGCTGCGCCCGTGCCAGAAGCGCGTCCGTCAGAGCCGCAGTCGAATATGCTGCCGATCTTCCTCGGTGTCGCAGCTGTCGTGGCCCTTGGTGGCTACTACTTGATGTCACAGAACAGCACGCCGGAGACACCTCCGACGCATGAGGTGACGCCGACACCGGAGCCGACACCGAGCGTCGAACCGACGGTTGAGCCGCCTGCAGTTGAACCAGCGGTTGAGCCCGTGGTGGAGCCGACAGTCGAACCGAGTGCGGAGTATGTCGAGCCACCGCCTGCGACGGTCACGCTGCAGAGCGTCCGCATCCCAACCACGCCGTCCGGCGCGGAGATTTTCCTGAATGGCGAGCGTCTTGGCGTTGCGCCGGGGCCCTTCGACGCGCCGGTTGGGTCGACGGTTGATGTGCGTCTTGCGGGCCATCGTGAAGGCCATGCGGTCGTCACCGAAGGTGTTGCCTCGATGCCGATCACGCTGGAGGCATTCCCCTACGCGATCAACATCGTCACGACGCCCTCGGGCGCGACCGTGCGCGTGGGCAATCAGACGGTGACCTCGCCCGCGCGTGTTGAGTTGCCTGCGCGTCCGACAGGGCCCGTGCGCATTCAAGCCTCGCTGACGGGCTTCCAAAACGGCTCAACCAGTGTGCTTGTGCCTTCGTTTGTGGAGAGCAGTGAGTCGATGGTGGCCGAGGCGCAGATCACGCTGACGCCCACGCCCGTGGCTACGCCGAGAACGCCGCGTGTACCCACCACCACCACCATGATGGATGCAGTCGCGCCGACGATGGACACGGCGCCTGCCGAGCCGACCATGGAAGCGGCGATGGAGCCGACGATGGAAGCGGCGCCGCAGACGACGGAAGCGGTTCCAGAGAACCCCTTCTGAGCGCCTAACCCGCATTCCAACCAGCGAGCCCCAAGCTTCTCGACGAGGTTTGGGGCTCTGCTATTTCGGGCGCATGAAACACACTCTGTTGGTCTTGTGCGCGTTGCTCTTCTCGGCTTGTGGCGGGCAGAGCACGCATAGCGAAACGCCTTCTTCAGAGCCCGCGTCACCTGTTGTTGGCGGCAACTGCGAGGCCGGTGCGACGGAAGCTGGCGCCTGCAACTTCGAGTTCTTGAATCGCATCAGTGAAGACGGAGCGACCTGTCAGGTCGTGATTCGCTACCTCATGGCCTCCGGCGCACCCTCGAGTCTGGCGGGCACGATCGCCTGTGCGGACGAGGCTGCGTTGCGCGAGGAGCTCGCTGCGGGCGGGCCGCTTGAGTGCAGCGCGACGCCGCATGGCACGTGCTCGCCCGTCTATACGATTGGCCTTCCGGAGTCGGTTCGCACGCGCTTCACGGCGGAGTGATTCCTCGAGCTTTGCGGCCCAGCGCACCCACGGAAGCGATGTTTCCGTGGGTGTTTTCTTTGTGGCGAGGGTTTCTACTGACCTGCCTCGCAGACTTCTCCGACTTGTGCGGCGAGACACGAATCTCGTCTCATGGACGGATGAAATTTGCGCTCGGCTCCTTGGTCACCTCCACACTTGTTCTCACTGCGCTTGCTGCTGGTTGCGAGACTCCACCCCCCGTCGCGACCGACGCCGCGGCGCAGCCCGATACGGGCCCCGGGAACGACGCGTTCACTCCGCCCGATGCGTTCGTTGGGCCCGATGCGCCCGTGGATGCTTTCGCCTTTGACGCTGGTCCCAGCGATGCGGGACCGAGCGATGGCGGGCCTTCGGATGCCGGACCACGCGTTTGCATGGGGCCCGCCACCAACTTCCCGGGAAGCACCGACTACACGTGCCCGACCGTGCGTGCTGCGATCATGTCGATGCCGAACGCATATCCACCCGTCGGCTCTGGGCCCTCCACGAGCGCGATCGCGCGCACCGCGGCCTTCCAAATGATGCGCACGAACGGGCTCTTCGATGTCACCCGCGACCCTGACTCGGCTGCATTCTCAGCCGCACGCGTGCTCTTTGATGGTGGCGGCAATGGTCTCGCATCCCGCTTTGGACGTCGCTTCGACGCGCACTATCCGATCCCTGTCGTCTCCGACAGCGCTGTCCGCATCTGCCAGACCGAAACCGTGTGGCGCGCCAATCCCGAGTTCTGTGTTGGCCCCTCGGCGCTTGTGCCGATCGCGATTCAGGCCTTCGCACAGGGCGTGACCAGCGATGCCGCAGAGCCCTCGCGCAACTACGCCGCACGCATCGAGGCGACGAACATTTGGTTCTCTCACGTGAGCGCCTACAAGGAAGCGCAGACGTGCGCGATGACGTTTGCGGGCGGAGACGGAAGCCGCACCGACTGCGACTCGGGATTTGCCTACTACGGTGGCGATGCGAACCGCACTATGGCGATTGGCTATGGCGGAGATGTCCTTCGACTTGAGCCCGCGACCTACCAGCGCACCTTCGATGGCTTCCTCGCAATCCGTTGCTGGCGTGAGATGGATACGAGCGACGTCACGATGCAGAACCCCTACACGCCGATGCTCTCGCAGCCGGCCATCTTCGCGCGGGCACATGCGCAGCTTGATGCGGGGATTGACCGCAGCATCGTGGTCGTGTTGATGGATCGCCTTCGCGCGTTTGAGGCATCGACGGGCCTGGAGCAGGGCGCGCATCTCGCATTCCTCCGCACGCTGCTCGCGCCGATCGCTGCACGCACGCTTACGGATGGCTCGGGCGCGATGACGATGTACCCCGCACGAGTTTCGCTCATGGACCGCATGATTCGTGCGAGAAGCGCGGCGGATGCGGACTTCATCCGAGACGAGATTCAGCGCGCGGCTGCCGACATCAACGGCGGCGAGATCGCGCGTCGCCTCGACCTGCTTGTCCCCTGCCCTTGAGTGCGTTGCGAGCCAGCGCGTGAGGCGCCTCGGCGTTCTTGCGCTCGTGCTGATGCACGGCTTGATGCAAGTGACCCCAATCTCCGCGCAGGAGGTTGGGGTTGTTGCGCTGGAGACGTCGGAGACTGAGACAGAGTCGGAGTCCGATACAGAGTCAGCGACAGAGTCCGATGCAGAGTCGGACGACCTGCCTTCGTATGGTGCGACGGGGGTGGTGCGACGCGCGCCGCTTCCCTCGCAGGCGACGAGCACGGTGACGCGCGATGAGATGCGTGAGCGCCTTGCGCGCTCGGCGCCGGATGCGTTGCGCTACACGCCGGGCGTCAGCGTGCAGCAGACGACGCATGGCCAGGGGAGCCCGTACATCCGAGGCCTCACGGGGCAGCAAGTGCTGCTCATGTTTGATGGCGTGCGCCTCAACAACGGCGTCTATCGCCAGGGCCCGAACCAATACTTTTTCACCATCGATGCCGCCGTGCTCGATCGCATCGAGGTCATCCGCGGCAGTGCATCGACGCGCCTTGGGTCGGACGCGATGGGCGGGGCAGTGCTTGCAGTCGCTGCTGAGCCTACGCTCGACCCAACGCGCTCCGACTTCAGCATTCACTCACGCGCGATCGGCCGCTTTGGCTCGCAAGATTTGGATGCGGGCGGGCGCTTGGAGGTGGATGCGCAGCTCACGCGCGATGTCGCGATCTTGATCGGCGGCGGCTACCGCGCAGCACAGTCTCTCCAAGGAAGCGGCATCCTGACCAACCCCTCGAACGGGCGCGTCACGCTCATCCCCTTCGTCGAATCCGACGGGCGCACACAGCGCGGGACGGGCTTTCGCTACGGCACCTTCGATGGTCGTCTTGTCGTGCGCGTGGCCCCTGAGCTGCGCTTCATCGCGGCCGTGTACGGCTTTCGCCAATACGACACGCCGCGTGCAGATCAGTGCCCTCCGCCGACGGGCTCGGAGCGCGACTGCACCGTGATGACGGAGCAGTTTCGTACGCTCGCCTACGTCGCGTTGCGCGGCAGTGCAGGGCCCGATCTGCGCGAGGTGGATCTGACGCTCTCCTACCAACGTCAGCATGAGCGGCGCGAGCTTCGTCAGCCCTCGACGTTCGCGCGCAACGACTTCATCGATGACCTCGACACGCTCGGCCTCTCGGTGCGCTTGGGGTCGCGTCGCTATGCGCTTGGAAGCGATGTGGGCTTCGCGGTGCGCGCTGGAGGTGAGCTCTATGGCGATGCACTCGACTCGTCGGCCTTCTTCTCCGACACGCTGGCCAACACGACCGCGCAGTACGCGCGCGGGCTCTACGCCGATGGTGCGCAGTACTACACAGGCGGCGCGTTCTTGGAGACGGAGGTGGATGTCTTTCGTGCGCTGCGTGTGCGCTCAGGCATTCGCCTTGGGCTCTCGGGTGTGCGCATCCAGAGCAACGCGGAGGCGGGCACCCAATTCTTGCGCCGCGACTTTGCCGCGCCGGTGGCGCGCGTGGGCCTTGAGTGGCTCGTCTCGGACGAGGTCTCCCTCTTGCTCAACATCGACCAGGGCTTCCGTGCGCCGAACCTCGATGACCTCACCTCGCGGCAGATCATCGGCCCGGGCTTTCAGTTCGAGAACCCTGCGCTCACGGCCGAGCGCTCAACGACCTACGAGCTTGGTGCACGTGCGCGGACCGGCGTGCTTGATGTGGATGCGTGGGTCTACGCGATGGACATCGAGGGCTCGATGGTGCGTGCGCCGCGCAGCCTGGAGGATTGCCCGCAGAGTGCGCCGGAGTGCCGTGCGGCCTTCTCGCGCTTTCAGCTGATCAACGCGGAGGGCACCTCATGGATGCTCGGTGCCGAGCTCTCTGCGCGCCTGACGTTGCCCTTTGGTCTCGGTGCGCTCGCCACGGTCTCGTACGCCTGGGGCGAGGGCCCAAGCCCGCTACCGATGCCGATGCCGAATGAGCAGCGCGTCCCGCTCTCGCGTGTGCCTCCGCTCAACGGAACGCTCGAGCTTCGCTACGCGCACGAGGAGACGCACCTTGTGATCGGTGCCGCGATGCGCTGGGCCACGATGCAAGACCGCCTCGCCATCCAAGACCGCTTCGATGCGCGCATCCCCCTTGGCGGCACACCCGCCTACGCCACCTTCGACCTCCGCGCGGGCTGGCGCTTTGAGCATCACCTGCAGCTGAGTGCCGTCTTCGAGAACGTCTTCGACCAGGTCTATCGGGTGCACGGCTCTGGCATCAACGGGCCGGGGAGGGGGCTTGTGATTCAGGTGGAGGGTGCTCTCTAAGTCGCTCTTTCGGCACGCAAGATTTTGGTTTCAGCGCGAGCGCGCCCGGAAGGAGCGACTGAGGCGTGGCAGCGCCACGTCGCAGGGAGCGACTGAGGACGTAAGCCGCGATCAAACCAAAAGATAAGTGCCCTAGGGCACGGCCAACTGCGCGAGCAAACGCGCATGCAGATTCCCGAACTCGCCGTTCGACATGAGCACCACGGTGTCTCCCTCGTGGGCTTCTTTCGCGATGCGCGCGAGCACGTCATCGAGGCTCGAAGCGACGTGTGCATCGAGGCCATGACCATGCAGGCCCTTCACCACGACGTTCAAGTCCATGCGCTCCGCATCGGGGATGTTCATGCGACCGAGCGGCGCGAGGATCGTCGTATCCGCGGAGTAGAACGCCTCCTGGTAGCCAGCCTCATGCAGCTTGCGGCAGGCCGTTGCGCTGCGTGGCTCGAAGGCTGCGATGAGCCTGCCCTCCGGATGACGCGCACGAAGGCCCGCAAGCGTCTCCCGCACGGCGGTTGGGTGATGCGCGAAGTCATCGTAGACGCGCACGCCACGCGCCTCACCGCGCAGCTCTTGGCGACGCTTCACACCGCGGAAGGAACGCAGCGCACGCACAGGCTCCGTCACGGGCATCGTGCCGCCCGAGGTCTCACAGAGGAGCGCGATCGAGGCGAGTGCGTTGCGCACGTTGTGGTCGCCCGAGAGCGGCGAGAAGACGGAGCATCCGAAGGTGCCACCGACGAAGAGCTCGAAGGGCTGTGCGCCTCCTGTGGGTGCGATGGGTGCGGCCGTCCACGTGGGCGAGATGTCGCCGCACTCGTCGCTTCCAAGCGCGTAGAAGACAACGCGACAGCGCGCCTCTTTCGCTACGCGCCGCACATTCGCATCGCCTGCAAACGCGATGAGCACGCCATCCTCGGGGATGCGCTTCACGAACTCGATGAAGGCCGCGAGGTAGCTCGGCTCATCGGGGTAGATGTCGATGTGGTCGTGCTCGATCGACGTCAAAATCGCGGCGTTGGGTGCGTAGCGCCAGAACTTCGGCGTCTTCTCGAAGAAGGCCGAGTCGTACTCATCGCCCTCGATCACAAAGGGCGCGCTGGCTCCACCCACGCGGAAGCTCTCGCCGAAGTCGAGTGGGATGCCGCCGACGAGAAGGCCTGGGTCGCGGCCGAGTGCGTGAAGCAGGTAGGCCACGATCGTGGTCGTCGTTGTCTTGCCGTGCGTGCCCGCGACCACGAACGACTCGCGCTGCGAGAGAAAGAGCTCCTCGAGTGCACCGGGCATGGAGGAGACGCGCATCCCGGAGTCGATCGCATGCCGCGCCTCGACGTTGTCCTTGCGACAGACGTTGCCGACGATCACGAGGTCGGGCGTGGGCGAGAGGTTCGCAGGCGAGAAGCCCGTCTTGGTCTCAATGCCCCAGCGCACCAGGGCATCACCCATCGGCGGATAGAACGCCGTGTCACTGCCCGAGACGCGATGCCCTGCGGCCTGAAGCAAACCCGCGAGCGCACCCATGCCGGTGCCGGCAACGCCGATGAGATGAACGTGCATCGCGCGAAGCTATAGCGGGGGCGCGTGGAGCGCGAAGTTTGTGGCTCAGCGGTCGCTGCATCTCCACAACGCGACCTGCTCCCGCGACGCAGTCTCCATCCCAATGATCGCGATGATCACGGGCGCTTCTTCTGGGCCGGAAAAGAGCACGTGCACTTGGGTGTAGCCTTAGATCAGCGCGGTTGGCGGATACGTGCGGCAGTCGTCGGGATAGGCGGCGCACCACATTGCGGCGCGACTCACACCGTCAGCGACACATTCACCGTCTGCACAGCGAAAGAGCGCACCACGCACGCTATCGAGCACGCGCTGCGCCGCCTCTGCATCGACGCAAGGCGGATGCGGCGGAACAGGGTCGCGGCTCATGCACTCTTCGACCAGTCGCGGAAGCAAAAAGCCAACGGCTCCCGACGTGTGCGCGGCTACGTCATCGAAGGCCTGAAGGGCTAGCGTCGCATCCGGTGTTGGGAGCGGCTCTATGTCGGGCACGGATGGCAGCGTGGGCTGTGTTGCCAAACAACCCATCGGCAGGAGTGACCACACAACGTTGAGGACGGGGAGCCACTTCATGCCGCGTTGGTCACCGGATCTGGAACAGGCTTGGGTCCATCTTCACGCGGGCCCTCACATTCCCTCTCGACACACCCCGCCTCCCATCCGAAGTTCGTCCTCACGGAGGCCAACGTGCCCACGAAGGTTGCTGTCGACGTTCACTACGAGGGTGAGTTCGCCTACGCGGGTGCTGTTCTCTTCGACGCGTGGACGGATGCAGAGCCCGTCGCCGTGCAAGAGCTCCGTCGCACTGTCCCCGCGGAATATCGCCCGGGGCATTTCTTTGAGCGCGAGCTGCCTTGCATCCTCCCGCTGATAGTTGCGTGCATGGCTGCGCACCCGATCGAGACCATCGTCGTGGATGGCTATGTCGACCTCGGTCCCTCGCATCCCGGGCTTGGGCGCGTGCTCTTTGAGGCGCTGGAGCGGAAGGTCGCGGTCATCGGCGTCGCCAAGACGGCGTTCTTCGGGGCGCCCAGCCGTGAGGTGCTGCGCGGTGAGTCCAAGAAGCCGCTGCTCGTCACGAGCACAGGCGACCTCGATGAGGCAGCGCGTGCCATTGAGACGATGGCTGGTCCCTATCGCGTCCCCTACCTCTTGAGGCGCGTCGATCAGCTCGTGCGCAAGGCCGCCGAACCGGCCGCATGAGAGGAACCTGCATGGGGCGAAGGGTGGCCGGAGTTATCTGCTGGGACGAGTATCAATCTGCTTGACGAAGGACCCCAACTCTTTGGAGTATCGACCCTCGCGCAGCGCCATTCTGGGTTGTGCGGCCCCCGGGAACTCGGATCCAAGGAGAAAGTAATGGGAGAGATCATCCGCAAGGACGCGGCTGCTGAGGACATCCTCGGCGACGCACGGACGACGCTGGCTCGTGCGCAGGCACGGGGCGGTGACTGGCAGGTCGCGGCGGAGGCGCGTCTTGGGCACGTGCTCAGCCTCGCCGACAGTGTTGCCGCCCGCCTGATGGAAGCGCGCACCATGAGTACGCCCGCCGAGGCATCGCTTGCCGTGGCCAACGACGTCTCAGACAGACTCATCCACCGCGTGGCCGACGAGATCTGGAACGACGTGGGTCGCCCCGCGCATGACCCGGCGCTCGACCTCATCTTCCCGGGTGGCGCCTCGGCCTACACCGAGGGCGATGTCATCGAGCAGCCTGACCGCATGAGCCTCCTGGCCGACCTCATCGAGGCCAGCATCCACCCCCGCCTCAGCGATGCCGATGCCGCCACGCACGCCTCCGCGATCCGCGCAGATGCCCGGGCACTCAACGAGAGGGTGGAGGCCGTCCGCCCCCTTCGCGTGCGCATCGCCATCGCCACCAAGATGCACCAGACCATCGCCCGCAACGCCCAGCTCGCCTTGAGCGGCCTCAAGCGCGCATGGAAGGCCGACGGCAAGACCGAGGTCGAGATCCACGAGGTGATTCCCGACCGCCCAACCGGCAACAAAAAGGCAAATCCCGCGCTTTGAGGCGCCCACGAGCCTGTGGTTGGCCAAACCTGAGGAGGAAACGCCAACCACGAGGCTGTGGTTTGAAGAACGAGCAGACAAAGACGCATCCACGAGCCCGTGGGTGCGTTTTTCTGTGCCGGAAACCCAAAAAACGGGTCGGTGGTTGAGCCCTCCTGTGCCGGAAATCGCAACCACCGGCCTGTGGTTGGCACAACCTGAGGAGGATTCCTCAACCACGGGCCCGTGGTTGGCGTTTCCTGCGCTCGAAATTCGAACCACGAGGTCGTGGGAGGCGAAAAGCGCGGATCTTCAGTGCGCCCCGCGCGTGCCGGGGACGTGCCCGGCCTCGGCGACATGGAAGGCGCCGCTTCGGCCGAAGCTCACCCGGTAGATCGGCAGGCCCGCGGCGAGGGTGCCGAGCGTGGCTGCGGTCTGGGTCGCGGCGAGCTCGTTCATGACGCGCGCAATCGCGCCTGCATCCTTGGCCGAGGCGTGGATGGCGTCGTCTTGTCGCGCGAGGAAGTGCGCCACCTCGCGGCGGAGCTCGCTTGCGACCTGCGGATGGCTGACGAAGGTCTGGGTACCGCGCGCGAGGGGCGAGATGAGCGGGATCGTGGTGAAGGGACGAATCTCCTCCTCGACCTGCACATCGAGCACCGCGCCCTCCTGGTGGCCTCCTGGAAGCGTCGTGAACTCGGCCTCGATGACGCCCTCCCAGCGCGCGCGAAAGAAGGCCTTCAGCAGGTTGAAGACAAGCTCGGGGCGTGCGCCGTAGACGTCTGGCTTGGTCGCCATCAGGCGCAGGTGACCGCAGCCGAGGTGGTCTGGCTGCAAGGTGTGCTCGAGCAGAATCTCGCGGACGTGTGCGGGCGGGCTCGCGAAGTAACGACGCCACTGCATCGTCTCGCTGATGCCTGTGAGCGAGCTTGTGAGGCGCCGATCCTCGCGCATCGAGGCGATGAGCTTGTTCGCGGCCGTGACATCGCTGTGCAGGTAGAAGCGGCCCATCGTCGCGAGGCGACGCATCAGGAGTGTCTGCACCTGGAGCGGCGTGAGCTTCTCGCCGGTGACGACTTCGATCGCGGCCAGGCCCAGCAAGAGCTCGCCTGCATCGCCGCCCGGCGTGCCGATCACGCTCGTCTCATCGCGCCCATCCACACACGACTGCCGGCCATGCAGATGGAGCGCGGCCACCTTCATCCAGCGCACGCTCGTCGGGTCGCCGATGTGGGCCTCGATGTCTGCGAGGGAGAGCAGCGCGGGCGGCTGCGCACTGACCTCCTCTGGCGCGTGCAGCACATCGCGGCGGCTCAGGATCGTCGCATCGCGCGAGGTCGCAAGGCCGAGGTAGCGCCAGGCCACGATGCCTCCGACCATCGCGCCGACGTAGTGCATCCCGGCCTCTTCGAGCTGGGCTGCAAGCGGAGCGGCACGCTCACCGGCGCGGCTCACGAGCACGACCTTCGCGTCGCGACCAAGGCGCTCGACAAGGCTGAGCACACGCTCGGGAGGCACCCACTCGCAGCCTGGAATGTGTCCGAGCGGGCCCACGATCTCCTCGGGCTCACGCACATCGATGATGTGCACGGAGCGACCCTGTCGCGCGACGAACTCGGGCCAGAGCAAGGGCTTGCCGGAGGGCGAGCGCTCGATGGCCGAGAGGAAGTTGCCCCGCAGCATGCGCTCGGCAGGCGAGACGGAACCGATGGGAGGGAGCATGGCGTCGAGGTCTCTGGGGGCGCTCATCGCATGACTCTCTCGCAGGCCATCGCGCGTGAGAAGTACGAACACGGCGCGTCTCCCCAAGCAGTGGAGTCACGCAGGCGGCGCCTCGTGGGCTTCGATCGAGACACCAAAGCGCCGGCCTGGCCCGCCCGTCGCACCACGCCGATGCGCCGCGCGAATGCTCACCGCATCCGCCTGCATCACCGTCTCCAGGCCTTTTGCGGCCTCCGCATGGACGTGACGCACGAGCTGCGCGAAGAGCGCCCGCCCCGTCGCGTAATGACGTGCCTCGTCTTGAAGAAGCGTGCTCAGCGCCGCGCGACATCCCGCATCGCCCGTCGCATCGCGGTAGGCCTTCAGGATGGCGATCGACTCGCCCTCTGCGACAACCAACTCGCGCCCAATGATCGTCAGCGCGCGTAGCCCCGGAGGCTCTGTCGAAGGCGGAAGACTCAAGCCCTCGAGGTCAATCTCGAGCCCCTCAAGCGGCGCAAACACCGAGGCCAGCTGCGCGCAGAGCTGCACATGGCGCAGCTCATCCCCGATGAGCCTCTGCACCGCGCAGAGCATCTCGAAGGGCGCTGCGATCACCGCGAGATGCCCGAGCAACTCGGTGATGACGACCACCGATCGGTACTCATCGACAATGCGTGAGGCCCAGCCTGTCCACGCCGCGTGGAGGTCCTCTGGATGCGCCTGGGAGCAGTCGACCGAGGCGGGATCAAACGCCCGCGGCGCCTGCGCTTCAAGGGGTGGGTGAGCTGCACTCACGGTCGTCGTAGCAACCAATGAAGGAGATCCCGAGGTTGCCCGTGTTGTTGCTGCGTACGTGTGCACCCAGCAGCTCGATGGGGCGCCCCTCGTAGATGCGTCCGCTTGCATCAATGAGGAAGTGGTAGCCGACATCGCACCAGCCCTTGCTGCGGTGATAGCTCTGGATGCTGCGAAGCTGCCGCGCAGGGTCTGCGGCAGGGCCCTCGGTGTGATGAATCGAGATGCGTGAGCGGCCGCCATCTTCACTCGTGCAGTTGGTTGCGACGGCGCCCCAATCCTCACGCGGGATGATGCCGAGCGCGCGCAGGTCCGCACGCAGCGCTTCGGTCCGCACACCACGCGTCTCGGTCTCGCTCTCGGCGGGTGCATTCGGGTCCACCACGCTCCAGCGCAGGTCGACGATCGCCTCAATGTCCGACTCGCGAATGCGGATCTGCGCCGCGTCCACCGCGACCGCGAAGTCGGCCAACGCCACATGCGTCTCGCCTTCTTCAAAGGTGCTCGCGAGCGGAATCCACCCCGTGACGGCCCGGCCTCCGCGCAGACCACGGGTCTCAAACGGGGGCAGAGCACCAGGGGCCAGTGTCGTCAGAAGGGCCGAGACGCGCGTTCCGGGCACATCGGAGTGCAGCGGTGTGGAGACGACCCACCCCTCACTGCGACCCCAGTCATCACGAATCGTCAGGCCGGATGCGCTCGTTTCGGTGCCGTACTCTCCCGAGTGGTTGTGGCGACCGGATCCCAACTGCCCTGGTTCGCAGGCGCTGAGCGCGGTGGCGGCAAGGAAGGCGGAGAGGGCGATTCGGCTCGTTCTCATCATGGCGCGTCCGTGGGTTGGAACGTTTCGGGGTGAGTCAGCCGCAGAATCGGGTGACTCTTGTCTCCAGGAATGAGGCTCGAGGTCCTCAGTCCCGTGCGAATCCGCCCGGCGCCGTTCGCCGAGATCGTGTTGATCGGATTTGCTGAGGTCTGCACACCACGCCATTGCGCAGATTCCGTACCAGCCAGGTACAGGGTGTCCCGAAAAGCGTTGCCTTTGGCCCCCGATGTCGTTGCTAGGCCCGCTCAACCCGGAAGCGTCGACCCTTGATGCGCCCATTCATCAGGCTCTTCAGCGCGAGCTCGCTGACATGCCTCGCGACCGCGACGTAGGCGAAATTGTCGTGTATTTCAATCTTACCGATATCGGTGCCCGCAAGGCCGCCGGCCTCGCCCGTGAGCGCGCCGAGGATGTCGCCTGGACGCACCTTGTCGCGACGACCTCCGGCGATGCGGAGCGTGTCCATCTTCGCGTCGCGCGTCTCCTCGATCGATGCGCGCTCGGGCGTTCCATCCTCGTTGCGTGCGCGCTTGGTGCGCTCCAGCGTCACACCAATGAAGCCCTCGATTGCCTCGATCTTCTCGCGCTCGCGTGAGGTCGCGAAGGTGATCGCGACGCCAGTCTTGCCCGCGCGTCCAGTGCGCCCAACGCGATGCACGTGTGTCTCCGGCTTGTTGGCCATCTCGTAGTTCACGACGAGATCGAGGCCCTCGATGTCGATGCCGCGCGCAGCCACGTCGGTCGCGACGAGCACACGCACGCTGCCGTTGCGAAACTTCGCCATCACGCGATCTCGGTCGACTTGCTCCAAGTCGCCGTGAAGCGATGCCGCACTGATGCCGACCTTCGTGAGGATCGACTCGACATCGGCCGCACTCGCCTTGAAGTTCGTGAAGACGAGCGCCGACTCATGTGCGTGATGCTCAAGCACCCAGCGCAAGGTGGAGAGCTTCAACTCGGGCTCCACCATCATCACGAACTGGCGAATCTCATGCGCCTCTTTGGCTGGCGCCTCGATCGTCACGCGCAGCGCTTTGTCCTGATGCTTGCGGCTCATCGACTCGATCGAGCGCGGATACGTCGCCGAGAAAAACGCCGTCAATCGCGGCTTCGGCGCGGCCTTCAAGATCGACTCCATGTCCTCCTCAAAGCCCATGTCGAGCATGCGATCCGCCTCATCGAGCACGAGCACCTTCACGGAGCTCAAGTCGAGATCCTGACGACGCAGGTGATCAAGCACGCGGCCTGGCGTGCCGATCAAAATATGCGCGCCTTCTTCGAGCGAGGCCTTCTGCCTCTGACGCGGCTCACCGCCCGAGAGCACGAGCACACGCAGGCCTGCATGCGCACGACCGAGCCTTCGAATCTCACGCGCAACCTGCGCACTCAGCTCACGCGTCGGACAGAGAATGAGCGCGCCCGGGATGCGCGCTTCCATCGAGATGGAGTGAAGAATCGGGAGCGCGAACGCGGCTGTTTTGCCTGTGCCTGTGGGCGCTTGAACGACGACGTCTTTGCCCTCGAGCAAGAGCGGAATCGTCTCGGATTGCACCTTCGTCATCTCGGTGAAGCCGATCTCTTCAATGACGGTGAGCAGCTTCTCGGAGAGCGCCAAAGCACGGAATGCGCTGGGAACGCGGGGCGTCGTGGGCGTCTCGGCTTGCTCGTTTTCGGATGTCATCGCCCACCTTAGCCTGCGCGCTCAATGAGTTCCTCCGGGTTTTGACGACTGCCGGAAACAACAGCACAGGAACACCGCGCAAAGCGTGATAACCCCGCGCCGATGCAGGTCGTCACACATACCGAACTCGGCTGGGTCGAGGTGATTTGCGGGCCGATGTTCAGCGGTAAATCCGAGGAGCTCATTCGCCGATTGAAGCGCTCGCTCATCGCGCGCCAGCCGCTTCAGATCTTCAAGCCACGGATCGACGACCGCTATCACGCGACACGCATCGTGAGTCACTCCGATCACTACATCGATGCCGTCGCCGTGCAGACGAGCGAGGAGCTTGCGCGCGCGGTGCTCCCCGAGACGCGCGTGGTCGGCATCGACGAGGTGCAGTTCTTCGATGCGGGCATCGTGCAGGTCGCCGAGCGGCTGGCGCATCAGGGCGTGCGCGTGATCGTGGCAGGCCTCGATCAGGACTACACAGGCAAGCCCTTTGAGCCCGTGCCGCAGCTTCTCTGTGTGGCCGAGTACGTCACCAAGACACTCGCCATCTGCAGCCGATGCGGACAGCCCGCGGGTCGATCGCAGCGCCTTGTCGAGCTCGACGCGCAGGTGCTCGTGGGCGCGACGGATTCCTACGAGCCGCGCTGTCGTCGCTGTCACTCACCGCGTGCAGAACCGCAGACGCGCTCGCTCTTTGGCAACGACGCAGTGTGAGCGATGTGCAACCAAAAGGTTGCGCATTGAATAGGCAACCAAACGGTTGCGCGTCACGGGCGAACGCGGTTCGCGGGCGTCTCGCCGAAATACTCCCGGTCGAGTTCACGCCGACGGTGATCTCGGTCTCACCGCGCGATGTGGTGATGGTGCAGATGGCATCGGCGCCGTTGTCGAGCGGCCACTCCGAGCTCGCAGACTCGCAGCGATAGGCTGTCATCTCTGCAAGCGCTGTGGCCTGCATGCAGCTGCTGAAGCTGTCGACGGAGTAGAGGCTGGTGTCGCCCATGTACTCGGAGGCCGCGAGCGCGCCGTTCCAGTCCCGTGCTTGCACAAGGCCGAGGAATCGCTCGGCGTGTGCTGTGGCTGCGCTCTCTTGTCCCCCGCGTGCGTAGAAGAACCCACCGATGCCGCTCAAGCAGCACATCGAGACGAGTGAGAGGCAGCCAACGCCCGCGATGAGAAAGACACGCGTCGCGCTCGGAGAATTGTCGACTGGGGCGACGATGCCTTTCGGTGCAGTGAACGAACCTGCAGAGGCTCCAAAGGCATTCGGTGATGGTGTGGGCATCGCCGCGGGTGCGCCCTCCACCTGCATGAGCATCATCGTGCCGCCGCATGGACAGAACGCGCTGAATGCCACTGGCACCGCACCCTGTGGCGCATTCGGAAAGCGTGTCTTGGCCATCACCGACATCGGGTCGAGCGCTTGATCGGCGCCGCATTGAGTGCATGGCGTGAAGGCCCAGCGCGCGCGCTCTGCCTCGTATTGCGGTGTGACGAGCAGTGGAAGCGGAAGCCCGGGTGCATGAACAAAGCGCACGCTCGCGCCTTGTCGCACCGAGGTGAGATGTGTGGGCTGATTGAGCAGCTGCCCGACATAGACGGTGCGCTCAAGCCACTGCACCGACGCTACCGTGAGCGGAGGCTGTGCATTCGGCGGGGCGATCGGCGAGCGCAGGACGCCGCCCACACTGGTGATGCGCACCCAACATCCCTCGGGTCCGCGCTGCGTCCGACGCGGCTCGCCATCGTGCACCAAGACCTGCACATCATCGGGATGCTCCGGTGGAAGCTTGCCTTGGAGGTGCGGATCGTTGCGCCAGGGAGTCGTCATGGCCGCGAGGGTACCTGCACGCGGTTCCGTTCACCCAGCGCGTTCGACTGTTGGCCCGAGGCGCGGAAGTGCTGGCGCGCTCGCAACGTCCTTGCGTGAGATGTCCAAGCAACGCGCTCTCGCAGCGCTCTTCTCGCTGATCACGCTCTGGTTTTCTTCAGGCCTCGTTGCAGGTCACTTCCTCACGGCCAGGCCGCATGCGCTTCAGCAAGAGCCGCCTCCTTCCTCCGACTACGAGGCGCTTCGTTTGCACACGCAAGATGGGCTCGCGATCGGTGCCTGGCTTCGCGTCCATGAGGATGAGCGTGCGGCAATCGTGCTGGTGCATGGCAACGGTGCCTCGCGCACTTCGATGATCGACGACGCAGAGGAATGGTTCGCGCTCGGATGCACGGTGATGCCCATCTCTGTGCGTGCACACGGCGACTCTGAGGGCGCGTCGAACGATGCAGGCTGGAGTGCAAGGCATGATGTCCACGCGGCGATTGCCCACTTGCGGCAAGGCCATCCAGCGCGGCGCATTGTCCTTCATGGCATCTCGCTTGGAGCCGCCGCTTCGCTCTTTGCGGCCGAAGAAGATCCAAGCGTGAATGGGCTCCTGCTCGTTGGCCCCTACGGCGATCTGCGCGATGCGATCCGCGCGCGAACGAGGCGCTATTTGCCCTGGGGTATCGAGGCGATTGCCTACGGCGCACTCCGCGCAGCGGCGCCCTTCATGGTGCCTGAGCTCGATCAGATTCGTCCGCTCGAGGCAGCACATCGTGTGCGCGCAGACATGCCGATGCTCATCGTCGCAGGCGAGCGCGATCAACGTGCACCGGCCGAGGTCGCACGTGCGATCGCGGAACATCACGCGCGCGCGGAGGTGGTCATCGCGCCTCACCTCGACCACGAGAGGCTGGGCCGTTGGGTGCACTCGGTACGCGCGCGCGAGGCGCTTCGACGGCTGCTTAGAGGCACGCTTCCGTCGATGTCTTGAATCGTCGGTTGACACGGCGCGTCGTTGCCGCTCTCGGGCGACTCGGATAGATGCGCGCGCCTGGAGGATTGCGATGAATCTCTTCGAGCATTTGGAGAAGTATCGGTACGGCGAAGTGCATGTGCGCCGTGACGCAGAATCAGGCCTTGCAGCGATTGTGGCGATCCACGATTCGCGTCTCGGGCCCGCACTCGGTGGCTCGCGCTTCATCTCCTACGCGCATGAAGAGCTCGCCTTGGTGGATGCCCTTCGTCTCGCACGCGGGATGACCTACAAGGCCGCGATCACCGGCCTTCCGCACGGTGGTGGCAAGAGCGTGATCATGCGCCCCAGCAAGGCGTTTGATCGCACGGCGCTCTTCACCGAGTTCGGTCGCTTCATCGAGAATCTCGGTGGTCGCTACATCACCGCCGAAGACTCGGGCACGAGCGTCGAAGACATGGAAATCGTGCGCAAGCAGACGCGCCATGTGACGGGCCTTCCCCCGAAGGACGGCGGCGGTGGAGACCCCTCGCCCTACACCGCGCTTGGTGTGCGACGCGGCATCGAGGCCTGCGTGAAGCATGCGCTGGGACGCTCAAGCCTCGAGGGTGTGCGCGTGTCGATCCAGGGCGTTGGCCACGTGGGCTACTACCTCGCGAAGGAGCTCCACGCGCTCGGCGCCAAGCTCGTCATCTCGGACATCGATGCATCGCGCACGAACCGTGTGCGTGAGGAGATGGGCGCAACCGTGGTGCCGAATGATCAGATCTTCGCGCAGGACGTCGACGTCTTTGCGCCGTGTGCTCTCGGTGCTGTGCTCGACGACGGAACGATCCCGCAGATCCGCGCGAAGATCATCGCAGGCGCTGCGAACAACCAGCTCGCCGAGCCCCGTCATGGCGATGCACTCCAAGCACGCGGCATCGTCTACGGGCCTGACTACGCGATCAACGCGGGCGGCCTTGTGAACGTCGCGCAGGAGTACGCGGGCTACGACGAGAAGGTCTCGCGCGAGAAGGTGCTTCGCATCTACGACACGATCTTTGAGATCGTGGAGCGCGCCAAAGCCACGGGCGTTTCGAGCGACAAGGTCGCCGATCAGATCGTCGAAGAGAAGCTCGCCAAAGTCGCTCGCTGAACGACTGCAGACACAAGCAAGAAGGTCGGCATGCACTCCATGTCGGCCTTCCGCGTTTGTGCGACGCTGCGCGCGTGCGCCCCTCCGACTCCGACCTCGCTCATTGCCATGCGCTTCTTGCGAAGGGCTCGCGCTCCTTCTCTTTCGCGGGGCGCCTTCTGCCCTCGCGCATGCGCGATCCGGTGGCTGCGCTCTACGCGTTCTGTCGCGTCTCCGATGATCTCGTCGATGAGAGCGATGCACCGCTGGAGGCCTGTCGCGTGCTCACAGAGCGCCTCGACGATGTCTACCGAGGCAAGCCCGCAAATGACCCGGTCGACCGGGCACTCGTCTGGCTCGCTGAGGAACATGCGCTGCCCCGCGCACCGCTCGATGCGCTTCTCGAGGGCTATGCGTGGGATGCAGCCTCACGTCGCTTCGAGACGCTGAGCGGCACGTTTGCGTATGCCTCGCGTGTCGCCGCCTCGGTCGGTGTCGCGATGACGTGGCTCATGGGCGTGCATGATCACGATGTGCTCGCGCGTGCTGCAGATCTGGGCGTCGCGATGCAGCTCACCAACATCGCGCGCGATGTCGGAGACGATGCGCGCCTGGGTCGCATCTACCTCCCGCTCGACTGGCTCAAGGCCCTCGATGTCGACGCGTGGATCGCGAATCCGCATCCAAATCAAGCGATTCGTCACGCGACGGCGCGTTTGCTCGATGAGGCCGATGTGCTCTACGCGCGTGCCGATGCAGGCATCCCTTCACTGCCGAGCGATGTGCGCGCGGCGATCCGTGCAGCCAGCAAGATCTATCGCGAGATCGGAACAGTAATCACCGAGCGTGGCTTCGACTCAGTCAGTGCACGTGCCGTCACCAGCACACGCACCAAGACGCGCCTTGCATTCGCATCCTTCGGTGACGAGGTGCGTGCACGGATACGCAACCAAGAGGTTGCACTTCACGCCGAGCCGCTCCCTGAAGTCGTGCACCTGCTGCCGTCACGCTAACTACGTTTTCGAGGCTCACTGCCAGGCGTCTTCACGCGTTCCGACGATCACGCTGGCCACAAAGAGCGTCTCTGCCGCGGCATCCTGGCGGTAGCCTGCGACGGGCGTGCTGCTGTTGTTTGCGCCAACGACAAGGGATGCATCGTCCATGTAATAGGCGGGTGGGCCCTCTTCGCCGTTCACGATCGGAAGCGCCTGGGGCACGCCGTCATGCGTGATGTGGAATGTCGGGTCTGCCACGCCTGCGATGCGCACCATGCCATCCGCGTCGAGTGTCGCGATAAGCGTCCCGTCGCTGCGTGTGAGACGACCGTCCGATGTGAGGTTCCCAAAGAGCCCGATGCCCAGATGCACGCCGCCATCGTGGTTGATGGTGACCAGCTCCCAGAGGCGAAAGCTCACGGGGACGATCTCAATCGTTGCGGGGGCCGCGGTCGCGCTCACGACAGGGCGATGCGTGCCGGCGCAGCCCGCGAGGAGAAGTGCACAGCACCAAGCAACGAGACGTCGCGTCATGCGCAAAGAATAGCCGCGCCTCTCAGACCGCGATACGCCAACTCAGGCCACGACGTGCAACCTCTAGGTTGCAGATTCAATGCGCAACCCAAAGGTTGCATGTCATCCCGCGGCGTCTTCCTCGCGCAGCTTGGGCGTGGCCTCACGCTCGGGATGTTTGCCCCGTACGTCGGCGTAGAACGCGCGGATGCGGTCCATGTCTTTTCCGATGTCGCCGCTCGGCTCCATCGTGAATGCGATGCCGCCTCGCTTCTTCTCGTAGTCGAGGAAGGCCAGCATCATCGGAACGTCGGCCATGCGAGCGATATGGTAAAAACCGCTCTTCCAATGGTCGCGCTTCTTGCGTGTGCCGGAGGGGGCAATCACGAGGTAGAGGCGCTCGGTGTCCGTGATCGTCTTGGCGATGTTTTCGGCCTGATTTCCGGCCTTGCTGCGATCGATCGGCACGCCGCCAAGGGCACGAAAGAAGGGGCCGAAGGGCGCCTTGAAGAGCGTCGATTTGCCGGCCCACGAGATGTTCATGTCGAGGGACCACGCGACGGCGAGCGTGAAGGGGAGATCCCAATTCGACGTGTGCGGCGCGGCCACGAAGACCGCCTTGGGCACATCGGGAAGAGGCTCAGCGAGCGTCCATCCGAACGCCTTGAGCCAACTCTTGCCGATGATGCGTCGGAGCGATCCTGCGCTCGGGCCTGGGTGCGTCACGTGGGTCACGGCAAGACTGTGACGTGACCGCGGTGCAGTGCACCAGTCACTTTCGAGGAAGACTCAAAATCTCTTTTTCAAAAGCGTCGCGGCGGTGTCGCCGGCGAACGAGACCAACTCCGACTGGGTCATGTTGACCCTTGGAGAGAGCCAGTTTGCCGCGCTGATCAAGTCGTCAAAGGTCGAGGATTCGTAGCCCCGGCGATAGATCGAAAAAGCCATCGTGACGGTGCTTCGGATCATCGAGCCCTTGAACCCTTCAGCGTCGATGACGATTGCAACGCCTGCGAGGTTCTTGGCGTTCTTGTTGAACATCTCCCAAACCTTGGGGCGATCAGCGCCCTCGGGCGGAATCGACTGCGCGCCGAGATGGAGGATGTACCCGACTGGCGCGGTCGACTCGCGGACGAAGTTGTCCAAGTTCGCCAACATCGAAGCCACGTTTGCTGGCTTCGCCGCACCGATTGTGCGCGTGTAGTAGATGCTGCCGATGCTGGCCTGAACGTGCTCGTCGTCCTGGTCCCAAATTTTTCGCTTACGCATTGAGCCGAAAACTTACCGAGTTCTCAGCACTAGCGCGTGAAAATTCGCTGACCTGGGGTGAGAACGTTGCGGGGGTCGTACTCGCATTTTGCGTGGAGCACCGCTGGGTAGGAACCGCCGTAGTGGGCGATCCAGTCGCGCGGGTTCACGCGCACTGCAGAGATCGGGTAGCGCTTTCCGCCGGCTGCAACGCCGATGTTGTGGAGCGTGCGATTGGAGACGATCGCAGCCTCCGCGAGCGCAGGCGTGGTCGCGCCGAAACGAAGGATGTCGAAGAGCCAGATGATGTCGCCTCCACCGGGCGGCATGCGCACCATCGGACGAGTCAATCGGCTGCGCTTGAACGCGTAAAGGATCACCACGCCAGCGCCGAGGTCGGCCGGGCTCAGGCCAGCCAGCGCATTGCCAACCACCGTGTTCACCTGGTTGTCCGGCAGGAACATGTCGAACCAAGGGTGCGGCGTGGTCCAGACGCCTGCGGCCTGCCAGCCAGCCACGTTCTGGTCGACGCGAAGGCACCATGCCGTGTACGGCAAATCTTGAATCTCGACGGGCACTGGCGTCGCAGGAAGGCCCGCGAGCAGGGCCGCATCATTGGGCGGCGAGCCTGGGTTGAACCACTTCAGCGCCTGAAGGATGAAGACAAAGCTGCCTCCTGGGCCTGCTGGCACGGCGAGGGCTTCGTTGAAATCAAAGCGCTCGTCCGCGACCATCGTGCGCATCGCTGTGGAGAACGTTGCGAGGTCGAAGAAGGTCATCTGGTAGAGGCGCGCGAGCTGGAACGCGGGCTGAAGTCGAATCTTCGCGCCGACGATGATCGCGAACTGCCCCAAGCCGCCAAGCACGCTGCGGAAGAGCGTTGCGTTGCGTGTAGCCGAGCACACCTCCAACTCGCCCTCGCCCGTCACCACCGTGAGCTCAAGGCATTGGTCAACGACGAGGCCTACCTTGTGCGCTGCGCCACCCACACCGCCGACGCTCAACACGCCGCCGATCGAGAGCCCGAGATAGTCGGTCATGACACGAGGCGTGAGGCCCACCGAGGTCGTCTCAAGCAGGAGGTCGCGCCAGACAACACCTGCATCGACGACTGCGCCGCCGGGGCCAATCTCGTGGATGGCATCGAGTGTTCGCGAGTCGATGACAATGCCGCCTGCGACCTGCGCCTGGCCCAAGGTGGAGTGCGCTTGGCCGCGCATGGCAATCTGCAAATCGTAGCGATTGGCGAAGCGAACCATCGCGACAACGTCGCGGTACGACGCGGGCCGCAGGACCGCCCAAGGCGTGTTGCTCACCACGTACCCGAAGTCCTGGGCTCCCGTTGCGAGTGAGGCTGCGTCGAACACCAGCTCGCCATCCAAGCGCGGAATCCGGACGCGACGGCGATCGCGATCATCGCAGTCGGCTTGGGCGACGGAGGTCCAAAGCCTCGTCACAGGGTCGAAGCCACCCACGAGAAGGGTGGCAGCTGAGCCGACGAACAGACGACGCCTGGACAGTTCCATACCGAGACCTCCTACGAAGAAGAAAATGGTTCGGGAATGCGCGCTCATTCACCCCCTCAAGAGGGCGGACGCACGCAGCAGTTCATTGCGGTTGAGTCACTCGTTCGCGTTGCACGCGATGCCGACTTCAGCCCTTCAACACTCCTGAGCGTAGTCTGAAAGTTTTCTGAGTGTCTACTGTTTTTTCGGGCTTTTTTTGCCATTGCGCAAACTTCGTACTGCGCCATGTGATCATCGTACGGACGCTGGCGGACAAAATTCCCGACGACTTTCTTGGAGGGAGTTTCGTCTCGACCCGGAAGTAGAATCGCAGGTGGGGCTTGTTGTTTCGCCACCGCAACGAGGAGGAAACAGAATGGCTAATTCACGAAAACTTGGAGTTCTCGCGAGCGAACGGGCTTGGTCTTTTCAGGAGGAGTTGGGCCTTCCCAAGGCGCAGTCCGACCGGCTTCTGGACACGCTTCAGCTCTTTGGTGAGGGCTGGGCAGACGAGGTCGTGGGCGACGATCCGACCTGGACAACCGACCTCACCGACGACGGAACGCCCTTCGAATTCTCTTTGTCTTTCAAGGGCAATGCACTCGAGGCACGCCTGCTCGCAGAGCCTCAGCAAGCACCTTTCGATGCACAGTCGAACTGGCTCGCAGGCCTCGCGGTCAACGCACGCCTGCGCGCGCGGGGGGCTCACCTCGATCGCTTCGATGCGGTCGAATCCATCTTTGCGCCGGGCCCTTCGGATGCGAGGGCGCGCTTTGCGATGTGGCATGCAACGGCCGTCGCGACCGATGGTGCGGAGAAGCTCAAGGTCTATCTGAATCCCCAAGTTCAAGGTCCTGTGAATGCCCCCAGGCTTACCCAGAAAGCCCTTGAAATACTTGGTCTTTCGTCGGCTTGGGCATTCCTTGAGACGCGTCTCCAAGGCGCCGAGTTGATGTATTTCTCACTCGATCTCGAGGCCTCGCCGAGTGCACGCGTGAAGGTCTACTTGGCGCTTCCCGATGCGACGCTCCCGCAGCTCGAACAAGCCCTGCAGGGCGGACGCCACTACGCGACGGGAGATGCCAGCGAGTGGGTTCGCAGCGTCACGCATCATGAGGGCCCCTACGATGCGCGACCGCTCCTAGTCTGCTGGGCTTTTGACGCGACGCACGCAGCACCACGGCCAACCCTCCATGTGCCAGTGCGTAGCTACAACGCGAGCGATGCCGAGGCTCTTGAGGGGTTCACGCGTTGGCTGCCAGCGGAGCAAGGGCCACCAACCCGAAGTGCGTTGACTCGCATTCACGGCAGCCCCCTCGAAAGCAACCTCGGCTTCATCTCGTATATATCATTTCAATATGATAATAATATTGTGCGACCCACGGCCTACATCGCTCCCCAGGTGTTTTCCGTTGGCTTGTCCGAGAGTGGAGTCCTTCCCAAGCGGCCCAGGACTGCGAAGACAATGACGATGGCGGACATCAACGCGGTGATCGCGGACGAGAACCATCGCCTTCAGGCACACCCGTTCTTGCAGCGCATTCCACGCGCCGACATTGAGGAGATTCGCGAACTCGCGGCCCAACTCACCTTCTGGATTTTCAGCTTCCAGGACGTCGTGCGTCTCGCGGGCAGTCTGATTACGCATGAGCTTCTCGCCTCCTTCGCGCAGACGCATATGGACGAAGACGATGGCCACGACGTCTGGTTCCTGAATGACGTGGCGCGTCTTGGTGTGACCCGCGATCTGAGATGGGCGTTCGCACCCGCGCAAGCACCCGTTCGCGATGTCTCCTATCGCATCTTGAGTGAAGTCTTTCAGGCGCCTTGCGATCACGCGCGCATCGCCGTTTCGATTTCACTCGATAAGATCGGGGGCTCCTTCTTTGCTCTCATTGTCGAGCGTTTGGAGGCGATAGGTCACTCTGATGGCCTTCAGTTCTTCGCGCGCTCTCACCTTGAGATCGAGGCGGCACACGAGATCTTCGACGCCGAGACCGAGGCGAGGTTTGAGCGGATCGAACTCACGAAGGCCGACTACGATGCTGCGGTTCGCACGACGCGACGCATCTACGCGGCGATGGCGGAGATGGCGGATCATCTCGATGCGCGCATGGATGCAGCGAGGCTCGCGACTGCAGCCGAGTGACCCCAATTGGGGTTTGTTCACTTGTCGCGTCCCTTCTGCGTTAGCGTTCTAGGGATGCGGTTCCGTCGCACATGGGATCAGGGTGAGGATCACATCCAAGTGACGATCGGGTCCGTGTTCTACACGTACAAGTCGGGTAGTTCGCACGTAGACAAAGTCGATCGGATGCTGCGCAACCTGAGCGCGTTCGTGCTCGAGAACGCAGGTCCGGTCGGCTATTTGTTTCATGTCGTGCCCGGTGCGAATCCCCCTTCGGCCGATGAGCGCGCACGCACGACAGAGATGTTCAATCGCCATGCGTCGAAGCTCAGTGGCGTGGCTGTGGTGATTGAGGCGACAGGCATCTCGGGCGCGCTTGTGCGCAGCGCAGTCACGATGGTCTTCGACATGACGCGTCGTGACTTCGAGACGCGCACCTTCGAAGACGTGGTGGCTGCGAGTGCGTGGCTTGCGCCCAAGCAGTGGATGGGCGCTGCCGAGCTCGTGACCGCCAGTGCGGAGGCGCGCGCGGCGCTTGCGGCAGGGCGCGCGCTGCTCTGGTAGCCGCTACTCGTCGCCTTCGGGCAGCTCCATACCCTCTTCGAACTTGAGCCACATCGCCGTCTGATCGCCGACGTAGACGAGTGTCTCGCCCTGGTAGAAGCGCATGTCGTAGCGGGCGATCGCGCGCTTGCTACCCACGCGCACCTTCGTCGCCTGGCATTCGATCTCGATGGGTACGCCAGGCTTTGCGAGTGCCTTGTAGCGTGCGTCGTGGATGCGACCGCCGTAGCCGATCCAACCGTCCGCGTGGCGCAAGCCGAGCACGTAGTAGGCGTGCGCAAAGCCCGCGATGCCCGTCATGTGGACCATCAATCCGCCCGAGACGTGACGCGGATGGCGCTGGGGGTGCACACGCTGTTCACGCGTGATGGGAAGGTCATCGTGCGTCGGCATGCGTACGCGGACGAGGCTCTTCTCAGGGTCGACATGCACGAGGGTGTCGATGAGCTGACCGCCGGGCGCGTAAGGGCAATCGTCGATGAAGGCTTGATCGAGTGGGCGAGGAGTGGTCATGCGTCACGCCTTCGAAGAGGAGGTTTCCGTCGTGGCCTTGCTCGTCTTCTGCGTCAGGCGGCGCATCCAAGCGAGCGTGCCTGCGCCCAGAATCAGAGAGAGGAATGCGCTGCCGGTTGTGATCCAGAGACCCACTGCCGTGTGCGCGACGAAGATGAGGAAGAAGACGTAGGCCGCGTAGCCAAAGAGCACGAGGCTCACGCCGATCGCGACGTAGGCCGCGTAGCGAAAACCCATGAACGCGGTGACGGAGAGAAGCGCACCGAGCACGGGCACGATCACCACGCTCACGGGCGGCGCACCACCCATGTTCGTCGCACCAAGAAGGGCCAAGCCCGACTGTTCGACGGAGTCTGCAGAGACGTTGCGCACCCACGGAAAGAAGAAGCCGACGAGGAGCGCGAGGCCCGCAAAACCCATCAGCGCACGAAAGACGATCGGCACCTCGTTGGCCGTGTTCTTGGCCTCTTTGGGCGATGCATCGTTCTTCTTGGGGCCGAGGAGGCCGACCTCTTCCGTCTTCACGTCGAGGGCGCTCTCGGTCTTCGATTCGGTTGTCGTGTTGGCCATGTTCGCTCTACTTCGCGCAGTCGACGGACTGCGACGCGGCCACTCTACATGACGAACTCGACACCGGCTCCACACGCACGAACGCGTATGCTCGCCGGCATGAGCCACGTTCAACCTCGCAAGATTGGCATCCTCACTGGCGGCGGCGATTGCCCAGGCCTCAACGCGGTCATCCGCGCTGCGGTCAAGGTCGGCATCGATCGGCATGGCTTTGAGATCTTCGGCATCGAAGACGCGCTCAATGGCCTCGTTGATCTGAACTACTGCGAGCCCAACGGGAACAAATGGCTGAACGGCAAAGACGTGCAGCAGATCCTCGCGCGCGGCGGGACGATCCTCGGCACCTCGAACCGCAGCGACCCATTTCGATATGTTGCAAAAGATCCCTCTGGGCGCGACATCGAGATCGATGTTTCGGATCGCGTGATCGAGAATGCGAAGAAGGTGGGCCTGGAGGGGCTCATCTCGATCGGCGGCGATGGCTCGATGCGCATCGCGCACAAGCTGATCGAGAAGGGGCTGCCGATCATTGGCGTGCCCAAGACGATCGACAATGACCTCGATGCGACGGATCAAACCTTCGGCTTCGACACGGCCGTGACGATCGCGATGGAGGCGATCGATCGTCTTCGCGATACGGCCGAGTCGCACGACCGCGTGATGATCGTGGAGGTGATGGGACGCGATGCAGGATGGATTGCGCTGCATGCGGGCACGGCGACGGGGGCCGATGCGATCCTCATCCCAGAGATTCCCTACGAGCGCGCGCCCATCGCCGCGATGATCGCGAAGCGTCGTCAGCGCGGTCAGAAGTATTCGATCATCGTGGTGAGCGAGGGCGCCAAGCCTGCGGGCGGTGATGCGAGTGTGCTCGAGCACAAGGTGGGTGCGATGCCGCGACTTCAAGGGGCCGGGCAGCGCGTGGCCGATGGCCTCTCGCGGCTTGTCTCCGCGGACATGCGCGTGACGGTGCTGGGCCATGTGCAGCGTGGTGGTAGCCCCTCCTCGTTTGATCGCATCTTGGGCACGCGCTTTGGTCAGGCGGCTGCGGATCTCGCGGCGCGCAAGGAGTGGGGCCAGATGGTGAGCCTGCGTGGTCAGGACATTGTCTCGATCTCGATCGCAGAGGCCGTGCGCCAGCCCAAGCTCGTCACGCCCTCGCATCCGCTGGTGATGACCAACCGCTCGCTTGGCGTGGTGTTCGGCGACGAGGGCTGAGGGAGCGTTGCGCGTGCGGCCCGTCGTGATGGCGCCGAGCTTTCCTCGGCGTGACTCCGCCGCGGATGGGCAGTCGATCTACGTGGTGGAGTCTGCGCAAGCACTCGCACGCTTGCTTGGATGCAGTGCGACGGACCCGCTGCGTGCCATCGCTCTGCAGCTTGGGGATGAGCCTCTCTGCGAGGTCGATGGTGCGGTGGAGATCCTGCGTGTGGCGCTGCCCAAGGGCGTTGCGGTCGCGAGCCCGTTTGCGCTCTACGAGGCCGCGCACTTCGAGACGTGCATGGCGCAACTTGCAACCTCTGGGTTGCATTTCATCCCACCGCACGCGCCCGTGCTGGTGCATGGCTATGAGCTTGGTCCAGCTGCGAAACGCCTTTCATCACAAGGGAATCGCGTGGTCGCGGTGCTGCACTATCTCTTGGCGCAAGAGTCGGAGCACTACCTTGCCTCGGCGGAGGATGCGCTTCGCGTGGCCTCGATGCCGCGCATGCTCGGAGCCCTTGGGCGCGCGCTGCCAAAGGGTGCACGTGAGGGCGCTGTGCAGGTTGCGAGTCACCTCGCGACCTCTGCGCTGCCTGGCCACGGGCTCATCGCGCATCAGCTGCGCAAGCTTGCGCATGAGCGCATGCTGATGACCTCGGCGGATGTGGCGATCGGTGTGAGTCGTGGTTTCGCAGAGACGATGGCGCGCTTCTATCCGCGAGCGCGCGTGACGCATTGCCACGCGGGCGCGGCGAGTCGTGCCGTGCGTGTCGGTCGGATGCGATATGCAACCAAAAGGTTGCACTTCGTGACCGTGGGGCGACCGACGCCGCAGAAGGGTTGGGATGTGCTTGCCGAGGCGCTTGCCATCCTCGAGCGAGAGAGACCGGCGCTCGCCTCACGCATCGAGCTCACGTTGATGGGTGGCGTGGATGTGGTCTCGGCGGCGCACTCAACGTTCGTGCGAAAGACGATGCAGCGCCTCGCGGAGCTCAAGCATGTGCGCGTGCATGCGCGCGGAAGGCTCGGCCATCACGAGGTGCTCGCGGCCTACGAGGAGGCCGATGTCTTTGTCTTCCCCTCGGACTACGAGCCCTTTGGTCTTGTGCTCTTGGAGGCGATGCAGGCGGGCCTTCCCGTGCTTGCGTTCGATGCGGACGGCCCGCGGGATGTGCTGACGCAAACCTCGGGATGGCTTGTTTCGCGTGGCGATTGGCCCACACGTGCGCGGCGCCTGGCGGAGGCGATGGCCGGGCTCTTTGCATGCGAGACGCGTCAGCGCATGGCGATGGGCGATGCGGCGAGAGCACGCGCCTCCGAGTTCACTTGGTCGCGTTGTGCTGCGGCCCATCTTCATGCGCTGGGTGCGTGATGCGCTCCTTGGATGTGGTGGCCATCTTCCACACGTAGGGTCGTCGTCCGCGCAGGTAGTCGAGCGCGCCGAGGGTGCGGCCAACGAGCTCGACGCAGCCGGCGATGAGCGTGGTGGGGAGCTCAGTGGGTGCTGCGGCACAGTGCGTTGCGGCGAGCGCCAAGAGCGAGGTGGAGCGAAAGGTGGAGACCTCGTAGCCACGGCTCTGACGCAGCCAGAGATGCCCGCAGAAGACGCGTCGCCGCTGGTCGATGAGCTCAGCCGCGCTCGTGGGTCCGCGATTCCACACGATGGCCTCGGGCACATAACAGAGGCGCTGATTGCGACTCTTGGCGACCGTCTCAAGCCAGGCCTCATCGACGACCGTCTCCGGGTCGAGTGGAGGCACATCGGCGCGAAACGCGACGAGTTCGCCCATCTTCGGGCGTTTGCGCGCGAGCGCATCGTGGAGCTGCCACTGCAGATGCACGACGCGATTCACCCAGCCCTCGCTGCGGTTGATCGGCACAGGATGCGCGCCCGTCATGCCAGTGGAGGCGTCTTCAAAGGGCGCGACAAGCGCATCGAGCGCACCCGGATGCGGGAGCAGATCGCCCCCTACAAGGACACAGACTCCGATGCCCTCTTGGATGCGCGCGAGTACCTGATTCACCGCCGTGGCCTTGCCGCGCCGCACCTCATCGTTGGTGAGCTCAAAGCGGGCATCACGACGTGCCCAGGCTTCTGCGATGGCGACGGAGCTGTCGGTACTGCCACTCGAGACAATGATGATCTGTCTTATGACAATATGATTTTCCTCAGATTGAGATAGTGCCTCGAGAAGTGCGTCGAGGTTCTTCTCCTCGTTGTAGACGGTGACGCCCACGGCGATGGGGATGCGTGCTTGCGTCACGCGAGCGTCTCCTGCGGGGGCGCTTCATCCACGACTGGCGCTGTGCGCAGCCAGATTGCCCGGCCCACGAGGACAAGAAAGATGAGCCAGGGTGCGAGGCTGAGTGCGCGCGGAAGCCCGATCAAAACGCCCAAATTCGTGGCGGAGGGAAGGGACGAGACCTCTCCTCGCAGAAGGCGCGGAAGGAGGAAGTCGGTGAGCAGGTTGCCTGACTCGGGCGCCTCCAGGCCTACCGCGGCGAACGCGACGCTGATGGCGATCGAGACCGTCGCGATGGGGAGCACGAGGGCAGGCCCGTGCTTGAGTCGCCAGATATGCGCCACGCCGAGTGTGAGCACCGAGAGCATGGGCACGAGATGGCGAGGCCCTGCTGAGGCGCCGCCCCACCACATGTAGTAGCCGGCGTTGGCCAGGAGGAGCGCCACGAACGCGAAGGCAAAGGCGACGCTTGTTGGGTCCGATGTGCGCTTCTCGCGCAGCCAGAGCACGAGACCGACGAGGCCGAGGAGGGAGATGGGGGCGACCCAGAGAAGGCCGCGATTCGGGCTGACGAGAAGGCCGAAGAGCGCCTCACCCGATGGCAGACCGATGCCCATCAAGCCGCGTTGATGCCCTGCGACGAAGGTGGGATCGCGAAGGAACGCGTAGCCTGTTCGCCATGGCGCACCGAAGGCGATCTGGTGGTAGCCGAGAAGAAGAAGCGCGACGGGTAGGGCGCCAAGAAAGAGCGCGTGCAGTCGCATGAGCCGCGACTCGCGTGGGCCCGAGATGAGCGCGTGAAGGCCAATCAAGAGCGCGGGAAAGAGCGCGATGTACTCACAGCCCACGGCAAGAACGAGGCATGCAGCGGCCACTGCATAGCGCTTGGTGGGCGCGCAACCATCGACTGCGACAATGGCGCCGAGCAGGCACATCGCGGCGGGCACGTGGCCGTAGAAGCTTGTGCCGTAGGGGTAGATCGAAGTGCCGAGGCAGACGCAGGTGATGGCAACCAACGCCGTTCGCTCATCGAAGCGGCGCAAGAGAAAGACGCGGAGGAGGAGGCCCAAGCCCATGAAGGCGAGGCCTGAGACGCCGACGGACGAGGCGTAGAGAAGCTGCCGGGCGCTCTCGTTGAGCGTCACGCGCACTGCGGGAACACCGCCATGCGACTCGGCTTCGAAGCTCGGCGCCTCATGGCCCAAGATGCGATGAAGGGTGCGTGTGAGGGTGTAGGGGATGACTGCCAGAAGTGCGGGGAAGGGCGCTTTGTCGCTCAGCCAGCGGTCGCCCACATGCGCGCGATCACCCGTTGCATCCGCCCACGCGCCAAGGTTGAGCGACCCGTTCTCGGCGACGGCATGTGTGAGACCAAAGCGCGTCATCGGGCTCCACGTGGCGCTCGGCGTGAAGAAGGCAGCGAGCTGCAAGAGCCAGAGCGCGAGCAGTGGCGCCACGCTGGGTCGCACCACGCGCGCTCTCGGTTCTTGCGCCACAGACATCGGCGCGAGCATATCGACTCGCGAGGGCCAGCAGATGATTGGTGGTAGCTTGCCCCAGTGAAGCGATCTCGCCTGCGTTCGCTTGTTGCGTGGCCTTGGCGATGGCCTCTGATCGCACACCTCGGTGTGCTGCCTTTCGTGCGTGCTCTCTCGTTTGCGCATGTGTACGACGACCACACGACGCTTGTTGCGACCCCTGCGCTGCGCGAGCCGCTCTTCACGTTGCTCGGCCATTTGCTCCGCGGAGACGGCGCCTTCCCCGATGCATCGCGGCCTTGGATGGTGCTCTCTGCCGTCTTCGATCACGCGCTCTTGGGTGCGTCGCCCATGGGCACGCATCTGACGAGTCTTGTGCTCTATGCGCTGACGGTTGCGAGCGTCTATGGGCTCTCCTTCGCCGTGTTGCGATCGCGGGCACATGCAGCCGTCGCCGCGTTGCTCTGGGCCGTGATGCCCGTGCACGCCGAGCTCGTTGTTTCTGCGAGCTACCGCGAGGATCTCTTCGCGACGCTCGGTGTGTGTACGGCGCTTGCGTGGATGCTTTGGCCTTCTCGATACGAGCACAGCTGGGCGCGTGCACTCGGCATCGCAGGCGCTTGGGCGCTTGGTCTCGGGGGCAAAGAGAGTGCGCTCGTGTTTGTGCCGCTCCTCTTCTGGCTCGGCCCCGCGCTCTTGCAGCGGGACGCGCGCGGAGGGCTTCGATGGACCGAGTTTTGGGTGCGTCGTGAGCGCTCGCTGACGCTCCTTTTTCTCGTCTTTGGCGTCTACGCAATGTGGCGCTACGGCCTTGTGCTGGAGGGCGATGGCGTTCCGCGAAGGGAAGGGTGGAGTTCACTCCATGCTTTGCCGCGCTATGCGATGTGGGGGCTGCTGGAGAGCCTCGTGCCGCTTCGCGTGCAGCCCTTCTATGCGGATCTCGGGGAGGCATATGCAACCTTTTGGTTGCCTTTCGGCCTGCTCACCGCACTCGCCTTTCGCGTGCGTGAGAGGCCCATCGGAAAGGCGCTTGGGATGCTGCTCCTTGGTGCCCTGCTCAGCTCGCCGCTTACGTCTCCTGTCAACGAGCGTGCGGATCGCTACCTCGCCTTCACGACGATTGGGACTGCATGGCTCGTCTCGCTTGGCCTGATGTGGTTGGGGCAAAGACGACGTTGGCCGGTGCAGTCGATGGCACTCGTCTGTGCATCTCTTCTCGCCCTGCGTGCCGCAACCTTGGCGCCGATTTGGTCGAGCGATCTCGCGCTCTTTCGAGAGGCAACGCAGCACGTGCCGGAGAGTGCGAAGGCCTGGGAGGGGCTGGCCTGGGCAGAGCGCATGGAAGGTGATGTTCCTGCAGCGGAGGCAGCCTTGATGCAGAGCTTGGCGCTCGACCCGAGGCGTCCGAGTGCGCGTGTCTCGCTTGCGCTGATGCGGCTTTTGCGTGGGGACCAAGCGGGTGCGCGTGTCTTGCTCGAACGTCTCCGTGATGAGGGCCTGGAGGACACGCATGGCTTTGCCCGCGCTTGGCAATGCGCATCGCTCTTGGAGGCGAGTCGTGAGCGCGTGATCGACTGCGCGGAGACTGGGCGCTGAGGAACCGCATCTGAATGCGCAACCTTTCGGTTGCATGTCGATGCCGTGCGAATGCGCAACCTTTTGGTTGCATGTACGCCCTCACGTGAGGGCGCATACTCGGGCCCATGCCGGAGCGCAGCGAACTCGCCACATCCACCTCAGGCCCTGTGTTTTGGGGCGAGCGGCTCGGTTCTGTGTTCGCGACATTGCGCCTAAGTCGTCAGCCCAAGCGACCAATCGGGACACTCATCGAAGGTGAGACGGTGCGCGTGCGGGGCAAGGTCTGCGCGACGACAGAGACGATTCTCTCGCCTGTGTGGGGCAAGCCCGCCGTCTTTGGTCGCGTGGCCGTTGGGGTGGATGAGAAGCGTGTGGAGGAGCGCCGCGTCGGTCGCGAGCGGACGTACGTCGCAACGCGCTTGCTCGCGGACGTGACGTACGGCGGCGACTTCATGATTGAAGACGACACAGGTCGCGCACTTGTCTCGCTACGCCCCGAAGACCCGTTCGAGCTCTTCGTCACGGTCGGTCGCATGCGCAGTGGCTATTGCACCGAGCGGCTCGAGGCGTTTGTGAAGCGTGATGCTGCCTACGAGGGCCTGCTCGCGCTGGAGCGCGACAAGGATGCGATGGCGGCCGAGTGGGCCGTGCTTGAAGGCGCGACCGTTTCTGTGTTGGCCAAGGTCACGCACACGATTGCCGCGCCGGGTGAGGACTACCGCGAGATGAAGCGCATCCCTGTGCTTGGGGTGCGCGGTGAGAAACCCATCGTCGTCTTCTGAGGCGGTGCCAATCAGTGATCGGTCGCAACGTTTTGAAACGATTGATATCATGTCGAAAATAGGCCGACGTCATCCGACGGAGCACCTTCGACGCGGGTTCTCGCAGAGATCGAAGTGACTGATGATGGGCGAACGCGACAAACTCGAACGGCGGTTTTGGCGAGCGATTGAGAACTGCGAGACGGATGAACTCCGCAGGCTCTTGGCCAAACACGGTGCTTTGCTCGAGGAGAACCCTGCACTCGCAGCCTCTCTCGTGACCTGGAGCATTCGGATCATCGGCAGCGTCTGTAACGTTCGTACTGGCGTCGAGTTCGATGAGCGTCTGCCGGGCCTGCTAGCGCCGCTGCTGCTCTTGCTCGATTGCGGGGCATCCATCGAAGAGGTCTCGGGAATGGTGGATGTGCCCCCGCTCCATGCTGCAGTGCAGATGCCGAGTACCGCAGTCGCGGATGTACTGCTTGCACGTGGTTGCAACCCTCTGATGAAGGACTCGCGTCTGGGCTGGTTGCCGTCGCGGATGGCCCATCCAGCGATTCACCGGAAAGTTCGCGCTTGGGAGAAGGCGGCCAAGGCGTCGACGAATAAATAGATAGTATTGCAATATGGGTTACGGGAGGGACACACAGCTTCGCGTGCATCGGCTGCCCAAGGCAGTTCCGTCGTCTCGCTCGGCGTGCGCGAGAACAACCGCATTCGTGGGACAGCCAAACGCGTCACAGCCGCTACATTGCGCCGCATGACGCGTGCTCGTTCGACGGATTCGAAAGCCACCACCGAGACCACCGCGGCACTTCCACTCGGCCCGCGCGTTGAGGCAATCCTCGAGGTCGCCTACCGCGCGCGAAGGCCTGTGCTGCTCGAAGGACCGACAGGGATTGGTAAATCGGAGCTCATCGCGAGCGTGTCGAAGCGGCTCGGCATTCAGCATGTCGTGCTCGATCTCTCGCTCTTGGAACCGCCGGATCTGGTTGGCCTTCCGATCATCGAAGAGGGGCGCACGCGCTATGCGCTGCCGCGCTTTTTGCCGAGGGAGGGCGCGGGCATCTTGATGCTTGAAGAGCTCAACCGTGCGGAGCGCTACATCCAGCAGCCGGCGCTTCAGTTGCTCACGGCGCGCATGCTTCACGAGTATGTGCTGCCGCCTGGATGGGCCTGCTTTGCGGCGATCAATCCGGAGACGGGCGACTACCAAGTGACGCCGCTCGATGCGGCGCTGCGTGCGCGCTTTCTTCAAGTGCCGGTGCGTGCAGACAGGGCCTCATGGCTCGCATGGGCGAGTGCGCATGGCGTGCATCCTGCGGTGATGGCGCTGGCGCGCGCGCATGAGCGCATCTTTGTCGATGTGCCGCCACGCTCATGGACGTATGCGTCGGATGTGCTGCGCACGATGAAGCCTGAAGAGCTCGCGCAGCATGGTCTCGTGCGCGATGTGCTCTCGGGCTATTTGCCGCCCGTGTGGGTCGAAGCGTTGCTCTCCACAGGCTCGCTTGCAGCGCGTCCGATCGAAGTCGATGTGACCTCGTTTCTTCGCGAATACGGGCCCAAAACAAAGCACGCAGAGCTTTTGCGCGGATGGAAAGAGCGCGGGGAGACAGACCGCATCGATGAGCTCTGTGCGCAGCTTGCGACGCTCTTGAGTGGCCCCGAGTGCGGTGTGCTTGTCGCCAAGAAAGACGTGTCGCTCGCCTCGCTGGAGGCGCTCTTTGTCGACCTGCCCGGAGACCAGCGCGAGAAGGTGCAGGACGCGCTCTGCGGTAACCCCACCGCCTGTGTGCTGCTCGATGTGCGGCCCGATGAGGTCATCAACAACTACGGTGGCAGTGCGGCGATGACGCGCGTGAATGGTTGGAAGGCGGAGGCGAGCAAGCAGCATCGCATTGGCCTTCTTGTGACCTCGGTGCGCGCGCATGTGCTCTCTCCACATATCTCGGCAGAGCTTCGTCGCAGCAATGCGCAGCGCGGCTCGCTGGGACACTTCCTCGCGCAGGTGGGTGAGCGCTGGGGCATCCCGCTCGTGGAGGCCCTTCAGAAGGTCGGGGTGAACCCGATTCGGCCCACGTGAGTGAGCTTCAGCAGTGGCTGCACGCGTTCGTGCGTGAGCAGGGATTTCTCTCTCGCTACCCGTACTACGCGCATGTCATCGCATCGCTAACGACGGTGTTGGATCCGAGTGTTCCGCTCATGGGCGTCTCGCTACACGGCGTGCCGGGAAAGGGCGGTCGCTACTACCTGCACGTGAACATCGATGCGCTGATGCGCGAGCCTCAATACCTCCGCGGGCTCTTGCTGCATGAGGTGCATCACGTCGTGCTTGGGCATCTCACGCTTTCGAAATTCTTCGAGGTGGAGAGCCGCGAGTTGATGCTGATGGCGCAGGAGATGAGCGCCAATGAGCACATCGATGAGGCGCTTCCCTCGCCTGTGATCTGGCAGCACTTCGAGCGCTTTGGTGTGCGTGCAGGGCAGAGCACGATGGAGCGCTATCGGCTGCTTCGCGCGGCGCAGGTGGAGGGCGAAGAACCTTTACCGAAGGAGGGAACCAAGCCCGTCGACAAGCACGAGTGGAAGGAACAAAGCGCGCCGACTCCAGGCGGGATGCAGGGCACGCGTGAGCTGCTTGAGCGTGCGCGTGATGAGGGCGGCGAGGACGTGAAGCGCATCGAGACGCCACAGGTTCGTCGCATCGCAGGGCACACGCCCGATGAGCTCTTGGCGATGCTCTCGAACACGAATGAGGCGCCCGAGGTCTACGTCGATTGGCGCGAGGCGCTTCGGAACTTTGTCGCGCGTGCACGA
>JBILQT010000433.1:0-4894 GCA_044373065.1 Sandaracinaceae bacterium
GAAGGCGAAGAAGCGGCCCGGTGAGGTGGAGGCCAAGGCGCATGCGACGAAGCTTGAGCGCGCATTGGAAGCGGCCACGAAGGAGGCGGTGAATGTGCGCTTGGTGCACCGCAAGGGCGCGTTTCGCGTGGTGATGGATGTGCCCGTGGAGCTCGCTTCGCGCATCGCGCTGAAGAAGTGAGCGTCGGGTTCTCATCGTGAGCGTCGGGTTCTCATCGTGAGAGTCGGGTTCTCAACGTGAGAGTCGGGTTCTCAACGTGAGAGTCGGGTTCTCATCGTGAGAGTCGGGTTCTCATCGTGAGAGTCGGGGTCTCATCGTGAGAGTCGGGGTCTCATCGTGAGAGTCGGGTTCTCATCGTGAGAGTCGGGGTCTCATCGTGAGAGTCGGGGTCTCACTGTGAGAGTCGGGTTCTCATTGTGAGAGTCGGGTTCTCACGAGGAGATGTTTCCGATATGACAAAAATCATACTGAACGCCGCGTTGGCGCTCGGTCGTTGTGATCTCGCGCGAGGGCTGCGTCATCAAGCGCGCGACGTTCTGGGTGGTTCCGCACGTCGGCGATGACGGCGCAAACGGATCGGTTGAGGAAGTACCCAGAACGCCACCGCGCGAGGCCACGTTCACGCTCGCGGCCGAGTTGGCATCAAGCGCCAACGCGGCGTACAGTCATCTGCTCGCTCTGCTTCTCTGGCTCTCACGCGTCGACTGTTGAGACATGAAATCAATATGATGGGGAGATCAGCGCGCACGAAGCATCAAGAAGCTACGCGGAGGCAGATCACGCATCCCGCCCATCGCCTCGCTGCCTGCGACCAAGTCGTCGTACGTCCCGCCGGGGATCGACACACCGCGGTTTGAATCTGCGCGGTTGATCGCCACGATCACATCTGCTGCACCTGCGCCGCCGCAGCCCGTCAGACGATAGACCCACGTGTCTTGCGACACCGACAACGTCACCCGGCGACCGCGGCCGAGCACGTGGTTCTCACCGCGAATGCGGCCCAGGGCGCGCACCGTGTCGCGCAGGCGAATCTGTGGAGGCAGGAGCGTCGCGCCCTGATCCTCCCAGGTCATCATGCGGCGATTGTCGGGGTCGCCACCGCCCGCGAGGCCAATCTCATCGCCGTAGTAGAGGAGCGGGATGCCGGGGTTTGTGTACATGACGACGAAGGCCAGCGCGAGTCGCTCATAGGGTGCCGCGTCGGTGGGCTGCGTGAAGGCGCCTGGGTTCCAGCCGTTGCTCGGTGAGCTTCCGTCGGTGCAGTTGCTCAGCTGGCCGCTCGCAAAGTGAATCGCGCGCGGGATGTCGTGGTTGCCGATCCACGTCGTCATCAACGCGCCTGGGCCGTAGAAGCTGTCGTTGCCATCCATCCACGTGCGGAAGCCCTCGAGGCTCCCTTCGGGGCGGAAGAGCGCCTGGCAGAGCTCGCGCTTGAAGGGGAAATCAAACTGCCCATCGAGCATCTCTTCCGGGTCGACGAAGCTGCGCAGCGTCTCGCGGTTGAAGTAATCGAAGGTCTCGCCAACGAGATAGAAGCGGTTGCCTGCGGGGGTCGGCACGGCCTCGTCCAAGCGGTCACGCAGGTCAGTCATCCACGAGGTCGGGATATGCTTCACCGCATCGAGTCGAAGACCATCGAGCTCGTACTCGCGCGCCCACCAGACGGCATCGCTCACCGACCAGCGACGGGGCGCCTCGTTGTAGTAGTCGAATGAGGGCAGGTACGTCGTGAACGAGCAGCGCGTGCCCCAATACGAGTCATCCCAGCGGTCGGGTGCGCATGTGGTGATCGGGTTCACGAACCAATCGGGGTGACTGCGAAAGAGACCGCTCTCCGCGTCGACGTGCTTCATCACGTAGTCGAAGAGGATCTTCATCCCGTGGCCATCGCGACCGGTCGTGCCGTGGATGCCATCGACGAGTGCGTGAAGGTCGGCGTCGGTGCCGATGCGCGGCTCGACCATGGGTCGCGGTGAGGGGTTCAGCGGGTCGGTGAAGTCGACGTTGGCGGGGGAGGGCCAGTAGCCGTGATAGGCCGAGTATTGCCGCGGATCGCTGCCTGGGTCGATCGCAGGGCCGGCGGTATTTCGGTTCTCGTAAGGCGCGCTGAGCCAGATCGCAGTGACGCCCAGATCGGCGAGATAGGGCAGCCGCTCGCGTGCACCCTGAAGGTCGCCGCCCTCGTACTGACCACTCGCGAGTGCACCCTCGCTCGCGCCCGAGACGGGCATCGACATGCCATCGCTGTCGCGGAATCGATCGACCATCGCGAAGTACATGACCGAGTCACGCCAATCGAATTCGCTCAGCTCACCGCACTGCGAGGAGCACACCTCGAGCACGCTGTTCTGACCGCCGAAACCATCGGGCTCGGTGAGCGGGTTGGCTGGGTCGGGGATGTAGGTCGTGCCGTCGACGATGAGCTTGTAGGTGTACGTGCCCGAGCGCGCGACCGTGGTCGTGGTGCGGAAGGTGCCCGAGGCATCGCGCGTCAATTCGAGTGCGCCCTCGCTCGGATTGCGAGGCCACATGCCCGACACCGCAGGAAGGAAAGAGCCCGTCACCCAGACGGTGCGCGCGGAGGCGCTCTCCAGTGCGAAGCTCACCGTGTGGCAGGCCGCGAGTGGGCCTGCGTCGAGAGCAGCATCATCGAGCGCGTTGCGTGTGTCGGCTGCGGCATCACGCGGAGGCCGACTCGCATCGGGCATCAAGCTGCCCTCGGGCGACACGCAGGCGGGGCTCAGGAAAAGTGCGCTGAGGAGGACGGCATGAGGGCGCAATTGCATGACTCATGGTGCCCTTCCGCGTCGCGCACGGAAAGGCAAACGTCAGCCGCGGTCGATCGCGCGCGCGAGGATGGCGATGTGAACGTCCGCACCCTCGGGGATCTCCGTTGTGCGCGGAGGGTTGAGCCAGGCCTCCTCGCCCAGATCCGTATCGCCCTCTTCGAGGCGCTTGCGATCGAGACGCTCACGCGTCGGATGCGGACGCGGGTCTGGGTAGATGCCGAGTGCCACCTCACCACGCGCACGCGCTGCTGCGAGCACCTCGGCAAAGGTGCCTCTGCCTTCGAGGTAGGTCGCGCGCGGCTGCAGCACCACGATCGCACCCTCGGGCGTGAGCAATTCGTCGTAGACGGGGAATGCCGCAGGGTCGAGCACGCCCTGCGCGAGCAGCATCGCGACGACATCGGAGGAGACGACCGTGTCCCCCGGACGCGGCTCCACATGCACGGCCGAGCGCGGGTCGCGCACCTCGGTCACCAGGCGCGCAGTGCCCTCCTCAGGTGCCATCAATGCCCACGTTTTTAACGCTTTGCGCATTCGCAGGAGCATCGCGAGGGCGCTCGCATCGCCATTCTCATCGTCCTCATCCTCCTCGCCGAGGATCACAATCGCATCGGCTGCGCAGAGGTCTGGGCTCCCCTCGCGCGCGAGCGACGCGGCCGAGTGAACTTCATATTCAAATGAGATATCCGTATGAGAGAGAGCGGCGCGCGTCACTGCACGCGAGGCTGACTCCTCGAGCTTGTCGGTGAGCACTTTGACGATCGAGGTCTTGGGGAGGAGGCGCGCAAACTCGGCCAAGAGGGGCGGCAAGGTCGGGCCATGCCCAAGGACGACAATGCGCTCACGCGTCACTGCGATCCGCGCGCGACTCGGTACCCGCGCAGCGGGAAGCGAGCCTGTGAGGCGATGATGTCCAAGGCCATCTTCGACCAGCACAAGTCTGTCTGTTCGCTGCACTGCAAGGGCGCCGTCGCGCGGGCAGAGCAGGACATCGCCACCACGCAGAAGGCCAATCAGGATCGCACCCTCCACCTGCGCGTGCGCCGCATCGAAGCTCTTGCCCACCAGCGCATCGGGCGTTGCCTCGAGGTAGATCTCGCAGCCGTCGAAGGCGAGGAGGTGACGCAGCACGAAGTAGACGCCGTCCTGACGTGTGCTCTGCGCGAGAATCTGCGCGACCAGGCGATCGGCCGCGACGACATGCATCGGCAGCCTGCCTGGCCCTGCGATCTCGGGCTCGGCCGCGAGCTCAAGCAGCTCACGCGTCTCATCGTGCCGCGCCTCGACGATCACACTTCCCTTCCAACCCTCGGGAATCACGCGGTGAAGCGCGAGCAAGACACCGAGTGTCCAGCGCACCGACTGCGCATCGTTGAGCGAGGCCGGCGGGATGACGACGATCGATCGCGCATGCTCTGCAGCCACACGAACGAGCGCCAACTCAAGACGCGGATCGCCCCTGCGCACCACGGTGTTGAGCCGCTGCCCCGCGACCGCACGCGCCGCACGCAGGGAGACCTCAACGCGCTCTTTTTCTTCCGTCGCAAGGAGCACGACCGTCGTGCGCTGCTTCGAGCGCGCGAGCTCGCGTACGAGCAAAGGCGTGTTCGGCGCGAAGCCAAGCACGAGCACATGATCGCGCGCGACGACCGGCAAGAGGCCCGAGCGAAGCTGCCCGATGCGCTCACCCATCTTGCTTGTGATCGCCGCGGTCAGAAGCGCGATGGTGAGGATGCCCGCGCCCGTCACGACGACGCCGACGATGCGCTTCGAGGGCGGGTCCGAGGCCATCGTCCCGCCGTCGGCAAAGCGCGTGAGCGCCCACCAGATCTCGGCACCGAATGAGCCGCGCGTGCTCGCATCCTCCATCGCGAAGCTCACGGCCGCGAAGGCCAAGACGACCAGCGCGGTGAGCATCGCGACCAGGAGGATCTGCGCGAGCGGCGGCCACTCAAGCATGCGATCGAGGCGATAGATCAGCCACGCGCGAAGGCGTCGACGCAGGCGTTGCAGTTCATCCTTCACGCACGCTCCCTACCACGCTGCGTTCGCCTACTCGCCCTCACCGGGTTCGCCCGAGCCATCCGCGAGCTTGCGGTAGATC
>JBILQT010000434.1:0-4873 GCA_044373065.1 Sandaracinaceae bacterium
GCAAGAAGGTGAAGCGCGAGCTCACGTACCGAGACTGCATGCCCGAGGTCGCGCGCGTTGCGAGCTTCCTGTCCAAGACCCTTCCGACGCACACGCAGCGCGAAGCGTCTGCTCTCTCACCGAGCTCTCCGCGCGTCGCAGTCTTGCTCGGAAATCAAAGCCGCTGGTTGCTCTCGGCCTGCGCCATTTTCCGCGTCGGCGCGACGCTCGTTCCCATCGACTACAAGCTCTCCGCGCAAGAGCAGCTGGAGCTCATCGCCCACGCGAAAGCGGACCTTCTCGTCACGGAGCTGCCGCTCTCACGTCGCTTTGCAGCGCTGCCCTCGTGTCCCGTGCTGCTGGTGGATGGCACGGAGTCGAAGGCGAACCTTTACGCATGGGATGAACTCCCCGATGCCGAGATGCCTCCTCTCGCCGAGCGTGCGCGCGAGGATGTCGCGACCATCGTCTACTCGTCGGGCACGAGCGGTCGCGCGAAGGGATGTCTGCTTACGCATGGCGCCTACCTCGCGCAGCTCGATGCGCTGATGGCCATCTTCCCGATGCGCCCTGGGCACCGCACGTTCTCGATTCTTCCGACCAATCACGCGATCGATTTCATGGTCGGCTTCATCGGGCCTTTCGCGAGCGGCGCGACCGTGGTGCATCAGCGCACGCTGCGTCCTGAGTTTCTGATCTCAACGCTGGAAGATCACGCGATTACCCACATGGCCGTCGTGCCAGTGCTGCTCGAAGCGTTCGAGCGCGCGATCGATGAGCGTCTCGAGAAGCGCCCCTCGTGGCAGAGAAAAGCCTTCAGTCTCCTGACGACGGTGAACCAAGCGCTCACGCGCGATGCCGTGCGTCCGGAGCTCTCACGCAAGCTCTTGCCAAGCGTTCACGAGGCCTTTGGCGGCAAGCTCGAGCTCATCTTCGCCGGGGGTGCGTTTGTCGATCGCGAGCGCGCAGAGCGCTTCCACGCGATGGGCCTGCCCGTGGTGATCGGCTACGGCCTCACGGAGTGCTGCACCGTCGCGACCGTGAATGATCTTCGACCCTTCCGCGCAAACTCAGTCGGCGCACCAGTGAAGGGCGTGGAGCTTCGCATCGTCAACGCGAGCGAGGACGGCGTTGGTGAAGTGTGGGTGCGCGGTGAGACCTTGATGCGCGGCTACCTCGATGAGCCGGAACTCACCGAAGCAGCGCTCACCTCCGATGGCTGGCTGCGTACGGGCGACCTCGGCAGGCTCGATGCGAGTCGGCATCTGCAGCTCGTGGGCCGCTCGAAAAACATGATCGTCACGCCGGGTGGAAAGAACATCTACCCCGAGGACGTTGAAGGTGTCTTTGCCGGTATCCAAGACGTGAAAGAACTCGCTGTTTTTGCCACGGGCTACGTCTGGCCGATGCGTGAAAGCCTTGTCACGGAAGGGCTTTGCGCGATCGTGCGCGGCGATGTCGAGCGCACGCAGCTCGCCAAGGAGCTTGAGCTTCGCAACCGCAAGCTGCCTGAGCACAAGCGCATCGCGAGCTTCCTCGTGACCGACGAAGAGTTCCCCCGCACGGCCTCGATGAAGGTGAAGCGCGAGGTGCTCGCAGCCTGGCTTCGTGAGCATGCGCGTCCGTCTGAACTCGTACGTCTTCGCGTTGCGGAGAAGGCAGAAGGAGCGCTCTCGCTATGATGACTTCCTCGAACTCGACGTCGACCGCCGTCGCGCCTTGGTGCGTGATCGTGAACCCCAACGCGGGCGGTGGACGCTGCGGCAAAGAGGCCCGCATGGCGGTCTCCGCACTGCGCGACAAGGGCCACAGGCTCGATGTGCTCGAGACATCCGCGCCCCTCGATGCGACGGAGATTGCGCGTGTTGCCTATCAGCGAGGTGCGCGCTCCTTCCTTTGTGTGGGCGGCGATGGAACGACGCATGAGGTCGTCAACGGCGTGCTCCCGCTCTCCCTTCAAACGGGCGAGAAACCGACGATTGCGATGCTGCCCTTGGGCACGGGCAACTCATTCCTGCGCGACTTCCAAGTCTTCGACGCAAGGACTGCCAGCGCGCGTTTTGAGCGCGGCGAAAAGCACGACGTGGATGCGCTTCGCATCACGCATGCATCGGGTGAGCTCTACGCATTCAACCTTGTCGGGCTGGGCTTTGCGGCACGCGCGGGTGCGCTGACCAACCAGCGCTACAAGGGGTTTGGTGTCTTGGGCTATGTGCTCGCAGTCGTGCAGAGCACGATCGATCTAAAGGCCGACGCCGTCCCCTTCACGACCGACCGCGCGCCGCGCGATGCGCGCCCAGCATTGCTTCTCTCGTTCTCGAACAGTCGCTGCACGGGTGGACAAATGCAGATGGCACCGCACGCGAGTGCCTCCGATGGCGAGCTCGATGTGATTCGCATCGGCACGATGCCGCGACATCGATTTCTCACGGCCTTCCCGAGCATCTTTCGCGGAACGCACGTCGAGCGCCCAGAGGTCGAAGAGACACGCGCCAAGCACGTCGACTTTGAGATGAGCCGCGCCGCGGACGCGATGATCGATGGCGAGATCCTCGCGCTCCAGCTCAAGCGAATTGAAGTCGTTCACCACGCGTTTCGCGTGATTGCCTAAGGAGCGCGATGGCAACCACTGCTGAAATCCTGGGTGAGGTTCCCTTCTTCGCGCTGCTCGATGAAGCAGAACGGGCTGCGCTTGCGAACAATGTCGACGAGCGACGGATCACGAAGGGCACGCGCATCTTTCAGCAGAACGACCCCGGCGGCTCGCTCTTCATCGTGCGCTCAGGCTGCGTGGAGATTTGGATCCAGAAGACGACTGGCGAGAAGATGGTGCTTGAGACGGCACGCATTGGAGACTTCTTCGGCGAGATTTCGCTCCTCGATGGTGGCCCGCGCACCGCATGCGCAACGGTGCTCGAAGATGCCGATTTGATCGTCGTCGACCGCGCGGATCTCGACGAACTCTTTCGCCTCAAGCCAGCCGCCGCGATGGACCTGCTCTCCGCCACCGGGCGCCGTCTGCGCGAGACGAATCGCCTCCTCCGGCAAGCCGCCGCGAAGGACATCAATGAGGAGACCGAGGACAACCGCTCGACGATCGAACGCGCTGCGGATTGGGTCACGGAGTTCTCTGGTTCGATCCCCTTCCTCATCATTCACATCGTCGTCTTCATCGTCTGGATCGTCGTCAACGTCGCGCCGTTGAGTCACTCAGGAGCGGGCGGTTTTGATCCCTTCCCCTTTGGCCTTCTCACGATGTGCGTCTCACTCGAAGCCATCATTCTCTCGGTGCTTGTGATGCTCTCGCAGAACCGACAAGTCGCGCGCGACCGCATTCGAAACGACATCGAATATCAGGTGAATGTCTCGGCCGAGGCCAAGGTCGCTCACCTGCACGAGAAGGTCGATCATCTCCACGAAGAGGTGCTTGTGCGCCTCGCACGACTCGAGAAGCAGAGGCCATCATGACGCGTGTTCCCGCAGCTTCGTTCGAGCCCGCTACGCTCAAAACGCATGCGACAAGTGCAGCGCTTTGGACGGTGGGCCTCAGCTATCTGGCGACCGTTTTTCCGACGATGACGCTGCTCTCGGCGGCCGTCGGCTCCGAGAACATCGAGCCGCTCAATCGCTGGTACTGCCGCACGCAGATTCGCCTCACGGGCGCGAAGTGGCGCGCGGTCGTTGACCCCAAAGTCGACCCGAACACGCCGTACATGTTCTTGCAGAACCACACGAATCAGTTCGACCACGTGTGGATGTACGACGCGACGCCGCACTTCAAACAAGGCGTCGAGCTGGCGAGTCATTTCAAGTATCCGGTCTACGGCTGGTTCATGAAGGCGCGCGGCACGATCCCGGTGCTCCCCGGACGCGAGGGGCAGAGCCCCGAGGTCATGGCGCACATGCGTCGCGAGATTGCGAAGAACCACTCGATCCTCGCCTTCCCCGAGGGCAGCCGCACGCTCGACGGGCGCCTGAAGTCGTTTCGCAAGGGCGTCTTCTTCATCGCGCGCGATCTCGGCCTACCCATCATTCCAACCAGCGTCACGGGCGCGTTCGACATCGCACGCAAAGGCTCGAATCAGATCCATCCGGGCCACGAAGTCACCGTGTACTGCGATGCGCCGGTCGAGACCAAAGGCCTTCCAGATGCAGCGATTCCCGACCTCGTCGCGCATGTGCACGAGGTGATGTCGAAGCGGATCGACGCGCACTGGGAGGCCCGCGGCTGGCAGCCAGAGCGCCCGAGCTCGGACACCCCAAGCGCGCAAGAGGAAAGGCCATGAGCGACCTCGACCCTGTCCATACTGACCGTCGAAGCACACGCGCCGAGCGGCAACGCGAGCAACGCAAGCGCGAGCTTCTCGACGTGGCGCTGCGCGTCTTCGGTCAGCGCGGCTACCACCAGACACGCATCGCTGACATCATCGACGCAGCAGGTGTCGCGCGCGGCACGTTCTATCTCTACTTCGAGAGCAAGAACGCCATCTTCCACGCGCTGCTCGACGACCTGCTCTCCAAGGTCCGTAGCAGCGTTGTAGGCGTCTCCATGGCCCCAAACGCGGCGCCTGTGAACACGCAGATTCGAGACAGCGTGGAGCGCGTCCTGCACGCGTTTGCCGAGAGCCCAGACCTGACGCGCGTCGTCTTGCGTGAGGCGGTTGGCTTGGACGATGAGGTCGATCGCAAGCTCGCCGATTTCCACGCACGGCTCCATCACTGGCTCACGGATGCACTTGAGAACGGCGCGCGCCTCGGGCTCCTGCGACCGATGCAACTGAGTACAGACGGCAACGAGCGACCGGCCAACTTTGAGCTCGTCGCGTGGGCTGTGTTGGGCACCGTGAAGCAGTTGGTGCAGCTCCTTGTGGAGCGCGCGCCCAGTGGGGGAGGG
>JBILQT010000115.1:0-21052 GCA_044373065.1 Sandaracinaceae bacterium
GACGGATGCCGTGGAGAACGCCGTCGCAAATCGGGCGAAAGACATCCGCCGAGGATCCGTCACGACCGAAGCTGGGGTCAAGTGCTGGGCTTTCCGCCAGAGGGCATGGTGGCGACCCGCCCTCACGTGTTCTGATGTCACCCCATGTCCGTTCACTTCGAGGCGCAATCCGACCCGCTCATCTGGATTCGATTCACCGGGGCCACCACGGAGCCCGAGTTCGATGCGTACCTTGAGACGATCACCCGCTACGTCACGCGGGGGACGCCGATACTCTTCATCTACGACGCACTGGAGGCCGACGCGCCCACCGCGACGCAAAGGCAGAAGCAAGCGGCCTGGCTTGAGCGCCAGGATGCGGTGCTGCGGCGCAACTCGAAGGGCACGGCGTTTGTGATCGGCAACCCGCTCGTCCGTGGTGCGCTGACGGCCATCTTCTGGGTTCGACCGACGCCTGTGCCGCACATCGTCGTGGGGACGCGCGCAGAGGCGGAGCGCTGGGGCCGGGCGCAGCTCGACGGAGCCCGCGCGCGTTCGTTGTAGGCCGTCGCGCTAGCGCGCCTCAAACCAGGCCTTCATCCGCCGCATCCCCTCATCGATCGGGATGTTCGGCGTGAAGCCCAGCACCTGCGCGGCCTTCTCCGTGTCGAAGTGCGTCCCGCGTGCGCGCCGCACGATCTCCTCTGCGCTGAGCTCGCCCTGCCCGAGCTTGGCCATTGCACGCTTGAGCCAGCGGGCCGTCTGCCTTGGCTCCGGGAGGCCAAGCGCCTTGGAGTACATGCCGAGGAACTCGCCCATCTCAAGGAACTCGGGGTCGCCGATGTAGAAGGCCTGCCCTGCTGCGTTTGGGACGCGCGCTGCGAGCAACGTCGCCTCGGCCAGGTGCTCGACGTAGGTCGTTGCGACGAGGTTCTTTCCATCGCCGCAGAGGTCGATGCCGCCGTGCTTGCGCGCCTCCTCGACCAACATCGGCAGGCGTCCGCGATCCCCTGGGCCCCAGAGCCAACCGGGACGCAGCGCCGTCACGGCGACGAGCCCATCGCTCTGGGTGAGCGCGATTTCCTCACCAAGCTTGAGCGCCTGTGCCCGCGCCCCCAGCGGCATGCCTGCGAGCTCGCGCTTCTCATTCCAGTGCACGCGCTCCTCATCGGCGAGCACGACCTCACCGCAGGAGATGAAGACGACCCGCGGCACGTTGCGGTCTCGCGCAGCCGCAATGACGTTCTCCGTGCCCGCGATGTGAAGCCAGCGAAACGCCTCCGAGGTCGAGCCCTCCGGGAGGCTCACCGAGACGACGATGACGTCGCATCCCTCCGCCGCTTCCGCGATTTGGTTGGGGTCGCCGATCGCCCCGTCTCTCACCACCACGTCCTTGGGCAGGGCCAGGAAGGCCTCGGTTTTTTGCCGCTCCTTGCGCACAAGCGCCCGCACCTCGTGGCCCTCTTGAAGGAAACGCTGGGTGATGTGGCTTCCAGCAAAACCGGTCGCGCCAAGGATCAAGGTACGCATCGCCCGGGGGATGGTACCGTGCCGCGGTGAGCGAGCCCGTAAAGGTTGCGTCGAGCCCGAGCGAGGTCCTTCCCAATGACATCGCCCGCGCGCCCTTCCTGGCGTTCCTCGCTGCGATCGCCGCCTTCCTCGACCTGGCCGTCAACCGCATTGCGGTGAACCTGATCGACACCAATCGGCGCGAGCTCTGGCTGCCCCTGGTGCAGCACGGCGCCTTCCCCCGCGCGCTCGGCGCCATCTGCGCCTTCGTCATCGTCGCGACGATGTCCTACCGCTTCCTCAGCATGGCCGGGTTTGCCCCGGTCTCGATCCTCGGGGTGGCCCAGCGCCTCTCGGTGGCCCTGGTCGCCGGGATGTTCATTCCCTCGATGGCGATCATGTTCTTCATGCCCGAGCGCCACCTCGCGACGCTCATCGTCCTTCTCGCGATGCTCAGCGCCAACGGCCTCTGTGCGCTTCTGACGGTCGCCAGCTTCTCCTACGTCAGCAAGCGCGACGCCTGGCCCTCGGTCGCCGCAGGCCTCACGGGGCTCCTCGCCATCCTGAGCGTCGTGGTCTCGACGACACGTCTCTACCTACCCGAGAGCGGCGCCTTCGGGCCGATGGGCTGGATCGCCCGCCAGGGCAGCGAGCTTCTCTGGCTCATCACCCCCTTGCTCGCGCTGCGCAGCGTCCGCGGGGGGCCGCGCGCCTGGGTGCCCTTTGTCAGCGTGGTGCTCACGGTGTTGGCGCTCGGCGTCTGGCTTCAGCTCAGCCACGGGTCGGACTCGGCGCGCATCGCCTACGCGGCCTTCCGCATCACAACCTTGCCCGCCCGCCTGACCGCCCTCTACGCGATCCCCCTCGCGTTCTCTTTGGGCTACGCCGTCTCGCTGCTCTCCGACCAAGACCGCCGCCAGCTCGGCCTCGGCATCCTCCTCTGGGTCTTTGCCGGCCTCGCGCCCCGCTCCCCCGCGGCCATCGCCTACCAGGCCGCCGCCGCGCTCCTCCTGGCCCGCGCCGCCCAGAGCGCCCACCCCGTCGGCCGCGAGCGCGTCCATCAGACATGGTTCAACGCCGAGTTCGAGAAGGACTGAAGCTCCGAGCTCGGAATACCCCTCTCGCCTTCACGTTGCGGGCCCCATGACGTTCCAAACATCCCCGGCGATAAGCTGCCCCCGCTGCGGCAACTTCTGCGAGCGCCTCGTCCCTGGCTACAAGGTCTGCGAGCCCTGCCTTCAGCTCATCCTGCCGCCGGGCATGCGTGGTGAGACGAACCTCTCGAGCGTCGCGAGCGGCGTCGGGCACGTCTTGCGCACGGTGGGCCTGCAGAGCGCGGTGATCCTCGGGCTCGTGAACATCCCTATCGGGTTCATCACCGTCCTTCGCACGCACGAAGAGACGCAGGGCATTGGCGCGCTCGGCGCGCTTCTCTGGTCGCCATTTCCCTTCTTCGCGGGGTTGGTCGTCCTCTTCCTCTCGCACCAATCCCTCCGCGGCATGCCGATCTCCCTGCGCGACGCTGTAGGGCGCGTGACCAGCCGATTCTTCAGCGTCTTCTGGACGAACCTGGTGTCTGCGTTCTTCGCAGCGCTCTGGTCCCTCCTGTTCATCCTCCCCGGCATTCACAAGTCGATCTGCTACTGCCTGGCCGCGAACATCGCGCTCTTCGAGAACCAGTCGGGCGATGACGCCATCGCCGCCTCCATGCAGCGAACGTCACCCCTGCTCGGCATCCTCTACGCCCTCGGCATCGCCGCGGCCGTCTCCAGTGCCATGCTCCAAGCCGCCGCAGCCGTCTTTGCGACCGGCCTCACTGGCGCAGCCGAAGTCGCGCCCGAGTTGACGATCATCGCAGCCCTGCTCTCGGTCGCCGCATCCGGCGTCGCGTCGGCGTTCATGTCGCTGCTCACGCTGACGACGCAGCAGGTGATCTACGAGCAGTCCGCCCTCCAGGCAGCCGACCTCGGCCTCCTCGTGGTCGACGACGACCTCTGATCCGCTGCGGAGGTCGAGCGGTCGCGCCGGTGAGCAGCCCCCCGCGATCCGCTACCCTCGGGCATGGAGAAAATCTGCCTCATCACCGGTGCCAACGCTGGGATTGGTCGCGCGGCAGCACAGCAACTCGCCGCGCTTGGGCACACCGTGCTGCTTGGGTGTCGTGACCTGTCGCGTGGCGAGGCTGCGGCGCATGAAATTCGAGCAAGCGTGCCCAACGCCAAGGTCTCGGTTCTTGAGATCGACATGTCGCTCCGCGCGTCCATCGAGCGCGCTGCGCAGGCTATCCCCGCCATCGACGTGCTCATTCACAACGCGGCCTACTTCGATGTGCGCGCCAAGACGCGCTTGATGACGAGCGAGGGCGTGGAGCGCACCTGGGCCACGAACTACCTCGGCCCCGCCCTGCTGACGGAGCTGCTTCTCGATCGGCTCAAGCGAAGCATCTCTCCGCGCGTCGTAGCCGTCACATCGAAGGGCCTGGTCGTGCACCCGAACCTCCAGGTGGACCTGGACGACCTCGAGTTTCAGCGCCGCCCCTTTCGGGTCGATCGGGCCTACTACCAATCCAAGCTTGCCCACCTCGCCTGGATGCTCAGCCTCAGCGAGCGCCATCCCGAGCTTCACGTCCACGGCGTGCGCGTGACGAATGTGAAGATCGACCTTGAGCGCTATCCAGGCCTCGCCTGGCCCCTGCGCGCTGCCTACGCCCTGAAGTCGATGTTCTCGATCTCCCCCGATGCGATGGCGCGCACCTACACCTGGCTCGCCGCGGACGAGGCCCCAGGCCAGACCACAGGTGGCTACTGGGACAGCGTCGACCGCCCCGCCTCCATCTCCAAGTGGGCCGCGAGCGCCGAACATCGCGCACGGCTGATGGCGTACACGGACAACAAGGTCGAGTCGGCGCCCGCGTAAGCCTCCACAGCGGGTGCGGAGGTCAGGTCGGCGTCCGAGTAGCGGTCCGCAGCGGGTGCGGAGGTCAGGTCGGCGTCCGAGTAGCGGTCCGCAGCGCGTGCGGAGGTCAGGTCGGCGTCCGAGTAGGGTTCCGCAGCGGGTGCGGAGGTCAGGTCGGCGTCCGAGTAGCGGTCCGCAGCGAGTGCGGAGGTCTAGTCGGCGTCCGAGTAGGGTTCCGCAGCGGGTGCGGAGGTCGAGTCGGCGTCCGACTAAGCTCCGGGAGCGACTTTGGGACCTTGTTTGGACGTCGACCCACCCTCAGGAGCCACTCCACTGATGGTGCGTACAGGAGAGGAAGACTCGGACGCGGACTCCGACTCGGACGCGGACGCGGACTCCGAATCGGAGGCGGACTCCGAATCGGACGCGGGCTCTGGGGGGTGGGCGGATCCGGAACCCAGTCAGAGGCGGAGCGGCTTCAGCACATGAACCCAGGCAGGCCCCCACCCACCGCGTACCTCCACCTGATGGCGCGTACAGGCCATGTCGATGCTGTAGATGGTGGTGGAGGTCCACGCATCGATGTGCATGACGTCGGGCGTTTGGGGCACCGAGTCCACGAGCAAGACCGGCGCTTCTCCGCGACGCAACTCCGGCGGACGAATGAATACCGTGAAGCCCATCCGCGAATCGATGCAGTGCGACCAGGCGACGAGGACCCCCGGCGCCACCTCCTCCGTCACCGGCGCCGAGACTGGGCGCGCTTCCTCGCAGCGCGGCGGTGAACTCGCGCCGCATCCGACGAGAACCACTGCCACCAGGAGCCCGCTCAGTCTCACTGCTGCGCGCCCGCCGTCGTCCCCGAGGCCGCATCCAGCTGGAAGTCGGTCGTCGTGTCGTTCGCCTCTTCCACGCTGATCGGACGCGTCAGGACAATCGACGCCGAGCGCTGCGGCCTTCCCGAGGAGGTATCGCCGCTCTCGGCGATGCCCGGGTGCCAGACGCGGATCTGGTAGGCGCCCACCGGCACGCGCGTCATCTGGAAGCGCCCCTGCGCATCGGTGAGGACGATGTACGGGTGCTCGGCGACGTAGACGTACGACTCAATCCACGGGTGCGCGGCGTCGTCGACGATCGTGTGGATGCCCGCCTCGGCGCCCAGCTCGACACTGCCCTGCAGGGCCGGAAGGCCGACATCGAGGCGCGTCTCGCGACCGACGCGCACATGCAGGTTGTGGAGGATCGAATCGCTGTTCTGAAAGTGCAGGCGCGCGCCGCGTGTGGTGATCGCGATGCGCGGTGAGAGGTCGCAATCGCGGAAGGTGAAGTTCAGGTCGCCGAGCGGCGGCACGACGCCCTCCTCGATGCCCATCAACAAGACGACCGCGCCCTCGACACCGCCACGCGGACTGACGTGGATCGTCTCGACCGAGCGCTCTTGTCCACAGGCCTCGGCGTGCGTCCGAACAGGCACACGCACCGCCGCGGGAACGGAGCCCGACCAGCGCACCACGCCCGAGATCATCCCGACATGGCCCTCCTCCAGCACGCGGTATTCGGCGGGTGCCGTCAGCGCGCTCCCACGTTGCTCTTCCGCACGCTGATTTGGGCGCGAGGGTTCGGGAGCTTCATCGCACGAAGTGACGAGAAACCCGAGGAACGTTAGGAGTGGAGCGGCGACGCGCAGCGCGGCGTGCATCGGACAACCGTCTTGACGACGTAGCATACTACCGACTTCAACTGGCAGTTCTCGGCGAACGAAACGCAAAAGTGTTTCTGGTTTCCCTGGCGGGTAGGGCGCTCAGCGCCGTGGCTGCGCAACGCGTACCGGTCAGTGTGTTCGTCAGTGTGTGCCAGTCGCAAACTGCCACCTACGAGCACGCCAACTGACCACCACGCGTCCCGTTCACGTCAGTGTGCGAATGGCCTTCTCCATCCGATCGAGGCCCTCACGGATGAGCTTCTGCGAGGTCGCGTAGCTCAAGCGGATGAAGCCCGGCGCGCCGAACGCACTGCCCGGAACGACAGCGCAGCGCGCCTCATCAAGAAGGAAGGATGCAACCGCGATGTCGTCGTTCAGCACGCCCGACGCACACGTCTTGCCGTAGAGGCCCTCGACGTTCGGGAAGGCGTAGAACGCCCCCTCCGGCATGCGGCAGCCGATGCCCGGAATCGCATTGAGCCCGTCGACCATGATCTGACGACGCGCACCAAACTCGTCGACCATCGCGTCGAGGTCTTCGCGCTTGCCCTGAAGCGCCGCGATGGTCGCGTACTGGGCAATCGCCGGCGCGTTGGAGGTCGCCTGGCTCTGCACCATCTCAAGCGCCGCAGCGACCGTCGGGTTGGAGAGCGTCCAGCCGATGCGCCAGCCGGTCATCGCGTACGTCTTGCTCGCGCCATCGACGATGATCAGGCGGTCGCGCAGGTCGGGCGCGATGGTGGCCAAAGAGACCTGCTCAAATCCGTCGTAGACAAGCTGTGCGTAGATCTCGTCGACGATGATCCAGCAGTCGTGCCCACGAAGCACCTCGGCCAGCGCCTCCAAGCTCGCGCGGTCGTAGGCCGCTCCCGTGGGGTTCGAGGGCGTGCAGAGGATGATCGCCTTGGTCTTGGGCGAGAGCGCCTGACGAAGCTGCTCGGGCTGAAGGCGAAAGCCATCCGCCGCATCGGCGTGGACGATCTTCGGCACGGCGCCGACGATCAGCACCTGCTCGGGGTAACTCACCCAATAGGGCGAGGGAATGATGACCTCGTCACCTGGGTCAAAGAGCGCGAGCGCGAGGTTGAACAGCGAGTGCTTGGCACCCACCGCCACCACGATCTCGTTCGGCTGAAAGGGTACGCCGCGCCTTTGCGTGGCATCCGCCGCGATCGCCTGGAGCAAGGGCGCAACGCCCCGCACACGCGTGTAGCGTGTCTGCCCAGCGTCGATCGCCGCCTTCGCCGCGTCACAGATGTGCGCAGGCGTTGCAAAATCCGGCTCTCCAAGGCCGAACGAGATGATATCGATGCCTTTCGCACGCAGCGCCGCCGCACGGTCCGAGATGGCGATCGTCGCGGAGGGCTGAATGACGGAAAGGCGACTGGCCAGGGCACGCGTCACCGGCCGCTTGTACCAGCAAGATCGTTCATTCGTCTACGGAGGGCTACGACCAACGCGCGAAATGGCCTCCTTGCCGAGGACGTCGCGGGTGGATTTCTGCGCAATCCAAACAGGCTTTGGGGTATGGAGGGCGCTCCACAACGTTGACACCGTTTCTCAATGAGACTAAACGCGGCCCGTTGTAGGCACTAGTTGTGGTCGGCCCACTCGCGAGGGAATCATGTTCGGACGATTGAATTCATATTGGATGCCGGTTCTCGCCTCTGCGGTGAGCGCAATCGCCATCGGTTGCGGCCCGACCTACCCCAACTGCGACAACGACGAGCAGTGCCACGAAGGCGAATTCTGCATCAACGGCCGTTGTCAGGATTGTCGCGATGACTCGAACTGCCCCCGCGGTCAGCAGTGCGATGCGAATGCATGCGCGCCGATCCCCGGCTGGTGCGACAACGACTCGGATTGCGCCTCGGATCAGATGTGTGACCGCGCGACGAACCGCTGCGTGCCGCGCCCCGTGGTTGAGGAAGTCCCCGAGACGACGCCCGTCCCCCAGGCCTGCCAGCTTCAGCCCGTCTACTTCCAGTTCGACGAGAGCGCGCTCGACGACGCAGCCCGCACGGCGCTTCAGGCGAACGTGACCTGCATGCAAGAGCGCTCGATCGCGAGCGTCCAGGTGACCGGCATGTGCGACCCGCGCGGCACCGAAGAGTACAACATGGCCCTCGGCGATCGCCGCGCCCGCACGACGCGCGATCACCTTCAGCGCCTTGGCGTTGCACGCGGCACCGCAACGACCCGCTCGGTCGGCGAAGAGATGGCAACGGGCTCCGACGAGTACGGCTGGTCGCGTGACCGCCGCTCCGACATCACCGAGCGCTGAACCAGCGCAGGCGAACGCGCCGCGCATCCTGACGCCCACCTACGAGCCCGTGTTCGTGCGTGGGCGTCTTCGTTTTGGCTCCCTGGAGGCATCGATGTTTCGCATCCACCGCAATCGCATCCAACGCCAGGCATTGCTGCTCGGGGCCGTGCTCGCGAGCGCCTCGATCTCAGGCTGCTTCCTCTGGACATCCGCCGATCAAGGCTCGACGTTGGAGCGACGACAGATGGAGTTTGAGGCGCGTGTGACGGCGATGGAGACGAGCTCGCAGGGCTACACGGCGCAGATGGAAGGCGCGCACGCGAAGGTGGCCGAGCTGGAGACCGTGCTTCAACAGGCGACGCAGGTCGTGACGCGCAACAGCGCCGACACGGGCGCACGCGTGGACGAACTCCAGCAAGCGCTCGCGGTGCAATCAGGTCAAATCGACGAGCTTCGCCATGAGCTGAGCCGCATCCAAGAGGAGTTTCGCGAGCAGCAGGGCGACTACGAGAACCGCATGAAGCGCTTGGCCCGCCGCGCAGGCGTCGACATGCCCGTCGATGAGACGGAGATTCCCGCTGCGCCCGACGATCACTACCGTGTAGCGCAAGTCGCCTACGAGGCGCGCGAGTTCTCCACCGCCCGCGCCCTCTTTCGTGCCTTCGTGTCGCGCTACGCAAGCGATGCCCGCGCGGATGACGCGCAGGTGCATATCGGCCAGTCCTATTTGGTCGAAGACCGCCCCGCGACCGCGCTGGGTGAGCTGCGCCGCGTGATCACCGAGTTTGCCTCTGGCGATCAGGTTCCCGCCGCGCTGCTTGGGATGGGCGACTCGTTCTATCGTCTGCATGACTGCGAAAACGCCCGCGTTTCCTACGACACGTTGATGCGGGCGCACCCGAGATCGCCGCAGGCGGCCGATGCGCGTACCCGTCTTCGCGATGTGCAACGCGCGCCCGCTGGCTACTGCACGGCGCATTGAAGCGTCGGGCACGTGTGTTGCTGGGCGCGACACTTATGCGTCAACTCGTGCCGTGTCCTCAATGTGCGCGCCATGTGCGTGCAAGCGAAGCCGTCTGCCCCTTCTGTGGAGATGCGAGCCCACGCGCACCCCAATCGGTCCGCTCCGTCGCGCGCTCAAGAACGCTGATTTTTGGCGCAGCACTCGCGTCGACCACCGTCGCAGGCTGCTTGAGTCATACCCGCAACGACCCTGAGAACGACGCAGGCACGGACGCCGCCGTCACCGTCCCCGATGCGCGCCCGGAGGCTCGCGATGTGGGTAGCGACGCGAACGAGAACATCTTCCCGCCCTACGGCACCCCGCCGATCGATGCCTTCGAGGAAGACGCAGGCACCTCCAACGCAGACTACGGCGGCCCACCTCCTCCCGAAGACGCAGGCGACGAAGACGTTGGCGCCCCTGGTCTGCTCTACGGCGGCGCGCCTTAGCGCTTGAGGGCTTTGCCCCGATCACGCAACGCATCGAGCAGCACGCGCGCGGCACGCGTCTCATGCATGTCGACCCGTCGCACCAGCGCCACGCGGTCCTCAAAGCGCGGCGTGCCTGGGACCGGGCTCAGCGTGCTCGGCGAAAGCCCATGTTCTGCAACGCGTCTGGGCAGAATCCCGACACCTGCACCGTCCACAACGAGGCTCTTCACAAGCTCCATGCTCGAGCACGTGAGGTGCCTTCGCGGCGAGCTCGGCAGCCGACTCAGCACCCACTGCGTCTGCGTCAGCACCGGCACGTAGAGGAGCGGCAGCGCGGACACGTCTTCGTTGAGCTGCTTCGTCAAGACCAGCAACTCCACGTGGTCTTCAAAGAGCGGGACAATCACGCACTCTGGATGCGGCTCCGGATTCACCACGATGCCCACGTCGACCCGCCGCTCCACAACCGCCGCCATCACTTCGCGCGAGTTTCCGTTCCACAGCGAGAGCGCGATGTTGGGATGTGCCGCAAAGAAATTCGGCATGAATCCGGGCAAAAAATAGGCGCCCAGGCTCTCATGACAGCCGATCGAGAAGCTCCCCTTCGGCTCATGCTCAAGGTCGCTCATCGCCTGTCGCAGCTCACCGCTTTTCTGCACCAGCGCGCGTGCATGCTTGACCAACTCATGCCCGGTGGCCGTCAGCACCACACCCCGCGAGGTGCGCACAAAGAGCGTTGTTCCAAGCGATTCTTCCAGCGCCTGCATCGAGGCCGTGAGCGCGGGTTGGCTCAGTGGAAGCGCCCGTGCGGCCGCCGTCAGCGAGCCGTGTTCTGCAATCGCGAGGAAGTAACGCAGCGAGGTCGGGACGAGCTCATCGGTCATTCGTGCTCCACCCCAGCATGAACGAAGCGCCGTGAAAAGGTGCGAATTCGGCGGATCTGCAGCGCATCAAAGAAGGGCGGCGTCTCGCCATCCCGCGTGTAGCTCATGATGTTGTTCGGCGTCGGGCTATGCGGATTGCCGAAGTAGTGACCAAGCTCGTGCGCGAGCGTCGTCGGCCAGGTGTGGTCCGAGAGGATGATGTAGTGCGTGCTGCGCCTTCGCCGATTGCGCCAATGCACACCGCCTCGCTCGCCCGGTGCATCCACATCCGAGAGCCTGCTCGTCACGAACACGTGAATACGCGAGGGCTCCCCCGCACGCGTCGTTTCCACATGAGTTGCAAGGCGATCGCGCGCATCACGGTCATCCACAGCGCCGATGGAATCGCCCAAGCGCACCTCGCCCGACTGCACAAAGCGCACGTTTGCAGGCGCAAAGAGCAAGTCGGCATTCCGCATCTCCTCGGCCCAAAACGCAGCGTCGAGCGAGTCCGCGTGTATGACGATGGCGAATGCCGTCAGCTCTTGTTGCGCACGAAGGGGAAGGGCGGCGAGCGAGAGAAGTGCGAGCGCAGCGTAGGCGAAGCGTTTCATTGGAGCGCCATACGGAGGATGTGCTCCGAACCCTCCGCGAGCGTGACCCGAATGGCCAGAACGCCGCTCGCATGAATCGACACCGGATTCAGCGCGAAATCCACCACCGTCGAGCCGAAGAGCGTGTCGCCCAGCGCGAGCAGCGGGATGCCTTCTTCACCCAGGTAAACGCCAAGCGGCCCGTTCTCGCGCGCTGCATAGAAGACAAGGTGTCGCCCCGCGATGAGCACTCCGCGAAAATGCGCAAAGCGCGCGCTCCGCGGCACAACGCAGCGCGTCTCTTCGCCCTCCGCGATGAACACGCCGCTCTCACGCACGAATGCGATCCGCGCGTCATCCGCACTTGGAAAGCGCCCAAGCACGTCGCGTACGACAACGCGCGCATCACCCTGCCAGCGAAGGATGCACGGGCCCTCTTCCGTGTCGGCGCGAAAGACGACCGAGCCATTCGAGGTGACGACAGGCAATCCATGAAACGCCTTGAAATCGATGGCTTTTGCAACGCATCGATGTGCATCGCCCCGGGCGAGAAAGATGCCGCCCTCCGAGCGATACGCGATCTCACCTGCATCGTTCATCGTGGGCCCAAGCGGACCAATCTCGCCGGTGAGTTCGACGGCGCGTGAGGTGTCCTTCCCGAACGTCCAAAGCGTGCGCTCGGCTGCGTAGGCAGAGAGCTCAGAACCCGCGATCGCCGGATGACTTCGAAACGCCAGGTCGGATGCGATGACGCGCGGCGAGGCTCCATCGCCCATCGCAATCGCACTTTCGCCCGCGCGCAGCGTGGCCTGAAACGCAACGATGCCGTCAGCATTCACCGAGGGCACGTAAGGACCAAAGCTTCGAAAGAGCTCACCTGATCGCGCGATCTGCGTGACCGGCCGCATCACTCAACGCGCGCGTGCACGCACCGGCGTTGGCCAGGGCATCTCGATCGGCGGGAGGCGAATCGGCTCCACACCCTGCGCTGGCGTGATTTGGTCCGGATCTGCAAGGAATTCGAAGTGCATCGTGTCCTGCAGCGAGTCGCGACCGAGCCAGTAGAAGCCGTAGCGCTCAAACTCGCGCACCCAGCACTCGGGCATCTCCATGCGGTCGAAGATCGAGGCGGCCTCCTGCGAGCAGAGCGGGTGATCCGTCCACGGCGGCACGCAGCCGCAACAGGTGTTGATCGTCGGGTCGATGTCGAGGGCGATGCCAAACACGTGATTGGAGATCTCGCCGTTGTGATAGGTGTTTCGGTCGCGAATGCCGCTCAAACGCTGGGGCGTGTAGGGCGAGGCGCCGCAGGTCGCGCGAATCGAGGCCTCCACGCAGGCGAGCGCGGGATGAACACGCTGGTTGATGCGCACACGCAGACCGAAAAAGCGCGTCGGCCCTGAGTTCTCCATCGGCGTGTGTTCATTCCACTCCGGACGGCCAAAGCCCGTGAAATAGCCGTAGTGCTCCGTTCGGTACCGTACCGCTTGCTGCGCCAACTCCCGACGACGCTGAATCTCCTCGCGCGGCATCCGCGCCTTGGTCACCCAGTTGCCGCGCACGAGGAAGTCGATCGGGCGCTGCTCATTGCAGGCCGAAGCCGCGGCGGGTGCCGCGCCCGCATCGACGCCTGCGTCTGCGGGGCCGGCGTCTTGGGCAAGTGCACGTGGACGCATTGGAGCGCTGACGAGAACACCCACCAAGAAGGCGGACGACGCGACGAGAAGCACAGACAAAAGGTGAGGGCGCATGGCGCGACGGATAGCGCGCGCACCTTCGAGATGCCCACTCGTTTTGTCGCCGTCGGCAGCGCATTTCATTCCTGCAAGAGGCTTGGGGCCACGAAACCGCGATGAAGATCGGCGCGCCTCAGACGTCTTCATTTGGATCTTGTGAGAAGGCGACGAATTCCCTCAATATGTGGATGACGGAGACCCTCTGTTTGACCGTGGATCTCCACCTTGGTACGCTCCGCCCGTTCGGGCGGTGTTCTATTCAAACTTAAGTCGCCTCGGACGAACCTTCGCGCATCCTTCATTTTTGTGATGCGCGACCCAGCCCACGAAAGCCGCGGAACCGTGCAGCAGCAGCAAACCGCCCAGCTCGATCAGCGCGCCGCCCACCTGACGAAGCTTCTTGAGTCTTGTCCCGATTCACTTCGGCGTGACCTTGAGAGCAAGATGGAGGTCTCGTGGATTTATCACGAGAGTGCGCTGGAAGGTGTCGTCTACACCCCGGATGAACTCTACGCGGCCCTGCGCGGCGAGGCTCCGGCGGACCCTGCGCTCGTCTCGACCTTCGACGAGATTCGGCAGAACAAGGCGACGATTGGTCTTGTGCGCAGCTGGGCGGAGGCGAAGCAGTCGAGAGTCGACGCGGATGTCGTCAAAGACATCTACCTCTCGCTCGCGCCGGACGAAGTGGATGGGAAGAAGGCGCCTGCCTACCGCAAGGACGTCCCGCTTCATCGCCTCTACTTCCATGAGATCGCGACGCCGGACAAAATCATCCCGAAGCTGAAGGCGTTCTCGACTTGGATTGGCGACCCGGAGACGCGTCGCAGCATGCATGTCCTTCGTCTTGCGGCGAAGGCGCACTTCCATCTGCTGCACATCTATCCCTACCCAAAGCACAGCGGCAAAGTCGCGCGCCTGGTGATGAACCTGCTCTTGATGTCGGCGGGCTATCCCCCGGCCATGATTCACTCGACCGAGCGTCAGCGTTACTACGACGCGCTCAAGACGAATGAAAACGCGCTTGCTCAGATTGTGAAAGAGGCCGTCACAGCCTCGGTTGAGAGTGCGATTCGCTACCTTGAGCAGAAGCTGCCGATGTCGTTGGCACTGCCAGCGGCGAAGAAGGGCAAGCCCGGTCAGCGTGCGCCCGAGCCGCGGATTGGGCGCTCGGAGGCGCCGCGTCCGGTGTCGCAGCAGACGACCGAAGTCTTGCCGCCAAGGCCAGGAAGTTTGCGCAAGCCTGTCGTCCGCGAGCCCGAGCCGGAGCCGGTGATCGAAGAGTCCAAGCCCGAGAAGGCCAAGCCGGCAAAGGCAGCGCCGAAAGCCAAGACCAAGGCGACGATCCCGCCGAAAGCGAAGGCCAGCCCGGCTCCCAAGGCGAAAGCCAAGCCCGCCAAGGGCAAAGCGAAGGCGCGCCGCGCGGCGTGACGGCGCTCTACGCGATCATCGACCCAGCGGCGTGTGTTCACCATGCGCCGCTTCTCGTTGCGGAAGGCGCACTGCGTGGCGGAGCGAAAATCCTGCAATTGCGCGCCAAATCGCTCTCCGACCGCGACCGCCTCGACCTCGCGAAGCGACTCTCCGTACTGACGAAGGCGCATGCCGCATCCTTTGTGATGAACGATCGTGTGGACCTTGCGCTCCTCGCCGATGCGGACGAAGTGCATCTGGGACAAGGCGATCTGAGCATCGCGGAGGCACGTCAGCTTGCGCCCAAGCTGCGCATTGGACGCTCCACCCATGACTTCGTGCAGCTCCGTCAGGCGGCGGATGAGGGCGCGGATCGCCTGGCGTTTGGGCCGCTTTTCGACACCCAGAGCAAGGCGAACCCAGAGAAGACGGTGGGTTTGGAGGCGTTCTTTCAGGCGCAAGCTGAGCTTGGAAAGCCACTGATTGCGATCGGCGGCATCGATGTCGACCGCGCACGCGGGCTCGCGCATCGGGGCCTGGCTGCGGTGGCGGTGATCTCGGCGATTTGCGGTGCACGAGAGCCAGAAAGCGCAGCCCGGTCACTCGTGGAGGCGCTCGTATGATCGTTGAGCTGGCGATTGCAGGCGCAGTGGTCGCGGGTGTGGGCGTTGCACGCGCTTGGTTCGCACGGCGGGCCAAGGCCGCCCAGGTGCAGAAGCTGGTCGCGAGCACGCCCAAGATCGTGCGTGCGCCGGGGCTCTCGCCGGGCGATGTGCTTCAGGTCTTTCACGAAGACTTCGCGCTCGAGGCCTGCACCGAGGTCATCGACGGAGATTTTTTCGCGCGTGTCTTCGAGGTCGTCTCGGATGCGCGCACGATCGTGCAGCTCGATCGCACTGGCGAGCAGCTCTTCATCGGCAAGCCAGCCGAAGTCTTCGAGGGGCGCGTTCCCGACATGCTCGACACAGGCGGGCGCATCCTCACCCTGCATCGCCGCGGCACAACAACGCGCGGCAACGAGCTTGAGATGACGGGCGGCGCACTCGCCTCCAAAGCCATCAGCAAAGTCGACTACGTGCTTCTGGGCGACAAAGGCGGGCAGCGCCTCTTGGTGCTTGACTGCAAGGGCTCACGAATCGCTGTGAGCGGAGAGCTCTTGCATCTGGGCAGCGTGACGATCCTTCCCGGATCGTCCTAACAATCAAACACAAATCAACCCTGCCGTTCACCCATGTCGCTGCGCTCTGCGGAGCCAGCCGCGGGCATGCGGGGTGAGGGGCGCACGCGGCCAAGGCCAAGTGTCCCGAAGAACACACCGAGCGTCATCCCAAGGACGATGAAGTTGCCGACAAACGCGCCGTTACATCCGGTCGTCGTGAGCGCAATCGCGAGGGAAAGTGGGGCAAGCAGGCTGCTCGTTGACATTCGTCACCTCTCGGAGTTCGTGCAGTGTCTTAAGCAAGTCCTTCAAACGGATCTTCGAAGCGGGAAAGTCGTTAAGCAGGGTTTCGAAGATGTCGGAGGATGTAGGACACAGTCTCACAACGCCCGAAAGCGGTCCAACTTCTATCAAGGCTTTCTCGGGGCGCCAATCCTTTTTTCCAGTCGGTAAGTCCGCAGCGTGGGCTTTTGATCTCGATGTGCACTTTCAGTACACGAGCCGGGCCAGCCGGGGCGATCGGAGAAATCCTCACAAGAAGGGCTGCTTCCTTCTCGTTGCGCACAAAGCGAGCGTGGTAGTTTCGCCACGATGACCGCGTCGATTCCGCCGCCCATGGGCCCTGAAGAGCTGCCCATCCTCCCCCTGCGAAACTCCGTGCTTTTTCCGGCGTCCGTCGTGCCGGTGAATGTCGGGCGTGCGCGATCCGTGCGGCTCATCGAAGAGTCGTTCGGACGCGATCGTCCGCTGATCGGTGTGGTCGCCCAGAAGCACGCCGAGACGGAGGACCCGGAGTTCGCCGATGTGCACGCGTTTGGGACCGTCGCCCGTGTGCTGAAGGTGATTCGTCTTTCATCGGGCAACTACTCCGTCGTGCTCCAGGGGGTCTCGCGCATGCGGATCACCCAGCCGGGCGCACATGCACCGTTCATGAAGGCGATGGTCGAGCGTGTGCTCGAGGTCCCGACGCGTGATGCGGAGATCGATGCGCTCGCGACGGGCGTGCGTGAGTCCGCGCGCAAGTTGCGTGAGGTCCTCCCGACGACGCAGGGCCGCGATGTCGGTGCGGCGCTTGAGAACATCCAGGACCCAGCCGCGCTCGCGGATGCCGTCGCCTCGGACCTCCAGATCACAACGGATCAAAAGCAGGCGATCTTGGAGATCCTCGACGTGCGCGATCGTCTGCGTCGCGTCTACGAGATCGTCTCGCGCCAGGCGCAGGTGCATAAGGTCAAAAAAGAGATCTCGACGATGGTGCAGGAGGAGATGTCGCGCTCGCAGCGTGAGTTCCTGCTGCGTCAGCAGATGAAGACGATCCGCAAAGAGCTCGGCGAGGCCGACGACGACGACGAGATCGAGAACCTCCGCGAGAAGCTCGCACGCGCAGCCCTTCCGCTCGACGCCGAGAAGGCCGCACGCAAGCAGCTTCAGCGCATGCGCTCGATGAGCCCGCACGGCGCCGAGTACCAGGTCTGCCGCAACTACGTGGAGTGGCTCGCGGATTTGCCTTGGGAGAAGGTGACGGCCGACAGGCTCGACGTGATCGAGGCCAAGCGCGTGCTCGACGAGGACCATCACGGCCTTGAGAAGATCAAGCGCCGCATCATCGAGTACATCGCGGTACGCAAGCTCAAGAGCGATATCCGCGGCCCCATTCTCTGTTTCGTCGGCCCGCCTGGTGTTGGCAAGACCTCGCTGGCGAAGTCGATCGCACGCGCCACAGCCCGCAACTTTGTACGCGTCGCGCTCGGCGGTGTGCAGGACGAGGCCGAGATTCGCGGACATCGCCGCACCTACGTGGGCGCTTATCCGGGCCGCTTTGTGAGCGGGATGAAACAGGCCGGCTCGAAGAACCCGGTGATGCTCCTCGACGAGATCGACAAGATGGCTGCGGATGGTCGCGGCGACCCGAGTGCAGCGCTCTTGGAAGTGCTCGACCCGGAGCAGAACAACACGTTCACCGACCACTACCTCGAGGTCCCGCTCGACCTCTCCAAGGTGCTCTTCATCGCGACCGCGAACCGCAAAGATACGATCCCGCGGCCTTTGCTCGACCGTATGGAGATCATCGATCTCGCCGGGTACACGCGCGAAGAGAAGCACCACATCGCGATGGATTTCCTCGTCCCCAAGCAACTGCGCGAGCATGGTCTCTCGCCAGAACGCCTTGATTTTACGGACGATGCGATCGATGCGGTGATCGACGGCTACACGCATGAGGCGGGCGTTCGCAAGCTTGAGCAGCAGGTTGCGGGCGTCTGTCGTGCAGTCGCTGTGCGCCTCGCCGATGGCGAAGACGTGCGTCAGCTCTGCGACGCGGACTACGTGCACAAGGTGCTGGGTGCACCTCGCTACGAGCGCACGGTGGCCGAGAAGCTCTCGTCTCCGGGCATCGCGACGGGGCTTGCGTGGACGCCTGCAGGCGGCGAGCTGATGTTCGTCGAGGCCTCACAGATGCCGGGCTCGGGCGGTGTGCACCTCACAGGCAAAATCGGCGACGTGATGAAGGAGTCGATCGCTGCGGCGTTCAGCTACATCCGCGTACGCAGCAGCGACATTGGCCTCCCCAACGACTTCCTCCAGAAGATCGACATCCACGTGCATCTGCCCAACGGCGCGATGCCGAAGGACGGCCCCTCGGGCGGGCTTGCACTCTTTGTGGCGCTGAGCTCGATGCTCACAAAGTTGAAGGTGCGTCCTGATGTCGGCATGAGCGGCGAGATCACGCTGCGTGGCCACATCCTTCCGGTCACGGGCATCAAGGAGAAGTTCCTCGCGGCGCATCGCGCGGGCCTCAAGCACGTCATCTTCCCGAAGCGCAATGAGCCGGATCTCGAAGACATCCCGGCCTCGATGCGCAAGGACGTGGAGATCCATCTCGTCTCACGCCTCGATGAAGTCCTGGCGCTGACGCTTGATCTCGACTCAGGCCCTGCAGGGCCGCCGCCGCCACCACGGCACAGCCAGATGCCACCTGCGCCGCCCAGCTGATATTATTGAAATCACATCGAAACGCGAACCCAGGAGTAAAGTCCACGGTTCGCGTTGTCGTTTGTGTTCACCGCTCACCGCTTTGATGCCGTGATCGACTGAACCGTGATGAGCGCGATCAAGGTCAAGAGGACGAGCCCCGCGAAGAGAAGCGCGATGACTTTCGAGAAGGGCGCAAGCAGGAGCGACTCGATGAGGGTCGCGAGGAGGCCAAAGACCTCGAGCAGGCCCTTGGACGCGATGATGTGCTCTTGGATCGTCGCGCTGCTGGCCTGCGCACAAAGACGTGCCTGACGTGCGAGTGCATCCGATGCGAAGGCATCGAAGCTCATGACATCGCCGTTCCGAAAGGTGAGCACGATGAGGCAGCCCAGCTCCTCGCAGCCACTGGCCATCGTGTAGGCCTCATCGGTGTAGCTCACGAGGCGAACGGGAAAGTCTTTGCTGATCCGCCTGGAGAGCGCGTCGAGCTCGGGCCCAGACAGAGGTTGCGGCGCAAGCGAGCGCAGGATGCGCGCGTAGATCTCGTGCCACGCATTGATCACGAAGAACACGGGCAACGCGATGCAAACGGCTGCGAGATAGAGCTTCTCGACGAGCGGATGAAGGGGCTTGGGCGCGTGAGCGTGGTGCCTTGGTGCGTCGCGGTACATGCCCGAAGCGTGGCGCGGTGGGCTATCGGCGTCAGCGATGAATGGGCGATGTATCATCGCCTTCGCCGATGAATCGAATCGCGAACCCGCCAGTGAAGTCCACGGTTCGCTCTTTTCGTTGGTCTTCAACGCTCGCCGCGTTGACGCTCTGCGATCGAGAAGGCGATGAAGAGCGCGATCCACGTCACGACAAAGGTTCCTGCGAAGAGAAGCGCGAGCACCTTCGAGAAGAACGCGAGCACGATCGACTCGATGAGGGTCGGGAAGAGGCTCAAGAACAGGACTATTCCATTGGGACAGATGAGGTGCTCTTCGATCTTCGCGTCGGCCGCCGCACAAAGGCGCGCCTGACGTTCGAGTGCGCGCGACGCCAACGCATCGAAGCTGACGACGTCGCCGTTTCGGAAGGTGAGCACGACGAGGCGGCCCTCCTCCTCGTGCCCGAAGTCGATCGAGTAGCTCGCGCGCGTGTAGCTCACGAGGCGAACGGGAAAGTCCGTGCCGAGGCGCGTGAAGAGCGCGTCGAGCTCGGCCCCACACAGAGGTTGCGGCGCAAGCGAGCGCAGGATGAGCGTGTAGATTTCGCGCCAAGCGTGGAGCACAAAGAGCAGGGGCGACGCCACATAGAACACGAGCTCGGAGCTGAAGGCCGCCGCGTAGAGCTTCTCGAGGAGAGGGTGGAGGGGTTTGGACGCTTGATCGTGTGAAGGGGGTGCATCTCGGTACATGCCCGAAACGTGGCGCTCTGAGCTATCGGCGTCAGCGATGAATGGGTGATGTATCATCGGCTTCACCGATGAATCGACTCCTGCCAAACCCGCTGCTCGATGGAGAACTTCTTCGCGCGTTCATTGCCTTCGCGGAGGAGCAGCATGTGACGCGGGCAGCGTTGCGTGTGGGGCTCTCGCAGCCAGCGCTCTCGGAACGGCTCACGCGCTTGAGTGCGCTTGCCGGTGTGCAGCTCGTCACGCGGGATGGACGAAGGCTTGTGCTCACGGAAGAAGGGCGCGTGATGGAGGCTTTTGCGCGCGACGCCCTTCGCAATGCGGATGCCGTGCAGCGCGCGCTTCGTGGCGGCGATGAGGCTGGGACCGTGACGTTGACGGCCGGCGAGGGCACGTACCTTCATCTCTTGCACGAGCCGCTTCGGATGTTTGCCGCGCAGAAAGAGACAGAGCTCATCTTGCGTGTCGAGGGCGCGAGTGCGGCGATGGAGAGTGTTGCGGCGGGCCGTGCGGATCTGGGCGTGATGGCGGTCGATGCATTGCCGCGGGCGCTTGAGTCCGTGCCGCTGCGGGAGACCAAGCTCGTGCTCTTGCTGCCCGAGGCGCATCCACTTGCGGCGAAGCGGGCACTCAAGCTGAGCGCGCTCTCGAGCGAGACCTTGATTCTTCCGCCAGAGGGAAGAACGCATCGCGCGTTCATTCTGCGTGCACTCGGTCAGCGTGGAATCACGCCGCGCGCCATTCGCGATGCAGACGGATGGCCGCTGATGGTCGCCTTTGCCTCGATGGGGTTGGGCCTTGCTGTGGTGAACGAGATGGTGACGCGCGAAGGCTTGCCCAAAGGGCTTGTTGCGCGGCCGCTGGGCGAACTCGGCACGCTGACCTATCACCTCGTGCATAGGCGCGGACGCTTGCTTCCGAGGGCTGCGGGTGAACTCTCGGAGCTCATCGTGCGGGCGCTCGCGAGGTCACGCGCGCGGTGAGGCCTCGATCGCGATCGCCTCGTCTTCGGCTTCGGCGAGCTGCGTGAGCGTCGCGCGGAGGAAGTACATCTGGTCGGAGCCAAGGCCTTGGCCAACGAACGATGCACCGTAAGCCAGGCCTGCGAGGACGCCCGCGATCGGCGCGACGATGAAG
>JBILQT010000435.1:0-4871 GCA_044373065.1 Sandaracinaceae bacterium
TGCCGAAGAGCTTCATGCAGAACTGGTTGATCGCGGGGCTACGCGTGCGCGTGATCTCGAGTGTCCAGCCGAGGGCGGCGATCGTGAGGGCCACGCCGGTCGCCCATGTCCAGCTTGGGAGCAGCTCGAGGGCGAGCACGCCAGAGAGCGCGGAGGCGACGTGCAGGACGTTGCGCGCGTAGTTGGTCGGACGCAGCGAGGGCACTTCCACGCGCTCTTTGGCGAGCATCGAGACGATCTGCTCGTAGGTGGGCTGCACGCGCGTGCGCAGCTCGACGAGGCTTGTGCGATCGGCATTCTCTGCATGCGTCGAGAACGCATCGAGCTCGGTCTTCACGGCCTGCCACTTCGGGTCGAGGGCGCTCTCTTCACTGCGGCTGGCCTGCCACTCGGCGAGCTTGCTGCGTACGGCGATGAGCTTGACGGTGACCGCATTGGCGACCGTGCGTGAGGAGCGACTTCGATCGAGCTCGGTGAAAGCTCGGTGAAGTTCGAGAGCGAGATCGCGGCTGAAGGAGGCGGTCGTCACGGGGCCGAAGGTGGAGCGGCTTTCGAGGCCGCACAAGCGCTGTGTAGAAATCGTGACGAGGCCAAGACGCACCGCGTCAGCGCCAGGCTGTGAGGCCGCAACACGGTACACGGGCCGTGCAGCTTCGCGTACCTTGCGCGGGCGAGCGCTTGGGCTCGCGGACGTGGAGTGGGAAGTGAACGAGAACCACGCGCAGTTGCTCCTCTCACGCGATGCCATCCTCGGCCTCCATCTCGCCACGCGCGATCAGGCGGATGCGCCAGTGCAACGCGTCTTCGCAAGCCTCGACAAGGTGGAGGAAGCCTTTGGGCGCGGTGAGATCCCGCTGGAGGCGACCATCGAAGTGCGTGTTCAGGGCAAGCGCGTGCGCACCACGGTTGGGCGTGCGCTGGTTGCGCGGTGTCTCCCCGAGACGGGCATTCCAGATGTGCCGCTGCAGCGCACGAGCGTGCATGCGTTGCTCGAAGCGCTGTGCGTCTCGCATGGCTTGCGTGAGGCCGTGCGCGCGTCGCGTGACCTTGAGGCGTTGGGGCTCTCCATCGTTGCGCAAGGCGGGCTCTCGCTCGGGATGGATGACCTTGCGCCTGCCGAGGGGAAGAAGGCGCTTGTTGCGGAAGCGCGCGCGCGTGTGGAGGGCTTCGCGGAGAGCGTCGCAAAGGGCACCAGCAGTGACCACGTGCGTTCTGAGGACAGCGCCGACGCGTGGGTCGAGTGCGCGGAGCGTGTCTGGAAGGCCACGACCGAGCCGCAACCTGCGCCGCGTCACGACCTGCTCTTCTCACTCGTCAACGCGCAGGCCGCGGGCAAGCAGGAGCACCTTCGTCGCACCCTCGCGATGCCGAAGGGCATGTGGAAGCCGAACGGCTACTCCGTCGAGCTGCCCGCCGTGAGCAGTCTCGGTGAGGGGCTCTCGGCGCATGAGCACTTCTTCGATGCGCGGAACATTCGCGCGACCACGGTGCGTACACAGGGCCGTCGTTTGCGGGCAGCGGCGATTGAGCGGCGGCTCTATCGCGCGCTGCGTGGTGTGAAGCCGGTCGAGGACGATTGCGGGACGACCGATGGGCTGCGCGTCACGGCGGCTGTCGAGGTCGGACGCGTGGTCCGCACCGTGCGCGCGCAGGCCGAAGGTCTCATCGCGGCGGAGCCCGTGTGTGACCGCTTCGGCACGGTGCGCTTGCCGCGAGGTGCGCGCATTGAGGGCGCGGCGCTCGACGATGTGACGGAGGTCTGGGTGCGCTGGCCCTACGCGTGTCGATCACGCGGGGGTGTGTGCCGCGTGTGCAGCGGGGGTCGCACGGGCCTCGAAGCTGCGCGTGCGTTGAGCGCGGCCGCGGCCGTGTTGCCTGCGGAGTTCTTGTTCTTTGTAGGAAGCTACTGCGGACGCCCCATCCCCCGTCGCGACCAGGGGATCCGGACGCGCACGGCGGGCCTTGTCACGTGGCACGACGTCGTCGCCGAACCCGTGGAGGGCGGCTTTCGCGTCATCGCCCTCGGTGGCCACATCACCATCGTCAATGTGCTCGATGCGCGTGTGACCGAGCGCTACGCCGTCTATCCGGGCCAGGTGCTGCCCTTCGCAGACGGGGCTCAGGTGGAGTTCGGAGCTTGCGTCGTGGATGACATCCCGTGGCAACGCCCGACGCTGGCGATGCTCCCTCCTGACGCCTGCGCACGCCTGGACTTCGACGGGCTCGTGCTCGACTCAAGCACCGATTCTTCGGGTTCGTTCAGCGCCTACATCCGGACACCCAAACCGGTGCACGTGTGGCTGCGCGCGGTCGATGGGAACCCGTCGTGGTCGCCACAGCGCATCGAGCTCGTACCAAGAGCGACGCTCGTCGTCCCCGACCAAGGGTTGGTCCGGCGGGGCGATGTCATCGCGTGGACACACCCCGAGGGGCGCGTACTCACCGACTCGGATCCCAGCCTCACCTCGCTTGAGGCGCTCGTTGAGCCCGCAGTCGCGCCCGTTGATCGCGCGATCTTCGCCCCACGCGACGGCATCGTTCACGTGGACCGCGCGCGCTCGTGCGCCTGGATTACGACGGGCGCATCCAAGCGCGCCGTTCGCATTCACGACCTCGCCAGACTCGAAGTCCAGACTGGCGATTGGGTGGTCCGCGGTGACGCGATCGCCGCAGGGAAGCCTTCACCGCACGACCAACTGCGCGTCCGAGGGTCGGAGTGGCTCGCAGCGAGCCTTGCGGAGCGGCTCATGCGCGAGTTTGGTCTTGAACGTGACGCCACGTCGCTCCTCCACGTGGGCCAGCTCGTGCGCGCGATGCTCTCGCGGGTGCGTGTGGTTCGTCCGCAGGGGACGCGCTTGCGGAAGGGGGCGACCGTGACGCGCGAGGTGTTGGAGGCGGCGAACGTGGAGGCGAGTCTGCGAGGCCGGGCGCCGGCTGTTGTGATGCCGGTGCTGACGCCGCTCTCGGTGCTCGGGCGCTGAGCGGAAAGCGCGAGCCATCGCCAACCGCCACCGCATACCCATCGCCAAGACCCAGACCCATCGCCAAGCGCCACCGCACAACGTCCGCCGAGACCCACTCCCATCGCCAAGCGCCACCGCACACTGTCCGCGGCGACCCGGACCCATCGCCAAGCGCCACCGCACACCGTCCGCCGCGACCCACTCCCATCGCCTACCGCCACCGCGCACCGCTCGGCGATGGGTGTGCGCATACAACGTCGCTCACTCGCACCGCACCGAGCGACCCGGGCCCATCTCCGCCCGCCTCCCCAATGCGGTTCTCGCAACCCCTGTCCTACGACGGGGGTATGAGGGCAGCACCTGACGATGGGGTCCGGCATCGACGGGCGGGGTCAATCCTCTCGGATCCTCCAGCCTCCAGCGTGTTTTGGACTCACCCCTCCGCCCGCCGCTCCAAGAGCGCCGCATCCGTCGGCCTCCCCAGCGCCCGATACGAGGCCGAGAGCGCCAGATACGCCGCCGAGCGTCCCTTCGCATCGCCGCGATGTCGTGATGCCGCGAGCGCATGCAGGGCTGCGCGCACGGCTTCCTCGTAGCGGCCTGCGCCGAGCATGACCATCGCTTGCGCGAGGTGCGCGCGGGGCTCGTCTTGGCCGAAGGTGCGGGAGAGCCGGGCTTGCGCATTCGCCACATCGCCGCGCAGCACGTCGGTCACGGCACGCAGGCGGGCGATCGCATTCGCATCGGAGCCTTCGGCGATCGCGCGCTCGATCCAGCGGTCAATCGCAGAGACATCCTTGGCGCGAATGGCCGCGCGCAGGGCACGCGGGTCTGGGCCATCGACCTCATCCAATGGGCTTGTGAGCTCGCCGTTGAGCGTCGCTTGGGTGAGTGGGTCGATCTCGACCACATCGCTCTCATCGAGCGGCATCTCGGCGGACTCGACCACCGAGGGCGCACGCGCCTGCACCTCGAAGCCAGCCGCCAGAAGCGCGGCATCGCGCGCACTCGCCTCGCGTGAGGCCTCCTCTTCAAGGCCTCCCTCATGTGCGTAGTGCGCGCGCGCAAAGCGGTGCACGCCTGCCTCGGGCAGCACGCTGTACACGAAGCGATGAAGCTCTGCGCGACGCGCGGGTGGCATCGCCTCAAGCGTGAACTTGCGGACCATGTGCGTCGTCAGCGGGTCATCGATGTCGAGCCAGTGCTCCTCAGCGAGCACACGCAGCGCCTCGGCAAAGGTCGCCGCATCCACGCCGTCTTGCAGTGCGACCGCATGCTGGAAGTCGGCAGGCACGAGCAGCGCGACTTCGAGCGCGCGACGCGCCTCATCCGAGAGCAGCTCGAAGCGAAGGCGCATCAGCTCCTCCACCGTGACCGAGTCGGGCCCACCGCGCGCCTGCGTGCGCCACTCGAAGTTGCCCTCACGGAGGACGAGCTCACCCGAGGTCACGAGGTAGCGCACGGCCTCCTCACAGCCGAGCGCCGTATCGCCGCCCATGATCGCCACGCGTCGCTCCACCTCACTCGAAGCGCGGCCTTGAAGGATGGCGTGCACAAGCTCGCGTGCGTCGGCGATGCGCAGTGCGGGCAAGGTGAAGTGCGCGTCTACAGCACCGAGCACCGTGGGCACCTCGGCATCGAAAGGCACGCGGCTCACGATGCGCACCGACTCCGTGTGCTTCTTGCGCAAGGCCCCGATGATCGAGAGCGTCGCGTGATCGATCGCCACGAGCGGGTTGAGCACAACCCAGACAATGCCCTTCTCAAAGCCGAGCCCAAGCGCCTCTTCGGTGAGCGCGAGTGCATCCGCAAAGCTGATCAGCTCACCCGTCTGAAGTGAGTCGGCACGCGTTCCACGCACACGGCCCAGGAGCGCCTGACGCAGCGATGCAAGCGGCACATCGACGC
>JBILQT010000436.1:0-4854 GCA_044373065.1 Sandaracinaceae bacterium
CAGGTGGAGCTCACCTTCGCAGGGCGCACCGAGGAGCAGGCCTCGCGCGCGAAGAGCGTTCTCGATCAGCAGAACGAAAACATGATGGGCGATGCACCGATGTGCGACGGCTGCGGGCACATCACAGTGCGCAACGGTGCTTGCTACAAATGCCTGAATTGCGGGGCTTCGCTGGGCTGCAGCTGACGTGCAACCTTTCGGTTGCATAAGCTGAGCTACTGGTTCCCTGACGGATGGAACGCGCGCAATGTGCAACCTTTGGGTTGCACATTGTCGTTTTGACGGAGACTTACTTGAGCGAGAACAACGTCCAATCTCTTCTCGGCGAGTGGCAGATCGTCGCCACCACCCTGAACTTCTGGCGCGGCAAATACGACCCGCGCGTGACCTACCGCGAGCTCGGCGATGCACGCTGGCTCGATACGATTCAGTGGCGCAGCAAGCGCGGATCGACGCGCTCACTCTCCGGCATCAACCGTCTGAGTGCGGGCCTCGATGCACCCGCGACGACATGCCGCTTTGCGTGGCGCGGCAAGGGCTTGATGACGTGGATCACAAGCGAGTGGCGCTTCGTTGCGCTGGGCCCTGAGGGTAAGTGGGCCGTCACTTGGTTCTCGCAAGCGACCCTCGGCGTCACGCCGGCGGGCATGGATGTCTACGCGCGTGAAGGCGCGTTACCTGAGCTGCGTGAGGTGAATGGCTCGCTCGATGAAGGCGTGCGCGCACTCTTGAATGACGTGCCGAATGTGCCGACCTTCGAGGGCTTCTATCGCACGCTGCGTTGAGTCAGCATGTTGGCGTACGCGGAGCTACCGGTGATCGCAGAGCAGCGCAGCAACGGAGTTGCGAGCAGCCGAGAACCCGGCAGGGCTGGACCGAGGACGTAAGCCGATCAAACGAAAAGACAAACGCCCTAGCGGGCGGTCTCGGTGGCGGCGATATGCGCTTGAATGCGCTGAAGCCAGAGCTGCGCGTCGGCGGCAGGCACACGTGCGATGAAGACGAAGGCGCCCGTCTGTTGGCGGAAGAGACCCATGATGACGGTGATGGGTGATGTCCCGTGCGTGCCTGCTGCGGTGAGGATCATCTCGCGCTCAGTGGCCTCGCCAACGGCACTGATCTCGCCAAGGCCACTGACGCCCAACTGCTGCACGGCCATCACACCGAGCTCTTGGCCAATCTCACGATCGGTGCCCGTCTCGTAGCCCCAGAGGAGCGTTGGCGTGGTCGCAGCATCGGGGTCTGCACCGGGCGGCGCGTAGATGACTGTGCGTGCCTGCGAGAGCGGATGACGCGCCATGCCTTCGGGTGGTGCCTGTCGAAGCCCCAGCGCAAGCGTCGGATCAAACGTCAGCGTCGTGTCGAAGCGCATGCCCGCGAGCAAGCGGTCGGCCTCTTCCACCGAGGGCGCATTGGCCATGATGACGGCGAGGGCGCCTTGCGCGCGAAGCGGACGCGCAACGAGCACACCATTCGCTTCCTGACAGACGACCCCTTGGGGGCTCTCCTGGCATGAGCGGCTGGCCTGGAGATCCGCGAGGTTGGAGCTGACAAAGGACGCATCGTTCACGAGCGAGGGAGGTGCCTCGACGGCCGCGACAAACGTGGCGCAGGAGGGGATGACGTAGATCGTATTGCCCTCCGCCAGCACGGCCTCATCGGGAAGCGGCACGAGCACACGCGAGCCCTCGATGTGAAAGGGACGCCACTGCGAGATCGTCTCTGGGCGGAGGTCACAGCGCACCTCCGAGCCGCTCGTTGCATTGCCGTTTGTGTTGTTCGTCGTGCCCGTCTGTGTGGCAGCGCCTCCACCGCAGCCGATCAAAAACGTGAGGGGCCATGCGAGTGCGGGGAGAGCGATTCGAGCAACGTGCGTGCGCATGAATTCGCGTATCGCACGCGTCTGCGCCGCAAACAACCAACTCGCGTGCAACGATCCACACATGACTGCGCCCTACCTTCGACGCACCTATTTGCGAAGCGATCGCGCACTCGATGCATCGACCTATCCGGGCTCCATCCCCTTTGTGCCGAAGCTTGATGTCGCCTTCACCAGCACGGTCACTTTCTTCGTTGGCGAGAATGGAAGCGGCAAGAGTTCGCTCCTCGAGGCGCTCGTCTCACTGAGCGGATTGCCCGTCGCAGGAGGCAGCAAGAACGACCTCGCGGATGGCAAGCCCGCGGAGAATGAAGCCTCGCTCGCGCACCACCTGCACATCAGCTTTGCGAAGCGCCCGAGGCACTCATTCTTCTTTCGCGCCGAGCTCCAGGCGCATCTGGCCAATCGACTCGATGAAAGATTCGTGGATCCCCACTTCCGTGAGACGGGAAATCCATATGATTATTATGGTGGCCAATCGCTTCACACGCGCTCGCATGGCGAGGCCTTTTTGGCGGTGCTCAACAACCAGCTGAAGGGCGGGCTCTACTTCCTCGATGAGCCCGAGTCGGCGCTCTCACCGCAACGCCAGCTCGCGCTCCTGGCGGCGATGCACCGAAGCGAGAAGGAGGGCGCGCAGTTTGTGATCGCGACGCACTCGCCGATTCTCCTCACGTATCCCGGCGCCCGCATTCTCTCGTTTGATGGCGGCGTGATCGCGCCGATCGCCCTTGTCGACACGCCGCACTACCAGATCACGCGCGGCATTCTCGAACACCCCGAGCGCTATTGGCGTCACTTGCGCGAGTCGTGAGCGGAGGCGGATCGGCCCGCGATCACGAGGGCGAGGGGCGCAAAAAGATACGAGAGGCCGACGCCCGAGGGGTTGCTGGAGAGGCTGTGGCGGGTTGCGCCGCCACTGGCCGTCACCTCCGCCGAAAGCCATCACGCATCTCGTGAATCGCGGGGTCGCCATCGGTACCAGCGCTTGCTCCTCGCGCAGGGATGCCCGCTGCCGATGCCTCACGTCCCTTCTGCACTTCGCTGGCCGATGCGCGGGTGGACGGCTACGCGCGGCGTCGCCCCGAGGAGACTCTTCTCTACCGTGTGGTGCGCGAGCACTGGCCGTCCTTCCGCGAGAAGGCCGAGGGGCAAGGCGGGCTGCCGCAGTTCGTAGTGCGCGACTTCGAGGAGTACCTCGGTTGCGGCCTGCTTGAGCGAGGCCTTGTGCACCTCGCCTGCTCGCGCTGCGGGCACGCGATGGTGGTGGCGTTCTCGTGCAAGCGCCGCGGGTTCTGTCCCTCGTGCTGCGGGCGCCGCTCAGCGGACGTCGCTGCGCACATGGTCGATGAAGTCTTCCCCGCAGTGCCCATCCGCCAGTGGGTGTGCTCGCTGCCGTGGTCACTGCGCACGCCGCTCGGCTACGATCGCGCGCTCTGCGCCGACGTGATGGGAGCCTTCGCTCGCGTCCTCGAGCGCTCCACACGTTGGCGCGCCAAAAGCCTCTTGGGCCTCGCCAGCATCGACGACGCGCTCTTTGGCGCCGTGACCTTCGTGCAGCGCTCGGACTCCGCCCTGCGGCTCGATCCGCACGCCCACACGCTCGCACTTGATGGCGTCTATGTGCGTGACGCGGGTGCACTCGTGTTCCACGTGCTGCCCGCGCCGAGCCCTGCCGATGTGCTCGATGTCGCCGAGCGCACACACGCGCGCATCGTGAAGATCCTCGCCGCGCATGGACGCTCGATCGACGCGCCCGGAGAGCCTCCGCACGATGAGCAAGAGGCAGTGCTCGCGTCTTGCTACGCGGCCTCGGCCGCCGACATCGAACTACTCGGTGCACGCGCTGGCCAGCGCACCACCAAGCTCGTCCGCGCCGTGCGCTTGGTGCCGAACTCGTCCGCAGAACGAGCACACGCGAACGTCGAGGGCGTTGACGTGCACGCTGAGGTCTCCTTCGATGGTCGCGACAGGCCTCGTCTCGAGCGTCTAGTCCGCTACGTCACGCGACCGCCGCTCGCGACCGATCGACTTGAAGAGCACCACGGTGGTCGGGTGAGGTACGGGTTCAAGAAAGCGTGGAAGGACGGCACGCACGCCGTCGTGCTCGAACCGCTCGATTTCATCGCGCGCTTGGCCGCTATCGTCCCGCCGCCGAGGTGGCACCTCATCCGCTACCAAGGCGTCCTCGCGGCCAACGCCAGCGAGCGCGCTAAGGTCGTGCTGGCGAAGGCTCCGCAGCCGACTCACCAGCTGTGTCTACCTCTCTCTTCCGCTGAACTCTCGACCCCAGACCCCAAGCCGCAGAAGGCCGAGCCCTCGCGTCACCCCTGGTCGTGGCTTTTGATGCGCGTCTTCAACGCCGACGTCACGACGTGCGAGCGAGCGGGCTGCGGCGGCAGGATGCGCATCGTGGAGATCGCCACCGAGCGTCACGACATCGAGCGTGTGCTTTTCGACCTCGGCATCGGCCCGCGTGGCCCGCCTCGGAATCGGCCTGCGTGCCCTCTGCTCGCGGGCCAGCTCAGCTTCGATTTCACCGGCTGACGAAGCACTCAACGGCACGGGCGGCGGAGCTCCGTCTTGCGTGGGTGATGAATGCTGTGCGGCAATGGTTCTGAGAGGCGGGGACTTCGTTGTGGATGTTGGGCTGCTCGGGCCTGTGGGCTTTTTCGCTGTTTGGGTGTTGTGCCGTTCCGTCCTGAAGGCTTTTTCCCTGTTTGGATGTCCTATACGCCCAGAAGGAGGACGTAACGGTGTCCTGGGGATTCAATGGGTGGGACACCTTCGCGGCCCCGAGGTCGAGGCGGCGGATGCACATTTCCCTGAGCATCTCCGGATGGTCTCGCTAGCAGACCGCTGGTTTTCTCGATCGTCGACGGAAATATTCCGTCGCACTCGCACGTCTGATCTTCATGACCATGGGCACATCAGCTGCGCACGATGACCTCTTCAGGTCCGCGCGTGAGCACTGC
>JBILQT010000437.1:0-4852 GCA_044373065.1 Sandaracinaceae bacterium
CGAACCTGGAAGTGCGCGTACGCGAACCTGGAAGTGCGCGTACGCGAACCTGGAAGTGCGCGCCGCGAACTTGGAAGTGCGCGCCGCGAACCTGGAAGTGCGCGCCGCGAACCTGGAAGTGCGCGGCGCGAACCCGCAAGACGATGCATCCCCTCGCTCTGGTTGAACTCAGAGCGGAAAGCAGCGCTCGCCCCCAACACGCGCCCAAGCTTGTGTTTGCACGCGACTCCGCGTAACACGGCCGCGTGGACAGCATCCTCGTTCGTGGTGGCAATCCGCTTCGTGGCACGCTCAAAGTGAGCGGCGCCAAGAACGCTGCGCTGCCGATTCTCTGCTCTGCACTCCTCGCCGATGGAGAGCACACCTTCCGCAACGTCCCGGACTTGCGCGACATCCAAACGACGGCCGCGTTGCTTCGGCATATGGGCCTCGAAGTCGACGTGAACCCGCCGGTCGTCACTGTGCGCGGCGGCCCGGTCGTCGAGCCCGATGCGCCCTACGAGCTCGTGAAGCAGATGCGCGCTTCGGTGCTCGTGCTCGGACCGCTCGTGGCGCGCTACGGGCGTGCCCGCGTCTCGCTTCCGGGCGGTTGTGCCATCGGTGCGCGACCCATCGATCAGCACCTCAAGGGCCTCGAGGCGATGGGCGCGAACATCGACCTCTCGCATGGCTACGTGAACGTCGTGGTGCCCGGCGGAAGGCTGCGCGGCGCGGACATTCACCTCGATATCCCGACCGTCACGGGCACCGAGAATTTGATGTGCGCTGCGGCCCTCGCGCGCGGTCAGACACGCATCTCCAATGCTGCGCGTGAGCCCGAAGTCGAAGAGCTCGGACACGTGCTCAACAAGATGGGCGCCTCGGTCAACGGTGCGGGCACGGACGTCATCACGATCGATGGTCGCGATGTGCTTCAGCCTGTCGATCACGCGATCATCGCGGACCGGATCGAGGCCGGCACGTACATGGTCGGCGCAGCCGTCACAGGCGGCGATGTGCTCCTCGAGGGCATCACCTTCGACCACATCGAGGCGCTCTGCAGCAAGCTCCGCGCGGCACGCGTCATCGTCGAGCGCGAGGCCACCGGTGTGCGCGTCGTGGGCAAGCTTCCCTTCCGCCCCGTCGATGTCACGACCGAGCCCCACCCCGGCTTCCCCACCGACATGCAGGCGCAGTTCATGTTGCTCGCGTGCATGGCGCAGGGCTCGAGCGTGCTCACCGAGACCATCTTCGAGAACCGCTTCATGCACGTGCCCGAGCTCGTTCGCATGGGCGCCCGCATCGACATCCGCGGACGCTCGGCCTTCGTGCACGGCCCCGCCAAGCTCAGCGGCGCACGCGTGATGGCGACCGACCTTCGCGCCAGCGCATCGCTCGTGCTCGCAGGACTCGTCGCCGAGGGCGAGACCGAGGTGCTCCGCGTCTATCACATCGATCGCGGCTACGAGCGCATCGAGGCCAAGCTCAAGGCGCTCGGCGCGGATATCGAGCGTGTGAAGCGTCCCGGCGCGGAAGTCTAAGGACGTGGCGGGCAGCACCATGCGTCCGGCTTCTCTCCCTCCGTCTCCATCGACACTGACCCTCGCGGTGCCCAAGGGCCGCGTCCTGCAGCAGCTTGTGCCGGTGCTGGAGCGCCTGGGCGTCGATACGAGCGATGTGCTCGCCGATGACCGGCGTCTTGTGCGTCACGACCTCAAGACAGACATGCGCTTTCTTCTGCTCAAGCCCGACGACGTGCCGACCTACGTCGAGTACGGCGCGGCTGACTTGGGCGTCGTCGGTAGAGACGTGCTGCTCGAGCGCGAATACGACCTCTACCAGCCGCTCGACCTCGGGATTGGCAAATGTCGCCTCGCGGTCGCAGGCATCGCCGGGCAGCAGGCACCGCGCGAGAGACACCTTCGCATTGCGACGAAATTCCCCCGCGTCGCCGAGCGCTACTTCGCCTCACGCGGCATCCCCGTCGAGATCATCTTCGTGCAGGGCTCGGTTGAGATTGCCCCGCTGGTCGGGCTCGCCGATCAGATCGTCGACATCGTCGAATCCGGCGAAACGCTCAGGCAAAACGGCCTCGCCGTCTTCGAGACCATCGCCGAAGTCTCCTCGGTCATCGTCGTCAATCGCCTGGCCTACAAGCTCCTCGATGCACGCGTGAAGGAAGTGCTGCACGCGTTCGAGACGGTCCTGGCGCGTCCTTCGGCCTAGCTAGACCGCTCATCTTTTGGTTTGATCGCGGCTTACGTCCTCAGTCGCTCCCTGCGGCTGGGAGTGCACGACTATCGCTCCTTCCGGGCGCCATGGCGCGGACAGCGCGCACAGCAACGAAAGTTGCGAGCACGGGGAGCACCTGCGCGCTGAAACCAAAATCTTGCGTGCCAAAGAGCGAATCAGTTGAGCTGCAAATTGCCCAGGCGTTGACTTCACATCGCATTCCTATTGCGATGTGAAATCAATAGGATGGTCAGCCCACCGCGGTGCGCAGCATCAAGAAGACGATGACGCCGGTGACGGAGACGTAGAGCCAGAGCGGGAAGGTGAACTTCGCGAAGCGCTTGTGGCGTGCGAACTCGCCTCGGAACGCGAGGATGAACGTCCAGAAGACCATCGGCAGCGCGACGATGGAGAGCACGACGTGGGTGAGCAAGAGGATGAGGTAGACGGGGCGAAGCGCGTTGCCCTCGGGGAAGTGCGTGTCGCCATGCACGTAGTGGTAGACGAGGTAGCCGACGAGGAAGAGCGCGGAGGAGCCGAGCGCCGAGAGCATCAGCGCGCGGTGCACGTTCGTCTGCTTGCGACGAATCGCGATGAGGCCGAGCACGATGCAGGTCGCGCTGATCGAGTTGAACACGGCATTTACGGCCGGCATGAACGCGAGCTGGCCAGCGTCGGATGCGGGCGAACGCAGCACGAGAATCCACGTGAGGATGGCGAGCGCCACCACCGAGACGATGCCGTTGAGTGCGAGGTAGACGCCCTCACTCGGGCCCTTTGAACGAGGCAGATTCGGTGCGGTCGTGTTCATGCGCGAGCACCTAGCGCCGAGCGCGCGAACGTCCAGTTCAACCCGCGACGGGCGCGCCGATATGAAGCGCAATCGCACGCCCCACGCGCATTCCGTCCATCGCTGCGCTGACGATGCCGCCCGCATAGCCCGCGCCTTCGCCGCAGGGGTAGAGGCCCGCGATCTCGCGCGTTTGAAGCGACTCTTTGTCGCGCGGCACACGCACAGGCGCGCTCGTCCTCGACTCGGTCGCAACGAGGACAGCCTCCTCGCTCGTGTAGCCGCGAAGCTTGTGTTCGAAGGCCCTCAGCGCGCCGCGAAGTCGCTTCGAGAAGGGCACACCCGCCACATCGAGCACCTTGGCGACATCGCTCGCCATGAGCCCTGGCAAATAGCTCGACTCGGGCACGGTGCTCGACGCGCGACCGGCGAGGAAATCACTCACGCGCGTGGCGGGTGCAGCGAGATCATTGCCGCCTGCGATCATCGACTCACGCTCGATCGCACGCTGCAGATCCACCCCGCCGAGCACGCCGCCAAAGCCTGCGCGCTTCCAATCCTCGGGCTCCACGCTGACGACCAGGCCTGAGTTCGCAAAGGGTGAGTCGCGCTTGCTGAGGCTCATGCCGTTGACGACGAGGCCGTCGACTTCCGTGGATGCGGGGACAATCCAACCACCCGGGCACATGCAGAACGAGAAGACGCCGCGTCCCTCGACCTCATGCACGATTCGATAATATGCATTGGGGAGCTTCGGATGGTTCGCATCCTGCCCGTACTGAATGCGGTTGATGAGCGGCTGCGGATGCTCGATGCGCACGCCCAGCGCGAACGCCTTCTCTTCGAGCGTCACGCCTGCATCCACGAGCATCTGAAAGACGTCACGCGCGGAGTGCCCGGTCGCGAGCACGATGTGATCGGCCTCGAGTTCACGGCCATCGGCGAGCGTCACGCCGCGTGCTCTGCGGTCGCTTCCAACACCCTCGGTTCGCAGGCCAACGACCTTCGCGTCGAACATGAATTCCACGCCGACCGACTCGAGCCGCTCACGCAATGCGGTGACGACCTTGGGCAGCTTGTTCGAGCCGATATGCGGCCGCGCATCGACCAAGATTTCTTCGGGCGCGCCATGCAATGCGAGCGTCTCGATCACATCGCGCACATCGCCGCGCTTGTGGGCGCGCGTGTAGAGCTTGCCGTCCGAGTAGGTGCCCGCGCCGCCCTCGCCGAAGCAATAGTTGCTCTCTGGGTTGACCGTAGACTTGCGCTGCAAGCCCTTGAGATCGTGGCGGCGTGGCTGCACCGTCTTGCCGCGATCGAGCACGATGCACTTCACGCCAGCGCGGGCGAGCTCGTAGGCGCAGAAGAGTCCTGCAGGGCCATCGCCGACGATGATCGCGCGCACAGCGCCCTTCACTTCACGCGGAAGTGGCTCACCCAGCGGATGTACGTCGGCTTCATCCTTCTTGAGGCCGAGCAGCACGTGGAAACGCACGCGACCTTTGCGCGCATCGATCGAGCGACGCCGCACGGCCACGAAGGGCACTTGCTCGGGGCGCACACGCAGGAGGCCACAGACGCGCGCACGCAGGGCGGACTCATCGTCCAAATCATCGAGGCCCATATCGAGCTCGATCTCTTCAGGCAGGCTCTTCACGGGGCCAAGTATGCGAGTGCGCTAACCCGCATGCGAGGAACGATTGCGCCTCGATGAGTTGCGGATCCCGTTGGGCGTGATCATCATCGGCGCCGCCAACGAGGAATCACGATGCCGACCTACGAGTACAAATGCGATGCGTGTGGAAAAGAGCTGGAGATTGAGCAGCGCATCACCGCACCGAAGCTCGAAAT
>JBILQT010000438.1:0-4847 GCA_044373065.1 Sandaracinaceae bacterium
CCTGCGGGCGGCGAGGTGGGCACAGTCGTGCCACCCGGATTCGCTCCTGCGCACGCACCAAGCGAGTTGCCCCATGCATCGAACCACGACGAGGAGACGATGTTCTCGGCTGCGTTGCCCAGGGCCAGTGCGCCGCCTTGTCCGGAGGGGTCACCGCCGAAGACGTAGGAGGGTGCGCCTGCGTTGGTGACGGTCGTCGTTGAGGCAATCGCGTCGCCCGTCTCAAGGTTGAACGTGGTCGAGGTGTCGCCGAAACGAAGCGAGGGGTTGCTCGTGCCGTAGCCGTATTGGCTGCTTGTGCGCCAGAGCCACTGGCCGTTGGTGTTGAGCAACTGCGGCGTGCTCACCGAGACGACGGATTCATCGGTGTTACCCACCCAGCCGGCATCGGCGACGTGGCCGTAGACCGTCTGCTGAAGGACGTGGCCGAGGTTGTCTACGGAGTCGTACGTCGTGCGCACACGGGCACGGTTCGCGCCGCGCATCGCGATGGTCCGTGGCGCGTCGGTCGAAGTGGTCATACCACTTGCGGATTGCCTTACGACACTGGGCAGCGCGATGGAGTCCGAGCCTGGGGTGAACGGGCTTGTGTCGTATCGAAACTCGTTCATCTCCGAGACGTACGCGTACTGAATCGGGCGCCCATCGAGGCCGTTGTGAAGTAGGCGCGTGGCGAGCGAGGCGTGGCTCGTCGAGAGGAAGGTGCCCTGGTTGTCGAAGACCTCGGTCAGGTACTCGCGGCCCTTGAGCGCTTCGTCGGGGCTCCATGCGAGGCGGTCATCGGCGATGTTCTGAGGACGCCTGCCTTGATGAAACCAAGTGCGCGTCAGCGTGCTCTCGTCGTAGCCACTTCGAACGCGCCCAACGACGACCGCATCGGCCGCACCAAAGCCGCGGAACTCTTGCTCGATGCCCTCGTAGTAGCCGTCGTGGTAGGCGAAGCGGCTCTCGGAGACCTGTGCCTCGCGGCCCAGCAAATCCATGCGGTCCGAGGTGCGGACGGAGCGGACGACGGTCGAGAGAACAGGCGTGCCTTCGGCGCGGTAGAGATTGTCTCTCGACTCACCGGTCAGCCTTGCAAGGCGAGCGCTGGGTGAGCCCTCGGTGCGTGCCCACGCAAACGACTCGCATGCTCCCGCGCAGGAGCGCGCTTCGGCCAAGTCGCGCAGGTAGTCGATGGCGGCGGACTCATAGCCAATCGTCGTCTCGGCACCGAGACCGTTCTCGACACCAACAAGGAGGCGTGGGCGCTGTGCGCGTCCATCTGCGCCTCGAAGGAGGTCGACGTAGCGCCTGCAGATCGAGTTGCCCCGCGGACGGGCTCCCGCTCACAAACTGGTAGTTCGCGACGTTGAGGTAAATGTCCGCCTCAACGATTTCGACTCGTCCGTCCGCGTAGCGACGAAGCTGTACATCGGTGGTGGCACCACGCCCCGACGGGAATCCGCGCGCCGACCAATCCGAAGAGACGAGGGCAATCGTGTTTCGCCCATCACCTGGTGCAGCAGCCGACGCCGTGCGTCCCATGTACGCAGAAGTGAAGGGCATCCCTGACGCACAAGGGGTCGTCGACAGGACCTGGAACGCAGCGAGTGACGCGGTTTCCAGCATCCCCGGATCGACCGTGCCCGAATCCGTCGAGATATCCCAACTCACCGAGCGCCCAGGCCAACGCGCCGCAACGCCAACCTCAGGGTCGTCTGCAAACGTGCGATACGCCTGCGCCGTTGGCGAAAAACTCGCCCAACTCAGTGCAAGAACGCACGCCGCGCTTGCGGTATGTAGAAATCTCCTAGCCATCCTCGAACCCTTGGAAAAACAAAACTGCGTTTTCGACCTTGAAAGCCCCTGCTTGGTCGCTTCGTACTGGGCAAACTTCCACAGCGTCAAACGGAAATGCGCGACTAGCCGTTTTGGCAGGGGAAACGATGTGTGTTTGGAAGCGGAAGTGCACGGCACGATTGGGTATCGGTCGTGTGTCGAATGTGTTGCGTCGAATTCGACATCGACTTGATCAGAAGCGCGGAGGCGTCGGTTGGGCGGGCGAGGTTCTGACGGCGTCGAAACTCGGTACGGGGCAAGCTCGCGCCCTCAACCTCTCAAGACAATCGCAGCCAACTCAATCGCCCTCCGGGCCGCCAACTCCCCGCCCTTCTGAACCTCAAGCGCCAGGCGCACGCGCTCGCTTGAAAGCACCGCTTCGACGAGTGCTGCTGGATCAGCATCGGGCCCGCCGAGGAGCAGCGCCGTTGCGAGTTCCTTCAGCGACGTTTCGGTGCGGGGAAACTGCGGGGGAGAATTTGCATCAATTCCCTTGTCGGACTGGGGGTGGACATCGGCCTCCGGAGCCGAGGGTCGCGCGTTCGAATCGCGCGGGATCCGTAGGGGATTCGTGATTCTGTGGGGGCAAATCTAGGGGCAAACCGTCGGAGACGAAGCGCCGATGAAGTGCAGACGGCTTCAACTTGTCGCCCCCTTCTGGTTTGCCGGTTCTACTCACCACGGCTTCACGGCTGCATCACGGTGTGAATCGCCCACTCGGCCCACGTTTGATCACGGTCCGGCATGTTGAGGCGCTCGCGACGCACTGCGGCCCCCCCGCTGCTCCTTGGCTTTGTGCTCATATGCGTCCTAGCAGCTGGCATCGGCGTGGGACTTCTCGGCGTCGCGTATCGCAGAGACCTGGAAGCACTCGCCAAGGCGCGGCAGACACGTGAGGAGTTCATCGCGCCGGCCGATTGGGTGCACGAAACGGATGCTCTCGTCGCGACGCTTCGCCGCGCGCTGGAGGCGCAGGGGGCCACCGTCTCTGTCGCTGACGACCTTTTCGAGAAGCCGCTCACAGTCCGCGATGCCTTCGGACGAAGCGCTGAATCTCTCATTGTGGAGCGCGCCCAATGCAGGCCCGCGCAAGCACGAGAAGCGTGTCGCGCGTGCGGCGTCGACCCAGCGCTCCCGTCGACCTCACTCAGCTTCACGGACAAGAAGCTGATCGCGTTCGAGCTCGCGCTCATGCGTGACGTCGCCATCGTCGGAACCGGAGGGCTCGATCCGAATGGCATCAAGCGTTTCGTGTCACACGTTGAACGACGGCGGAGAGATGCAACGGCAGCCCTGCTCGCGTTGACCTTGCCTCGAGGGAAGCCGAGTGCGCCTCAAGCACCGCAGCACCCGGATGCGTTCGTGGTGCACATCGCGGAGCGTTCATCGGTCGGGTGAATGCGTGGATTGCGCGCGTGCTGACAACGTTGTGGGTTGAGCGAGCGGACTACGGTCGGTACGCGCCAATGCGGCCACGCCAACGCTGCTGACCGCCCACATTCAACGCGAACTCGCGCTCGGCACAACCATCGACCTCGACGCCAATGTTCATCCCCGACGTGCTTCCGTGAATCGTGATGACGCCCGTCGGCTGGTGGTCGACCCCGTCGACAAACACCGCGAATCCGCTCTCCGATGCCTCTGAGAGAAGGTCTTGCGTGAGACGAATCGTGACGTGAAGCATGCCGCTTTCGCATTGAGGCGCGATGTATATGTCCCGGGCTACCTCGGTCAGGATGAGCGGCGCGGGCTGGGTGTGTGGAACCGCTTGTGGAACCGAAGTCGCGCCGCATCCGACGAGCGGCGAAAGAAGCGCGGTGATTCCTGCGCGGAGCGTTGGAGTCATTCGGAGGCGCATCGGGGCGTAGTATCGCAGTCATGGCCTCGCAGACGAAGACCCCGTGAATCAGAGCGAGGCGAACGCACCGAGCGAGCGCGCGATGTTCGACCGCGACCCTCTCCTCCGCTCTGGTTTTCGTGCGATCAAGAAGGGCGATTGGAAAACGCTTCAGCGGCTTCTCAAGAAGAACGAAGAGCGGCTGCGCACGGACCTCCGATTCGGCGCGTCGTTCGCGAGTTTCTCAGTCCGCATGATCCACCTATCCCCACCCGTTCCGATGGCTGAACTGCGCCGATGCTTCGACGTGCTCATCGCGTTCGGCGTGCCCGTGCATCGCGTCGAAGGCGCCATCGACATGACCCCACTTGAGTGCGCCGTCGCGATGCCCAACCTCACCATCGCGCGGGAACTGATTGAGCTTGGCGCAGACCCTTTGGAGGAGAACGCGCTTGGCTGGCCGCTCACCGACATCGCGGACCCGCGCGTCCGCGACGAGGTTGAGGAGATGGTGCGCGCAGCGGAGCGCAAACGCGGTTCAATCATCTGAGCTTGTCGTGACGTGACTTCATCAAGGCGCGATGATTTCTTGGTGAGCGTGTTGCGACGAACGGGGAAGGACGACGCGAGAGCGAACTTGCTGCTCGCAGCATTCATGCTTGGCGCGTGCGCTGAGCCCATTCCACTTGAGCCCGATGCCTTCGTGGCGATGCCCTCGGCGAACCGACTCAGCGCGCAATGCATCTTCGAAGTGCCCGCACCAGGGGGGCTCGGCGGGTATTGGCTCTCCGGAAACAGCGCGATTCTGATCTCCGAAGACTTCGTCTCCATCGAGAGAAACACCAACCACACGCTGCTCGCGCGCACCTGTTACCACTCGGAGATTGGCCGAATCCATTCGATCGCCGCGCTCAAATGGCGCGTCACGGACGAGACGCTGGAGCTCTACGATGGGTGCTTCGGGTGGTTCACCATCGGAACCCTCAACGCGGTCGAGGACACGCTCTCACTTCCTCCCGAGTCGTTCTGGGCACAACGAGACACGTTGGTCTTTCATCACGCAAACGTCGCTGAGATCCCTGAGGACGCGCGGAAGCAATTCGAGTTCTGTAGCGAGCCGGAGTTCTACTGAAGTGCGCCTCCAACTCACGCTCGCAGCGCTCATGCTTGTCGGATGCGGCGCATCGCA
>JBILQT010000116.1:0-20916 GCA_044373065.1 Sandaracinaceae bacterium
GTCGAGCCGCGGCGCGTTCGGATGCAGTTTCATGTGGTTTGGAGCACGGCCGCGTCCTGAGCCTTCATCCCGCGCGCAAAGCACGAAACGATCGCAGCGCGCGCCAATCGGTGAGCAGGCAATAGGGCACTGCAATCGCGATCAAGTGCAGCCAATGCGGCCACGAGGTTGCAGCGGTCGAGAGGAAGAGCGCGACGAACACGAGGGCGGCCGCGACGCGCGGAAGGACCACACGCGGAGGCAACATGCGCCTCTTGCGAAGGCGCCACGCGAGCGCACTGACGATGGGCAGCACGACCACGATCTTGATCATCCCAAGCGTGCTGAAGTCATCGCGAAACACCCAGCGCAGGCCGTACCACCACGTCATGCAGATGAGCGCATGCGCAAGCACAACGGAGCCTGGGATGACGAGCAGGCGCGCCGGGCCGCGCAACGCATCGAGCAAGCCATCGACCGCCGCTGCGAAGAGACCCCAGGCGAGCATGCCCAAGAGAGGCACATCGAGGTACCCCGCCTCGGACCAACTCCAGAGCCCCGCGCGCGTTGCCAGCACCTCCATCAGCGAGGCATCGATCGTCACGAACGCACCAAGCAGCGCCGCGCGCCCAAGGCCCTTCGCATCGGGGAAGAGACTCGTGCGCACCTCACGTGCAGAGAGGATCACAAGCGGCCAGATGAGTGGCACGAGCACGGGCACATCCATCACACGGGCATGCCACTCGGGGGCATACGCATAGTGCTGATAGAAGGTGATCGAGCTCTCCTCGCCGATGAACCCAGCGATCGCGAGAAGCACGTAGTCGGAGAGCAATCCGCGTACGCCATGCTCGTGGGTGGAGAAGCGCGCCATGGTGGCGAGCGTCAGCACAATCACGACAACGCAGAGGCCTTCAAAGAGCGCGATGTTCATGCGGAAAGCGTCGGTTGCACACGCGCCCCATGCACGTGCTTGGAGTCGGCCATATGCCAGGCGATGCGCGTCGCCATGGTCATGATCGTGAGCTGCGGATTGACGCCCAGGCTCGTCGGCAGGATGCCGCCATCGGCGATGTAGACATTGTCCGTGTCCCACATCTTTCCCCATGGATCGACGACGGAAGTCGAGGCGCTCACGCCCATGCGATTGCTGCCAAGCGGGTGCTGCGAGGCGGCCTCAAGCAAGGTCGCGGGGATCTTCTCAAAGGGATAGCGCCGGAACGCATCCGCACTCAGTCCTTCCGACCCAAGCACGGGCAAGAAGATCTCCTTCGCACCCGCAGCGAGAAAGACCTCACCGAGCTTCTTGATGCCAAAGCGCATGCGCGCGTGGTCGCGCTTGCTGCATCGATAGAAGCAGATGGGCTCGCGACCAAAGGGGTTGCGGTGGAGTGAGCCACCACCATCGTCGTGCACCATCGCGCCAAACATCGCGATGTGATCAACACGCTCGGCGAGTCGCGCGTGACGCGGCCCTGCATGGGGCATCGAGGCGGCGATCACCGACGCAGGAACAAAGAGGCTGAGCAGCGTCACACCGTCGTGCTCGAAGTCATCCGAGAACGCGCTCTGCATCGCGCCCTGCCAGCCGCGCACAGGCGAATCGAAGACGGCATAGACACGAAAGCCCGGATGCAGCGTGAGGTTGCGACCGATGCCCGAGCCCACGGGCGCGAGGCCACTTGAGCGCAAGAGACCAGGCGTGTGCATGCCGCCGCAGGCGACCACGACGCGCTTGGCCGTGACCTTGAGCTTGCCCTTCTTGCCGCCCACTGGGCTCTCCAAGATGCGGCCCTCCACGCCGGTCGCATGCGCGCCGTTCATCACGATGCGGTCGACCAAACAATGCGAGTAGACCTGCGCACCTGCTGCCATGGCGCGCGGCAAATAGGAGAGATCGACCGAGAGCTTCGCCCCATGCGGACAGCCGAAATTGCAGCGCCCGCAGCCGTTGCATCCCTTTGTGTTGCGCCGGATCGGCTGCATCGAGATGCCGAGTTGCTCGGCGCCCTCGCAGAAGAGACGCGTCGAGCGCGAGCGCATCGAGAGCGGCACCTCCTCGACATGGATCGCCTTTTCGACATGATTGTAATATGGGTCGAGCCCCTGAGGCGTGAGGTCTTTCAAGCCCTGCTCGCGCGACCAGACGTCGAGCACCGCGTCGGGGACGCGGAAGCACACGCCACCTGTGATCACGCTCGACCCACCGATGCAGCGACCCGTCGTGATGTTCACCGTCGGAGCCCCGCCTAAGCCGAACGCGGCGGTCATCCCGCCCTCGCGCCAGACATGACGAAGCGACTCGCTCTGCCGCATCGCGCCGTGCTCCGCGGCCGGCACATCGCGGCCCTCTTCGAGCACGATCACGCGCTGTCCTGCGAGCGCGAGCTCGGTCGCAACCGTGGCGCCGCCTGCACCGCTTCCGATGATCACCACATCGCAATCAAGACGAAGATCGCCCTGATGTTCACGTGCCGAGATGACGCTCATGACGCGGTCTCCAGTGCTGCTTCATCGCCCGGCTTGGTGGCCGAGGTGAGGCATTGCTTGTCCCAGTGAATCTCGCGCGCGGCATCTGGATGCTCGTAGTAGACGAGGCTCACCACGGCACGTGCGGCAAAGAGCGCGAGGGCCGCGGGCGTCTTCTCGAACGACTCCAGCGCATCGATGCGCGCGGCCAGAGGCAAACCCGCGAGCGTCCCAAAACGCCCTGAAAGCAAAGGCGCCAAGAGGCTTACGGCGTAAATGCAGAGCAGGAAGAGCAAGCGCGCGCGCAGGTTCAGGTGGTGCACGAAATCATCGATGTCCGCGACGAACCAATCCATGCGCTCCCTCGGCGGTGCGAGCGGCAACCCAGCCTCATCTTCCTCACGCGCAAAGAGCGCTTCCGCGAATGCGCGCACATGCCTCTGCGCGTTGGGAGAGAGAGTCGCTTTGTCGTTGCTCACGCGGAGACAGTAACGCGAAGTGTTCTGGCCCGGGCTGTGTGCGAACGCGTGGTCGCGTTCCGAACGCGATAGAACGCGCGTGTGGCTTCACTTCCCATCGAATCCATCGGCGCTCTGCGCGTGCGTGAGCAGCGAATTGCCGGACAAGCATTTGCGTCCTCGGTGGAGGCGGTGCGGCATATGTGCGCGATGCAGGGGCAGGATTGGCCGGGCGTGAAGTGGTCGATCGGCCTTCGCGTAAGGGATGCGCGTGAGCAAGACATTGACGCCGCGTTCAATGATCGAAGCCTGGTTCGCTCATGGCCGATGCGCGGCACGCTGCACGTCACGCTCGCCGAGGATTTGCCCTGGATGCTCGCGCTCTTGGCGTCTCGGGTAATCGCCTCCACCAAGACCCGCCGCACGCAGCTCGGACTCGATGACGAGTCGCTCCTTCAAGCGCGCAAAGTCGCCGAGAACGCACTCGCAACTGCGGGCCAACTGACACGCGATGCGCTCCTTCAATGCTTCGTGGATGCGGGCATCGAGACGACCGGGCAACGCGGCTACCACATCCTCTTTCACCTCAGCCTCGAGGGCGTGCTCTGCCTCGGCCCGGCGCAGGGCAAAGAGCAGTGCTTTGTCCTTCTCGATGCGTGGATTCGAAAGCCCCGTGTGCTCTCGCGCGAGGCCGCATTGCATGAGCTCACGCTTCGCTACTTCACGAGCCACGGCCCAGCGACGATGCACGACTTCATCGGTTGGTCGAAGCTCACCGCAGGTGATGCGAAGCATGGATTGGCGAGCTGCGGTACGGAGCTTGTGCAGCGCACCTGCGAGGGAACGAACTACTGGATGCACGCGTCGAGCGAGGCGCGCCTGCTTGAGCCCTTTGAGAAATCCTTCGCGCTCTTGCCCGGCTTCGATGAATTTGTGCTCGGCTACAAAGCGCGCGATGCGGTGCTCGACCCGGCGCACTTCGAGAAGATTGTTCCCGGCAACAACGGCATGTTCATGCCCACCTTGGTGCGAGACGGGCGTGTGATCGGCACATGGAAGAAGGCGCCGAAGAAGCACTTCGTCGACCTCGAGGTCGAGCCCTTTGTGAAACTGTTGAAATCAGATCACAATATTATCGAGATACGCGCGAAATCCTACGCGCACTTCCTGGGCAAAGAGGTTCGCGTCGTCAGCGCTTAGGCGCTTCGAGTGCGCGGAAGGCCTCAAGCAGCTTCTCGCCACGCGCCTTATCCACCATCGAGACGTAGGCGATCTTGCCGCGCACGTAGGCCTCAAAGTCAGGCTTGTTGTCGCGGTTCTGCGCGGCCAGGCCCGTCTTCTTCGCGTTGTGCAGGATGGCCCGCAGCTCGCGCAATTCTTCGCGGGGGATCGACAGCCTGTCGCGCTCGTTGACGACGATGCCCGTGACGGTCTGTCGCTTGGCACTGCGCTGCACACGGCCCTTCTCGGGGTGGATCGCAAAGCCCTCATCGCGGGTGATGTGGTGCATCGTCGCGAGCAATTTTGGCAGGCCCTCGTCGCCATCTTTGCCGGCGCTGAAGGTCAGATCATCGGCGTAGCGCGTGTAGGTAAAGGCATGCTTCTCGGCGTAGCCAGCAAGGCGACGGTCGAGCTTCTTCGCGATCTGGTTCGAGAGCGCCGGGCTTGTGCATGCGCCTTGAGGAAGCGCGCGTAGCCCGGTCGCAACGAAGTAGGTCTTGCCCTGGTAGGTCGCGCGCACGCGGGGGCATTCGGTGGTGAGCAACGCGAGGATCGTGGCGACGGCGGGCGAGTAGCCCATGCGGCAAAAGAGGCCGCGCACACGCGGGAACGTGATGGTCGGGAAGAAGTCGCTGAGGTCTTGATTCATCACGACCGCTTGGCCCTGATGCTGCTGCGCGTTCGTCACCGTCGAGCGGCCCTTGATGAAGCCGTGCGCAGGCGCCTCGGTGGGCAGCTTCTCAAGCACCTCATGGAGGATGAACTCTTGCGCCTTGGCCATGTCGGGCTTGGGTGCGGAGAGCACGCGCTTGCCACCGCTCCGCTTCGGCACCTCGAACTGCGTGTAGTGCGCGACCGTCTGCGCCTCGCTGTGGAAGGCGAGGAAGCGAAGCTCCGAGCAGGTCAATCCAAGCGCCTTCGCGACATCGCTTGGCGTGGCCCAGATGGGCAAGCCCGCCTTCGCCAGGTTCTCCACATGCGAGCGCCGGTCGGCCAGGCGCGAGGAGACATCGCGACCCAAGAAGATGATGTCGTTCGCCTTGCGCTTCGCCTTGTTTTCAGCGGCTTTTGTGGCCTTTTCGGCGGCGAGACGCTTCTTCTCTTCTTTCGCGAGTTGCTTCGCGATGCGCCTCTGCGCGATGGCTTCTTCGACGTTCTTCTTGGCGATCGACTCGGCCAAGGAAGCCGCGTGCTTGTGCTTGAGCCAGAGGTCTCCGATGCGATGGATCTCGACGATCTCCTCACGCGAGAGAAAGCCGCGCAGCTCAAGGCCACGATCGATCAGGGCCGTGCGCTCATCGGACTCAGGCGGGATGACGTCGGTGCGACCAATCCATGCGGTCTGGTAGGGATTGATCTTGAGTGAGCGCGCGCGGTGCTCCTCTGGAGTGAGCTGCAAAAAGACGCCGATGTCGTACGGGTCTTTCGCACTCGCAGGCCCCTTCTTCGCGGGCAGCGGGCCGGTCGGTGTCCTCTTCTGTGCCGCAGCGACGGTTGCGGCGGCCACGATGGGCGAGGCATTCGGTTGAATCGCGGCTGGGTGATAGACCCAGTTCGAGCCCGCGGGCGTCGCGAGCATCGTTCGCGTGTAGCCATGCGGCCCGAAGAGGCCGCGATCAAAGAGCGCGTGCACCACCTTGGTCGCCGTCGTGATCGTCTCGACGGTGCGCGGCTGACCTGCAGTCGCCGCATCCGCGATGTCGACACCCGTGAACTGCTGCCCCGCCTGAATGCGCACAAAGCACGCGTCCCAGACCGTCTTCTCAAAGGGTGTCCCGAAGGAGGGCCCGCTTGGACGCGGCACATCGGCCACATCCGGGCCGACGAAGAACTCGCGCAGCTTCTTCCAGAACGTCACGCGCTCACCCAAACCGCGTGCGGCAAGAGGGCGTTCATCGGGACGAGCGAGGTGAGATTCGGTTGCATGCGGAAACGTGAAAACGGCTTACGAACTTTCCCGCGAGGGAAACCAGCGACAAATGTACGAATCAGAACTGCAAAGGGAGCACGGCAGGCTCGACTTCTTTCCTTGGACCACGTCCGTTCACGTAGGCCGTACGCATAGCCGTCGACTTACGGAGCACCGCGAAGCGCTGCTCTCTTCGGCGTAAGCGACGGCTATGCGTACGGCCAAAAAGAACAACGGGCGTGGGGATGCATGAATGGGCAAACTCGGCCACGGCGTAACACCGCAGCATGAAGGCTCGCGCTTGCCGCGCTCCCTTTGCGATTCGATTCGTTTGTCAGAGAAGATGATTCGGTATGATTCGAATCATATTGGAACATGTTCTGATCGGGGGCGCTAGTGGATGAAACCACCGCCGATGCTGCCCTGCTCAAAGCGCAGCGCGTCGCCGCCATGGGCCGTCAAACGCAGCGCGAGTAGATGCCTGCAAGGGCCTCTTCGCAAGCCGTTCTTGAAGAAGTAATGACAGTCGCAGCGCGCACGGGTCATCACACCATCGCCGTCCACCACAGCCTCGCAGGTGGCATCGGCGACCTTCGCCGCGAGCACGAGCTTGCCCGCCAGCACCTCATCACGTGAGGTCACATCCACGCGTGCGCCAAGGAAGAGCTCTTTGCCCTTGGTGAACTCCTCAGGCTCCTCGGTCGCCACACGCAGCGCATCGGCCACATCGATCACCTGGCGGAAGCGATAGGCGCCCGCGCCGTTGTCGAAGAGCACCTGGCCCTCGCGGCTCAAGCGATGAAGCGAGGAGGTGATGTCCGAGGGCTTGCGGCGCATCTCGGCGCTCAGCTCATCGAGAGTCGCCAGGCGATGCATGCGCAGGTGCTCCCAGAGCTTGTTGCGCAGGCTGTCATCTTTGCTGAATGCGCCCTGCAAGAGATCGAGCCCTGTGCCGCGCGTCCAGTCGTTGGCTGTCCATCCCGAGAGGCCGAGCACGAAGCGAAGCTCGCCCATCTTCACCGACCAAATCGAAGGCAGGCCCGAGCCGAGCAGCTGCACATCGCAATGATCGACGAGTGGAAGAAGGCGCGCGAGCACCGAGAGACGACGACGCCCCCAGACCTTGATGTTCTCCTCGCGCTCGCCCTTGTAGGCCGCGCCGCTCGACTGAATGCGGATGCCAAAGGGCTCAAGCAAAAGCGTGACGGGCTTGCCGGGACGAAGCTCAAAGATGATCGAGCGCGGTCCTGTCGTCTCGCGATGGCGACGAAGGAAGGCGAGCACGGAATAGAGCGCGCCAACATCGAGCTGGGCCGTGCGTGTCGGGAACGAGGAAGTGGCCGAAATTTGGCCGAATCCTTTGAGCCACGAGGGCGGGAGATCGATCTTCTCCTCGCGAAAATTCGCTGCGCCCTCGAGCTTCACATCAAAGCCGCGCGGGTCGATCGAGAGGCGCGTCGTGCGGTAGCTGCGGAGCTGTTGGAAGCGCTCGTAAAGAGCGAGTGAGTAGTCGATGTTCGTTGTCCCGAGCGCCGCATCCTGGCCGCCGTCGAAGGCATTGCGATCGACATAGAGGCAGCCGTAGCTCGACTCATCTTTGGAGAAGGCCTCGAAGTAGACCGAGTCATCCGCGACGGAGATGACCGGGTCGCAGGGGACGAGCGAGCGGAAGAGCGCAGGGTCATTGCGCATGAGCTCATTCGCCCAGCGCACGCGTGCTTGCCAATACTTGCGGTGCTGCTCGCGGAAGTCTCGATCGAGGTTCGGCGGGATCGGCTGGTTGGCGATCTCCTGCGCCGCTTGAACACGCGCCTTGTCGAGCAAGGTCACGCGAAGCGCTTGCTCCTCGGCGGCCTCGCGCGCCTTCCAGGCCTCGTAGGCGCTCTTGTCCTTCTTCTTGATGCGCAGGTCGCCCATCACGACCTCATGCAAGGCCGACATCGCCTCACGAAAGCGCGTTGGGTCTTTCAGCTCGCCGTCGAAGTAGACGCGCTCGCGCGAGAGGTTCGGAGCGAAGCGAACGCTCGAACGGTAGGGGCCCTGATCGATCTCCGAACGGCCGAGATATTTGAGCGTGTAGTCCATCAGACGGGGCCGTGAATGACGAGTTCGTGCGCGTGCGTCTCCGCCGCCTCAAGCACCTCGGGGCTCAGCGTTGCGGCACGCACAAGCGATGCAATCGCGGACCTTCGCTCCGCATCGCGCACCGACCGAAGCGCCACACCCATGAGCGGCATCAGCACCTTCGACTCTTGTGGATGCGCCGCGATGCGATCACCCAACTGCGTCACCGCACGACGCTTGGCGCGGCTACCGCGATGAATGTCGAGAAGGGTCGTGGCCCAAAGATGCGTGAGACAGCGATCGCTCAGATGCGAGGCCTCAAGCGAGGCGCGACGCTTGTCGAGATGCTTGAGCAAGAAGGCGCGTCCATCGGCGTGAGGCGACTCGGAGAGCGCAGCCCAAAGGACGATGCTGTCTTTGAAGCGCGGTGTCGCCTCCATCATCTGAAAGGCGCGCTGACGCACATCGAGGTGACGCGCATCGAGCAACTCACGCATGTGTGCATCGAGGCCCAGGCCCTCTTTTGCGAGGATCGGAGCGAGCCAGTTGAGCGCCCGCGCGCGCACTTCATCGACTGTTGCGTCGAGAATCGGAAGCGCGGCTTCAAGCGCGTCTTTGTCGTCGATCGTCTTGGTCTCGGCCCACTCGATGCCCAGCATCGCAGGCGCCTGGGCAACGTGACGGGCCAGCGCAACGCACTGCTCAAGCGAGGCACGCGCGGGCGTCACGAGGTCGCTCATCTTCCGTGTGAGCGTGAGCAAGGCCTCGGCATCGTCGCCCTCGAGGAAGGCGAGCCACGTCTCAATCCGCAGCGTTTCCAAGCCCTCTGCGCGCTCGAGCATCTTCGTCCCGAGAAGACGCAGATCCGGTTGCGAGGAACCGATGAGGCGCTCGATGACCTCGAAGGGCGCGCTCGTGAGCGTCTCGGGAAAGTCGCGCTCAAGCCATTTTGCGACGTGCCTTCGAACAAAGAGCGAGGGTAGGGCGGGCAAAGCAGCGAGCACCTCGTCGCCATGGCCCTTCCATGCATCACGCCCAAGCACACGCGGCTCAAGTGTCGCGAGGTCGTTCGGATGAATCGTGCGGTACGAGAGCCGGATGGCAGGCGAGCGCGCGAAGAGCAGGAGCATCAGGGCACGCGCCTCAAGCAACTGCTGACCCGTGGTGAACTGCGTATCCTCGTAGCGCTTGAGCAGCTCAAGGAGCGTTTTGCGAAAGCGCTTTGGGTCACGTGCGACGAGGGCGCGCATGTAGCGAACGCCGCGTCGTTGGAGATAGATGCGTGTGCGCTGTGAGAAGTGAAAAGCGTTCGCTGCGCGCGGCTTGAAGCGCACGAAGTACACCGCGCGAACGTAGGTGCGTGCTGCAACGTCCCAGCGATTGCGTTTCTTTGGCACCAGCTTGCAGAGGCGATCGAAGGCCGCGATGAAGTGCCCAACGAGCTCATCGTCCTGTGCAGCCTCGGCACCCTTGAACAGGCGCTTGGCCAGTGAGCGATGCCCTGGCCGATCGATTCCGCCACTATCGATATATTCGATCAATTGTGCGCGGGCCCACGGACGCGGGTCGCTCAGCCACTTTGCCGCGAAGCCCGTCATCATGTGCGGCTTCTGCAGCTGCCGCTCGAAGGGCTTGGGCACCTCGATCATGCGGTTGCCGTAAGGCGCCTTCACCGAGACGGTGCCGCGCAGCACTGAAACATTCTTCAGTGTCGCGAGGAAGCGAGCATCGCCGGTCTCGAAGAGCTCTTCGGCGAGAAGCATCGATGGCTGTTTGGTGGCCAAGCCCGCTATCCCTCGCATGCGGCTCTGCGAACGGTCAACCACTGAAAGCGCGCGGATCGGGCTTGACGCGCCCATGGAACGCCACAGACACCGTTCATGTCCGTGACCATCTTCGAGGCCGCTGAACGACTCTTTGAGCTCGAGCCTGCGGAAACCTACGTGACCCGCAGCATCGCCACGATCGTCTCTGTCACCGGCGCCAAGGGCGTCCGCTTGCGTCGGGATGGTCGCGACGTTCATGCGGAACGCGCGGGCGTTGGCGACGGCATGACGCTCGTTCTGAAAACGGCGCAAGGCCCCCTCGGCACGCTGCATCTCTATGCTGCCGATGGCACAGGCCACTTCGCGGAGGAGGCCAACCGGCACGCGCGCTGGCTGACCAAGCTCTTCTCGCATGGCGTCTCCGTCCTCCCGCGACTCGCGAAGGCGAAGGGCGAAGTGGATGTGAAGGCGCTTCTGGATGCCACACCGCTGACGGCGCGTGAGCGTGACGTGGTGGGGCGCTTGATCGCCGGCGCCTCGACGCGTGACATCGCGGAGGAGACGCAGCTGACCATCTCCACGGTGAACACCTACATGAAGCGCATCTTCGCCAAGCTGGGCGTGCATAGCCGCGTGGAGCTTTTGGCCCGCGTGAACCGCACGCACGCTTCGATGCGCAACGCCGCGGAGTGACGCGCAACCTCTTGGTTGCATGTCGATGTGCAACCTCTGGGTTGCATGTCCACTACTCTGTCTCCTCCAAAGACACGATGAAGAGTGCGTCGATCACCTCAGCGAACCCATCCTTGAGTGCGTTGAGCTGAGAGGCCTCAGGGATGTCCGCTTCGAGGGCATCACACGCATCGAGCTCCGCCTCCGTGTAGGCGAGGATCACCACAGAAGCCCTGTCCAAGCGGGGCTTTTCGTGTTCCGTCGCCGCCCGCGCAACAAGGCCCTTGAGCGTCTCGTGCACGGAGCTCAGCGACACAAAAACATCGTCGAACTCATCGAGAACGATAGAGCCACGCCCCGCATCCCAGGTGTAGGTCGGATGCTCGCCTTGGCAGACGAGCGCGAAGCGAATGCGCGCGAGGTGGTTTCTTGAGGCGACCAGGCGTTCGAGTTCGTCGAGGCTCATCCTTGGAAGCTACGCCTTCTCAATCGTTCTTGGCGTACGCCCGCGCTATGGTCGCGCGCCTTCGATGACGACTGAGTCCGCCATGCCTCCGACCTCCAGCGCACCGCGCTCACGCGCCTGGCTTGTCGCGCTCTCACTTGTGAGCGCAACGGCTGTCGTCGAGCTTGTCGCCAACGCGCGCATCACCTCCGAGGTTGCGCGCCGGGATGATTGGATGGAGGCGCTCGCCTTCGCTCGAAGCGAGTGGCAGCCGACCGATGCGATCACCTCGGCGCCGCAGTGGACCGACCCTCTTTTGCGCGAGGCCGCGCACAGCCTCATCGATCGCAACATGGCCGGCCGCAGCGACAACCATCGCTATGCGCGCCTCTGGGTCGCGAGCATTCGCGGCGCCGTCAGCGATGAAGCGCCCGAGGGCGCACCCGAATTCGAGCGCGACTTTGGCGCGGTGCATCTGGCCCGTTACGCGCTGCCCACGCCCACGCTGCAATACGACTTTGTCGATCACATCGCCGAGGCGCGCGTCGTGCGGATGGACGGCGGCAACGGCATCCCGTGCAACTTCACGCCTTCGTTTGGCAACAACATCTCGGGCGGTTTGCAGGCTGGGCCGCTCGAGGGCCCGCGTCATCAATGTGACCCGGCAAGGCCCTGGCTCTGGGTCGGCGCGACGACGACGATGGACTACGAACTCCGCGGGAGGCGCTGCATCTGGAACCATCCGGAGGGCAGCAATCCCATCATATCCACATATGACAACGTCTTGCTCGGCGAGTCGGTGAGCCTCTATGGCGGCCTCTGGTGGGAGCAAGAGCGCTCGCTCGATCGAGGTGATGTCGACCTTGTGGTGCGTGTCGATGGCGAGGAGATCGGGCGCATGCGCCATCACGACGGAGATGGCTGGAAGCACATGGAAGCGAGCATCCCCGAGGCGCGTCGCGGTCAACGCGGAAGCATCTCGATCGAGGTGACCTCGCCCGCGCCCGATTGGCGAACCTTCTGCTGGGCGGGTGGGGTTCACAGCCGAGGAGGCGCGCCATGAATGAGCCCGCACTCGCGCGTGGCGTGACGCCTTCGTGGCGCGATCACCTGCTTGGTTTTCTGCTCGCGGCCATCTACACGGCCATCCTCCTTGCGACCTCGACGAACCTCGGGATGAACCGCGACGAGGGCTTCTACGTCGATGCCGGTGAGTCGTATGCGCGTTGGTGGGGCGCACTCTTCTCGGGCGATGAGCATGTGCTGGAGCGCGCCTCGATCGATGCCGCTTGGGAGAACAACCACGAGCATCCCTCGCTGCCCAAATCGCTCTTTGCGATGTCATGGCTCGCCCAACAAAGGTGGGATGTCTTCCCTGAAGACTCGATGGCGTTTCGCTTCCCCGGCATGGCGATGTCGGCGCTCGCGCTCTGGGTCTTGTACTTGTTTGGAACGCGCCTCTTTGGAAGGCGTGCAGGCCTCTTTGCAGCGCTGAGCTACGCGCTCATCCCGGCCGTTTTTTATCACGCGCATCTCGACTGCTTCGACACGCCGATCGTCTCGATGCTCTTGCTTGTGACGTACGCCTACTACCGCTCGCTGACCGAGCCTGTGTGGGCCATTTGGACGGGCGTGGCGTACGGCTTTTGCCTTGAGACCAAGCACAACGCGTGGATTCTCCCGCTCGTCTTTTTGGTCCACTTCGTCTTTGTGATCGGCATGGAGCGCGCGCGTCGCAAGAGTGCGTTGACCGCAGAGGCGAAGGCCTCAAGCGGCGTCTCGCTCGTGCCCTGGTGGCTCATCGGCATGGTGCTGCTCGGGCCCCCGCTCTTCATCGGCATGTGGCCGTGGATGTGGAACGACACGATTCCGCGCGTGGGCGAGTACATCGGCTTTCACGTCAACCACGTGCACTACAACATCGCCTACCTCGGCCGCACGTACTTCTCGGCGCCGAGCCCAATGGGCTACGCCTGGGTGACGACGCTCTTCACGGTGCCCTTCACGACGCTGCTTCTGGGCGCCATCGGCATCGTGCTTCGTGGCCGTGCCTTCATGCCTGCATGGTTCCTCGCGAAGGTCTGGACGAAGGGCAACCCCGAGCCCGATCGCGCGCGTACCGACGTGCTGCTCTTCGGCTCGTTCTTCACGCCGATGTTCGTCTTGATGATGCCGTCGACGCCGATCTTCGGCGGGACCAAGCACTTCTTGATGGCCTACGCGATGCTGATGCTCTTTGGGGGCTACGCCTTCACGAGGCTCTGCGAGGCCTTGTCGAGCGAGCTTGAGCGCTTGTGGAAGCGCCCTGAGTCACAAAAGCAACTCCAACAAGGCTTGGCGACGTTTGCCCTGCTTGGCCTCTTTTTGGCCCCGGCCGTGCGCGATACGGCGCACTCGCATCCCTTCGGGCTCTCGTTCTACACGGCCATCGCGGGTGGCGTTCCGGGTGCGGCCGACCTGGGGATGAACCGTCAGTTCTGGGGCTTCACGACAGGCAGCCTGGTGCCCTGGTTCAATCGCACGCTGGCCCCGAATGCGAGCGTGTGGATTTGCGACTCGACCTACACGGCGTTTCACATGCTGCAGCGAGATGATCGTCTGCGTGAGGACATCCGCGTCGCTTGGGATCTGCGGAGCGCGGACTACGCGATCGTGCACCACGAGGATCACTTCAACATCGTGGACTTCCAGATCTGGGAAGCCTTCGGTCGTGTCGACCCGGTCTACGTGCTTCGCTACGACGGTGTTCCGATCGTCAGCGTGTACGAGAACCCGCATCGCTCGCCTTAACGCTTGCCTGCGGAGGAGAGTGGGGAGTTGACTGGACGCCGCGTTGGCGCTTGGTCGTCCTTCTTGCGGGCGAGGGCTTCGTTCTCTCGCTGGATACGTTCTGGGTGGTTCCGTACTTCAGCCTTGGCGGCGCAAACGCTTGGTTCCGGAATTACCCAGAAGGACGCGAGCTAGGTCAGGTTCACGCTCGCGGTCGAGCAGGTATCGAGCAGCAACGCGGCGTTCAGCATGCTTCTGCTCCCCTCTTTCTCCTTGGGTCGTTGCCTGAATGAGGCGGGATGAGGCGCGATGAGGCGGAAAGTTGCGGGCGCTCCGATCGATTGGCCACGATCGCTTTCGAGTGTCCGTGATGGATGGCTCGCCCTCAGAATGTGCTGACAGATCCAAGCTCTTGTTCGTTCGTCACATCCAACAGACGTTCCATCCATCTGCGTACGCGGCGAGTCGCTCGACCGTGCTACGACACGCCCTTCGCCCTGAGTCTTCGCAACCGTCTATGAGGTCCCGTCGTGAGCAAGGAAGCCAAGAAGAAGTCCACCGAAGCCGCTGCTGAGGAGTTCGATCTCGGTGCTCTCTCCGCGCTGGTGCGCCCCTCGATGGCGCCGCCGAGTGCAGCCGATGACGCCGCCGAGTCCAAGCTTGATCTGCGTGCGCTCGTTGCGTCGGTGCCCCCGCCGGCGCCTGAGGAGGAACGCAGCGCCGATACGAGCGGTGTGCAGCCCGTCGAAGCCGTCAAAGAGGCTGCGAAGGCCTCGGCCAAAGAGAGCAAGAAGGACGGCAAGAAGGGCGAGAAGAAGTCGGACAAGGCGGAGAGCAAGTCCGAGAGCAAGCCTGCGGTGAAGGAAGTCGCCAAGGCGGAGCCTGCGCCTGTTGCGGTTGCGCCTGCGCCCGAGGCGAAGGGTGGCAACACGCTTTGGGTTGGCCTTGGTGCGGCCGGCCTCGCAGCAGCGGGCATGTTCTTCTTTATGAACAACCGTCAGCCCGAGCCCGTGGCGCCTCCGGTCACGACACCCGCGGCGGCGATCGCACCGGTCGCAGCGCCGCCTTCGACCGCCACGCTGCCAGCCACGGGTGCGATCACGCCCGTGACCGCAGCTGCCGTGCAAGAGGGCGTAGCGGAGGCGGTTCAAGAGGCCGCGGAGGTTGCGCAGGAAGGCGCGGAAGCGACGCAGGAAGCCGCCGAGGCCACTCAACAGGCTGCAGAAGAAGCCGCAGCGACCGATGAGGTGCGTGGCGATGAGGAAGAGGCGCGTCGTGTTGCCCGCGAAGACTCCGAGCGTGGGGATCGTCGTGCGGAGCGCCATGCAGCGGCCGCGACACCCGCGACGCCCGCGACGCCAGCCGCACCTGCGGAAGAGCGCCGTCGACCCGCTGCGACCGAGGAGCCGGCAGCACCCGTAGCTGCGGCGCGTCCGGCCGCGACGGCGAACTTGGATGACGCTGTCGGTCGGGCACTCGGTGGTGGTGGTTCACGTCCGGCTGCTGCTGCCGCGGCGCCTGCGGCGGGTGCGGCCACGGCCGACCAACCAAGCCGCCAGGAGATTGGCCAAGTGCTCGGTCGCTTGATGCCTCGCATTCGTCAGTGTGCAGGCGAGCAAGTGGGTATGGCGCTCGGCACGCTGATGCTTCGCAACGATGGAACGGTCGTGAGCGCATCGGTGGGTGGCGCGCCCTTCGCTGGCACACCGCAAGGCGCGTGCATGGAAGGCGTGCTTCGTGAGGCGCACTTCTCGCCCTTCCGCCAGACGACCTTCCGCGTGCAGTACCCAATGCGCGTGGCTGCAACCCCGTAGCGCATTCGCGGCTCGATCCATTCGAAGAAAGAGACGTCCCTTGCGCTGCATCGGACGTCTTTTTCGTGCGCTTCTTTTCACCCATTCAGAGACGGAGACGTCGCCGATGCGCACGGAGCAGAGCGGTACTGAAGCGCCTCAGCTGTGCGGAGCAACCATGGCGTTCCTGCGCAGCGCACACCTGTGCGCTCTCCAAAGTGCCCGCATTTGCCTTGGAATCAGCGCGGCACGCAGGCTGCGTAAGGGGAGGGTGCGCGGACGAACTGTCCACGCAGAGGAGCCTTTTTGATGAACACGAATGACAAGATGAACCCGGCCGACGCGAAGCCCATGCACATCAGCAAGCCCGTGATCGAGGCGAGCCAGATCAAGGCCAACACGAAGGTGATGTGCTCTGAGAACGGACAGCTCGGCGTGGTCGAGGCGATGGACGGCAAGAACTCGGTGAAGCTCAAGCAGGACGCCAAGGGCATCTCGCACTTCATCCCGCTCAACTGGGTCACGCGCGTCGACGAGACGATCCATCTCGACCGCCCGGGCGCTCAGGCGATGCGCGAGTGGACGACGAGCGCCCACAGCTGAGCCTGCCTTCAACGCCCCGCATCGTGATGCCGCCGCGTCACGATGCAGGGCTTTGTTTTGTGTGGAGGCCGCGCAGTCGCGCCTGGCGATCGAGGAGGTAGCCGAGGATGGCCACCGCAAGCGGCGCAAGGACGCCGAAGAGGTTCGCTTCCGCTTCACCAAAGAGGCGCTGATGCCAGTGCGTGAACGAGACGGTGACGCCCATCGCGGGGCTGAGGCATGCGACCTCGATCAGCTTGGCGACCCAGACGAGACAGGGCGTTGCCGTGGCAAGCAGGCGAACGTCTTGAGAGCGCTCCCAGTAGGCCACGGTGAGGGTGAGTGCGATGCCATTGGCGAGCATCACGAAGGCCATGAAGAAGAGCAGATGCGCGCGCGCGTGCGGTGGCCATGCGGGGTCGGCGAGGTGGTGTGCGTCGAACCAGAAGAAGAAGGGGAAGGTCGCGGTGGCGAGCGCAACAAGGCCCACGAGAAAGCGGCCGAAAGGCGAGCCCATCATGCACCTCCTTGGGTGTGATTCTCTTCGTGGAGCAGGGCATCGAGGAGCCCATTGCCGAAGGCGTTGCGGTTGCCCGTGCGCACACCGGTCTTGGTGAGTGCGTGACGAAAACGATCGAGGCGCGTGCCGAGACGCTGCTGCACGAGCGGCAGGATGCCGGGGACGTGCTCGAACTCTTTGGCCCAATGCGGCAGCGCTTGGTCGAGCTTCATCCACTCGGCGCAGAGCTCGGCGGAGAACTCCGTCCAGCCCGGTGAACGGCCGACGCAGAGTGCCTCGATGTAGCAAGTGAGGCCCTCGCCGTAGGCGGGTGAGAGAAGCGCGCGGCTTGAGCCGATGAAGCGCACGTTGAGCGTTAGGTTCATCGGGTGAAGGCCACGTGCGGCGTACTTCTCCACGAGGCGTTCAGCCGACTCGAAGGCTTGGCGCACGTTGTCGCCGCGTGCGTCCATCTTGAAGCCCACCTCGATGCAGCCGCAGCGCACGACCTCGATCCACTTTCGGTAGTGGTGCGACTCGGCGAGGTCGAGCACGCGTGTCTGGAAGCCGAGGACGGAGAAGCCAAAGCGCAGCACACGCGGCCAGAGGCGCCTTGCGTAGCGGTCGACGAGATGGCCCATCGCGGCGAGCCAGAGGTGCTGCACAAGATCGCGTGTGCCGACCCAGAGCGCGCGTGGCTTTCCGCTGTGCGGTGCTTCCGAGCGATCGACCGTGCGCAGCCAGAGGTTCTTGTTGTGTGCGAACCAGAAGAGCTCGATCGCATCATGCGCGTGGATGTGTTCGTGGATGTTCGCGAGCACCTCGCGCACGGGGAGCTGCGTATCGGCTTGGCGCACGCGGTAGGAGGGCACGATGCGAAGGCGGACGCGGGTGATGACGCCGAAGAGCCCGAGGCCCAAGCGCGCGGCGGACATGACCTCTTCGCCGACGGTCAGCTGCGAGAGGATGCGGAGCCTTCCGTCTGCGTCGATCACCTCAAGCGCCTCGACGAGATCGCCTAAGGTCTCGGTGTCTTTGCCCGAGCCGTGCGTGCCGACCGAGACGATGCCGGCGATGCGCACGGTCTCAAGCACGACGTTCCAGGGCATGGCGAGGCCCGCGGCCTGGAGTGCGCGACCGAGCTGTCGATTCGTCACGCCGGGCTCACACCAAACGGCGGGCTTCTGCGGATGGGAGAGGTCGACCTCGACCTTGTCGAGGCGTTCGGAGAAGACGAGCAAATCGCCGGTAGGGACGAGCGCGGACCACGAGAAGCCCGAGCCGAGCACACGCACGCGGCGCCCCTGGCTAAGGGCCTCACGCACGACCGTGACAAGGCCTGCAATCGTCTCAGGCACCGAGGCTTGATGCGCCTGGCAGTGCGCCGTCTTGCCCCAATTGCTCCAAGCCAGAGGGCCGACGCGTAGGAGCATCTCGCGTTCGCTCGCCTCTAGCCGCGCGCGGAGGGCAGGGCGAAATCCGCGATCGAGAAGCGCGGTGAGCGTGAAGTGAAAGACGCCCAAGAGCGCTTCGTTCCACCGCACGGAGCGTCGCTGAGAGGCGCTGAGGAAGGGCGCGTGCTCGTGATGAAAGACGTGCGCGAAGTGCTGCGCGACCTGCATTGCGAGCCACATGCACAAGCCCAGCACGAAGGACCCAGGCGTGCCCCAAAACGTGCCGAGCGTGAGCACCCATGCCGCGGTGAGGGCCAGCACCAAGAGCGCGACGAGCGCGTCCACAGAAGCAAAGAGCAGCGCCGAGAGCAGGGCGAAGGACTCGCCGAGATGCAGCGTCGGGATGGACGAGAGCGCGGTGATGAGCCCGAGCCAAGCGACGACGCTCGTGGCGAGATGGAGTCGCTTGTTGCCCACTTGATGGTGCGCGATGCGCATGGGGAGGAGCGCCCGCAGAGGCCGCGGGAGCGCTTGATCCGCTGCGGTGCCCGGGATGGTAGCGAGGGTGGATTCAAGGACGGCGGCCATCCATCGAGCTAACCAAAGCGGCCCCGCGCTCGATATCCGACTACTTCGAGCAACCCCTCGAATTTCTTTGAGTCGGGCTCATCTCAGCGGGGCATCATCCGGCGATGATTCGAGTCTTTGTCGCTGACGATCATGAGCTTGTGCGCGAAGGGCTTGCGCGGCTCCTGCGTGATGCGGGCGACATCGAGATCGTGGGCCAAGCGGGGACGGCGGCGGAGGTGATCGCGCGCTGTCAGGTCGAGCAGTGGGATGTGCTCGTGCTCGATCTTTCGTTTCCAGATGGCAACGGCCTCGACGTGCTCAAGGCGGTGCATGCGCACAAGCCCAAGCTGCCGGTGCTCGTGCTCTCGATGCACGCGGAGGACCTCTACGCGCTGCGTGTGCTCTCTGCGGGCGCGGCCGGCTACCTCACCAAAGGCCGTCCTTCGTCGATGCTCGTGGAGGCTGTGCAGAAGCTCGCGCGCGGGGGTCGCTACATCACGCCGGAGCTTGCGGAGATGCTGCTCGTCTCGCCGACCGCGCGTGATCAGCCGCTCCATCAAACGCTCAGTGAGCGACAGTTTCAGATCCTCGTGCTCATCGGTGAGGGCAAGACGCCCTCGGATGTCGCCTACGCGATCGGTGTGCAGGCGAGCACCGTCAGCTCGCACCTTCTGCAGATCAAGCAGCGCCTTGGTTTGCGCAGCAATGGCGAGCTTGCGCAGTACGCGTTGCAAGCCGGTTTGGTGGGCCCGACCGGGCAGCTGAAGTGAGCGCGGGGCCAAGCATCCCAGGGCAGGTCCGCCTTTGGTTGAGTGGCCTTCTGCCGATGCCCGAGGCGCACTCCGAGGAGGATGCGCTGGCCTTTGAGACCTACCGACGTCAGCAGCAGTTGAAGCAGGCAGCCGTGGTCACGGCGATCATCGGGCTCGGCGCGGGCCTCTTCTGGCCGGCGGATTTCATCACCTTCGCGGACAGCCCAGCGCTGCTCGCGGCGTTTGCGCATTGGCGTCTACGCGTTGTCATCACAGCCTCCGTCACGCTCGTGCTGCTGCGTGTGCTGCGCGCGCATCCTCTGGCGGTCGTCGCGCTTGTGAACATTGCGGGCGCGGCTGCGCTTCTCTTCGTCTCATATGCACTCGGTGGCCTGGAGGATGCGCAGCACCTTTGGTTTGCCTACTTCTTCATCGCGCCCTTCGCCGCCGTGCCGATGACCTTGAGCTGGCCCGAGCGTCTCGCGATGGCGGTGAGCATCCCGGGTGCGTGCTTCGTCGGTTTCTATGCCGCCGTGCAGTCGATCGACCCAAGCCGCGTGCTCGTCGACATCGTCTTCATGGCCTTCGCAACGTTCAGCGCGGTCGTCATCGGCCATCTCGTCACGGGCCTGACGCGTGCGAACTTTATGAACTCCCGCGCACTGCTCACACGCACGCATGCGCTCGAAGAGAGCGACCGCGCCAAGAGCCAGCTGCTCGCGAATGTGAGCCACGAACTGCGCACGCCGCTGACGCTCATCCTCGCGGGCTTTCGGCAGATGGATCAGCACGCAGGCGAGGCCGCACTCGTCAGGCAGTCGGCCGCGATGGGACGCAAAAATGCAGCGCGCCTTCTCTTGCTGATCAACGAGCTGCTCGACCTCTCGGCCTACGACGCAGGGAGGCGTCCGAGCAAGCGCACGGTCGATGTGGCGGGCGAGATCCGGCGCACGGTGGGCGCCTTTGGAAGCGTCCCCGAGCGCAGTGTGGACGTGCATGGTGCGGGGGACGCGCTCTTGGCCGAAGTCGACCCGCTCGCGCTCAAGAAGGTGCTCTACAACCTGCTCTCCAACGCGTTCAAATTCACACGCAAGGGCGGGCAGATCGTGGTGTCGCTGCAGCGCGAAGCGTCGCGCTTTGCGATCACCGTGAAAGACGATGGCTGCGGCATCCCGGAGGAGGAGCAGGCACGCATCTTCGAGCGCTTTGTGCGGCTTGAGGGGCGCGATCAACTGCACGAGGGGACGGGCATTGGCCTCGCGTTGGTGCGTCAGATCGTGGAGGCGCATGGCGGCACGGTGAGGCTTGTGAGCCGTGCGAATGAAGGCGCCGCGTTCACGGTGGAGATGCCGATCGGGGGCCCGGCGCATGACGTGTCGGACGAGAGCGATGATGGACTATCTGCGCTTCTGAAGGATGCGGAGTCCGCTGCGCGCGCGCGCAACACGCAGGCGATGCCAGCACCCGAGGGTGCACCGACGTTGCTCGTGGTGGATGACAACGAGGACATCCGCGACTCGCTCTCGCGTGCCCTTGGCGCGCGCTATCGCGTGGTCACGGCGGTGGATGGCGAA
>JBILQT010000117.1:0-20742 GCA_044373065.1 Sandaracinaceae bacterium
GAGCGTCTACGCCAAGCTCGCGGATGGGTCCCTCGTCGCGTCGATGCGCGGCCCTCACGAAACGGTCTGGGTCAGACTCAACGAGGCCTCACTGACGATCCCGGACCACGAATGGGAGGAAGCGACCTCCAGTCTCGCAGCGGTCGAGATTCCAGTCATCGCGAAGTCCCTTCCGGAGCTTCTTCGTGCCGCGATTGATGGACGCGTCGGTGACCTTCCCGCGTTGAGCTCACTGTTTCCCCATCTGTGGTTACACGAACAGATGCCGCAGTTCCCGATCACGTTCGGCCACCGCGTGATCGAGCCCGACGCCAACATCGCCCTCGCACCACGCACCACGCTCGGCCTCGGCGGCGCTGCGAAGTACCTCGTTGAGGTGAATGCCGAGCATGAGCTCAATCTCGCACTCACTTGGGCAGAAGAGCGCGCACTGCCTGTCTTCATCCTCGGTGGTGGCTCGAACCTGCTCGTAGCCGATGCGGGCTTTGATGGGCTTGTGATCGCGATGAACACGCGCGGCATGGCCACGATGCGCTCGGAGAATGCGAAGGGTGAGGCCTGCATGCGCATCACGGTCGCGGCGGGTGAGCCCTGGGATGCGTTCGTCGCGCATACGGTCGCGCAAGGCTGGCAGGGGCTTGAGTGCCTCTCGGGAATTCCGGGCCTTGTCGGCGCGACGCCGGTGCAGAACGTCGGCGCCTATGGGCAGGAGGTCTCGGACACGATCGTCAGCGTCTTGGTCTTCGATCGCACGCTCGGGCACGCGCGCTGTCTCACGCCGGAGGAATGCGAGTTCGCTTACCGCGACAGTGCACTCAAGCGTGCAGGCGCGCGCTACATCGTGCAGAGCGTGACCTTCGAGCTGCGCTTGAATGCGCCTCCTGCGCTTCGCTATGCCGAGCTTCAGAAGGCACTGAGCCAGATCGAGAAGCCGACGCTTCAAGAGACGCGAGAGAAGGTGATCGCGCTCCGCAAGGCGAAGTCGATGGTCTACGACACAAGCGATGTGAACCACCGCAGCGCGGGCTCGTTCTTCACCAACCCGATCGTCTCCTTGGAGGTTGCGCAGGCCGTGATGGCGCGCGCGAAGGCACTCGGCATTGAGGCGGAAGTGCCGCAATGGAAGACGCAAGACGGTCGCATCAAGCTCGCCGCGGGCTGGCTCATCGAGCGTGCGGGCGTGCAAAAGGGCTTGCGGTTGGGCAACGTGGGCGTCTCTACGGCGCACTCGCTTGCATTGGTGCATCACGGCGGCGGGACCACCTCGGAGCTTCTCGCGCTGGCGGATGAGGTGAAGCGCCGTGTGCGCGAGGCATTCGGTGTGGAGCTGGAGCGTGAGCCTGTTCAGATGGCGTGATGCGATGTGCAACCAAAAGGTTGCATGTCCTTGATCGTGCTTTGTCGGCGTAGGATCGGCGCGTGACCTTGGAGAACCCGTCAAAGATCGTCAGAGCGCGAGGCGTGGATGTCGCCCGCATGCTTGGCGATTTCGGCGCGCGCTTTGAGATCGAGGCGCGGCTCGGGGTGGGTGCGCACGGCGCCGTCTACCGCGCGTTCGATCGCAAGCGGGGCGCACGCGTCGCGTTGAAGGTGCCGCATGAACACGATGCCCACGCGCTCTTGCGCGTGAAGGATGAGTTCCGCGCGCTTGCCTCGATCGATCACCCCAATGTCGTCAGCTTCTACGAGCTCTTTGTCCACGACGAAGCGTGGTTCTTCACGATGCAGTTCGTGCGGGGCGTGGACGTCCTCACCCACACAGCACGCGCTCCAGAGTCAATGCGCGGGGTGCTTCTCGGGCTCTTGAAGGGCCTCGAGACGCTTCATGCAAATGGCATCATTCATCGCGACATCAAGCCCTCCAATGCCTGGGTGGATGCCGCGGGAACGCCCATCCTGCTCGACTTCGGGCTCGCCTCACGCGCCGCCTCCCAAGAGCTGGAGCGTGTGCATCACGCGCATGCGGGGACGCCTCCCTACTTCGCGCCTGAGCTTCTTGATGGCCATGCGCCGAGTGCATCCAGCGATGTCTATGCCTTGGGCGTCCTTGGGCTTGAGATGCTCACGGGAGAGCGCCTTCTCTCCTCGCTGCCACGCGGTACGCGCGATGTGGATCCTGCGCTGGCCAAGTGGGTGGAGGCGATGCTCGACCCCGACCCGGTGCGTCGCCCTACGGCCGCAGAGGTTCGCATCGGGCTCGACCAAAGCCCCACCTCGATCTTCGCTTCGACACACCTTGTGGCGTTGCCCGACCGCGATGCGCTTGCCGAGAGGCTCAAGGAGGCCATCGCAGAGGCCTCGTTGGGGACGCCCACGGTTCGCATCCTTCACGGGCCCGCGGGCATTGGGAAGAGCACGATCCTCGAGCGCGCACTCGCCGCGGCCTCCGCACACGATCCGCATCTCGTGGTGCTTCGAGGTCGCTGCTCCGAGCACGAGACGGTTCCTTTCGCGACCATCGATGCGATCGTCGATCAGCTCGCCCGCAAGCTCAGCGCCGCCGAAGACAACCTTCACGCATCGCTCGACCCGAAAGAGATCGCGCGTCTCGAAGAGGCCTTCCCCGTCTTCTCTGGCGTGCGTCAGAGCCTCGATGCGACGAGCGCAGTGATGAGCGCCATCTCCGACCCGCAAGAGCGCTTGAGGCTTGTCGCCGAGGCGCTCTCCTCGGTGCTGACCAAGCTCGCAGAGAGGCATCCGCTGGCGCTCGTGATCGATGATGCACAGTGGGCCGAGGAGGACGGAACGCGCTTGCTCGTCGAGGCCATGCGCGGCCTCTCGCATGCCCCAATCACACTCCTCGTCTCGCATCGCGATGCCCAGGGAGAGGCATCGCCGTCACTTGCGAAACTCCTTTCGCTGCATGGCAATTTGAATGTCGCGCATCTTGCGGTGCCGCCCCTCTCCGAGGCTGATGCCGAGGCCCTTGCGGTGGCGCTCGGTGCCACGCCTTCGCAGCGCGCACGTCTACTTCGGGAGAGCGCGGGAAGCCCCTTTCTCATGGAAGCGCTGGCCCTCGGTGGGCTCGAAGTGCCGGAGCGTCTTGAGCCGGAGGGTGATGCAAACCAGCTTGCGCGCGCTGCAATCACGCGGCGCTTGCATGCCTTGCCGCCGTCCGCGCTTTCACTCTTCGAGACGGTCTGCGTCGCAGGGCACCCGGTGCCGCTTGAGGTGGCCGTGCGCGCCTCCGGGCTCTTTGGTGACCTCGCGAGTGTGCGCACGTTGGCGATGGCCAGGCTGATTCGATCGAACCCTTTTGCGGCCGATCGAGACCACCGGATCGCGGAGTCTGATCCTCGACGCGCGGAGCTTGAGGTCTACCACGACCGCCTTCGAGAGCTGACCTTGGCCTCGCTGCCGCTTGGCAGGAAAAGCTCGATCCATGCCACTCTTGCCACAGCCCTTGAGGCTGCGGAGGGCATCAACCCGATGTGGATCTGCATCCATCTTGAGGGTGCGGGTGAGCTTGAGCGTGCGGCGGCCTACGCAGAATCGGGGGCCCATCGGGCGCTGCAGAAGCTCGCATTTACACGTGCCGCTGAGCTCTTTCGATTCGCGATCCAACATCGCAATCGGAGTGAGCTTCACCAGGAGGCGCCTCGGCTGCACATGCGCTCGCTCTGCGTGGCACTGGCGGAATCCCTTGCCAATGCAGGGCGCGGGCACGAGGCCGCGCAGGCCTATCTTGAGGCGTGTGCCTACGCGACGGATGCAGAAGCCCTTCTCGATCTTCGGCGGCGCGCTGCGGAGCAAGCGCTGAGAAGCGGCTTCATCGCGGAGGGGACCAAGCTGCTCAATGAGGTGTTGCGCGAGGCTGGTGCGCCTCTGCGCGAGACACCCTCACGCGCGATCTTGGGGCTCCTTCGCAACCGCATCTGGATCCATCGCCATGGCCTCCATGCACAACAGAGGTGGATGCCGGATGCCGCCGAGGAGCGGCGCATCGATGCGTGCTTCTCCGGTGCGACAGGGCTCTCGGTGGTCGACTCGATTCGCTCCGCGGATTTGATGACTGAGGCGTTGCGACGAAGCCTCTCGATCGGAGACCCACGAAGACGCGCCGCGGCACTCGGCTGGTACACCGCCTTTCTCGCGAACGGGGGTGGCCCTGCGGAGGCCTCCACGCGCGCGGTGCTGGCGGAGGCGCGTGCGGCGGTGGAACGCGACGGCGATGCGTACGCGCGCGGATGCTTCGAGGCTGCGAGCTCGCTCGTTGAGTTTCACCTCGGCCACCTCACACACGCCGAGGCCGCGTGTCGGCGCGCTGAGGCTGTCTTCGCGCTTGAGACGATCGGCACGACCAAAGAGCAGACGACGGTGAACACCTTTCAGCTCGCATCGCTCGCTCTTCTGGGCCGCTTGCGCGAGCTCTCCGAGCGCACCGAGACCCTCGTGCGCATCAGCGAGGCGCGGGGCGAGCGCTATGCACTCACGAACTATCGCCAAGGCTTGATGGTGCTACGTCACCTCACCGCCGACGCGCCAGAGCGCGCAGTCGAGGATCTTGATGCGGCGCTTGGAGAGTTCGGTGGCGAGGGCTTCCTCGTGCAGCACTTCTTCGATCTCTGGGGACGCATCACCACGGCCCTCTACGAGGGGCGATGCACCGATGCACGCGCGCGCTATCTGCGCACGCGAGGTCGTGTCCTGCGTTCGCTCTTGATTCGCACGCAGTGGACGCGCGGACATACCTTTGTGCTTGAGGCGGCAACGGCGATTGGCGTCTTTCGCACACAGCCTTCGCGTCGCGCAGCGATGTGGATCGAGCTCGTGCTGCGGCAGCTTGAGCGTGAGAATCGCACGTGGACTTCCGCACTCGCCCATGCGCTTCACGCTTGTTTGCAGGCCGCACGGGGCGACGTCCCGCGCGCCATTCGCCCTCTAGAACAAGCCATTCCGGAGCTGGAGCAGGCAGAGCTTGGGCTCTACGCCGATGCCGCACGTGCGCTTCTGGCCGAGGTGCGAGGGAGCGAGCAGGACACGCAACAACGCGCTGCATGGGCTGCACGTGAGCGCATCGTGAACCCAAGCGCGTTTGCACGCGCGCTGCTTCCTGGCTTCACTCCGGGATGCGCGTGATGCGTGCGCGGGGGGCGATGCGATAGCCGTCGTCGTGCCGCTCGATCGCACCACGAAGCCCCATGTTGCGAAGGCGACTTATCGCGGCGTACACGCGATTTGCACCGGCCTCGGGCGCCATCGTCTCACCAGGCCAACCCGCATCGAGCAGCTCCCACGTTGCCACGCTGCGCTGCGGATCTTGATCGTGGCATTGAAGCAAGAGCTGCAAGATTTTTCGCAGCGAGGCACCGAGCTTCACGCGCTCACTTGTGCCGTTGTCGATCCACGCCGCATCGTGGCCAAGGGCGATCGACTCTTCTGTCGGCTCATCGATCGCACTGGTCCACTGCGCCTCGCCGGAGAGGCCCAGCACGAGGTTCGAGAGCGTGTGCGTGAGGCCCTCAGCATCCTTCTCAAGCGCAAGGCAAGCGTGCATCTGCCGGATGTGCGCCTCGGCCTCCTCGGGGTTGTTCCAGACCGAGCGCTCTTCGAGTGCACGCACGCATGAGCCCAACACCTCGTTCGCGTCCCCGCCCTCACCGCGGAGCACACGCACAAGCGCCGATGGCACATCCGTATGCGGCAAGAGCGAGGCGCGCAGCTGCCAGATCGCGGCGAGATCGCCTGCACGAGAGGGCCCCGCACCCAGCGCCACATCGCTCGCTTGAAAGACGGCATGCGCGGTCGCGATCGAGCCGCGCTCATCTTCGACGGCAACGCTATGGCCAAACCCAACGAGCCAGATGCGTCCTTGAGGAGACACGAGGAGGCTGCCCAGCGTGAGCCGACCGAGCGGTGTGAGGGCACCCTTCGCAGCATCAACAAGCAGCGCGGTCAGCGCCTCGATCTCCTCAAAAGGAATGCGACTCCGAGTTGCAATGATGCGCGAGAGCAGCTCAATGCCATCGATCGTTCCGTCGCACGCAAGCTCGACAAACGTCACGTCGCCCTCAGTGCAAACAGGCTCCGCGCGCGGGACATTGGGGTGCGAGAAGGCGCGATGTGCGTGGCTCAATGCGGTGAGCGCGGCATGAGCTTTCGAGGCGTCCACGTGGGGTGCCGCAACGATGACGATGCACGCCGCGCCATCGCGCGCACGCCTTGTGGCGTAGCGATGAAACGCGCCATCCAACCGAATCGCATCAGGTTCGAGATATCGATCAAGCCACAGCCGCACATGAGGACGATAACGCGCCTCACGCCGCCTGCGTTATCGAGCGTGCGTAAAGCGTGTGCTGCCTGAGAAAACATGCGTCGCCGGGCCGCGCATCCGCACGCGTTCGCCAGGCTCGCGCACGGTGATCACGAGCGGCCCACCCGGCAGGTTCACACGCAATGGAACATGACGCGGCATGCGCCCCGTCTCGACCGCAAGCGCGGCCGCGGCACACGCGCCCGTGCCACACGCCTCAGTCCAACCCACGCCGCGCTCATACACACGCAGGTTCATCTCACGCGCATTGACGATGGACGCAAAGCCCGCATTCGCATGCTCGGGAAAGCGCGGATGCGCCTCCATGAAGGGCCCCCACTTGCGCGCCTCTTCATCGCTCAGTGCATCGAAGGTCACGACGTGCGGATTGCCCATCGAGGCCGCCGAGAAGCGCAGCGTTTGTTCTCCGCACACGAAGGCCTCATCGCGCATCGTGGAGGCTTCCGAGGGGCTCACGAAGGGTATTTCCGAGGCCGTGAAGCTTGGTGCACGCATCTCGATCTCGACATCACCCGCCTCAAGGCGCGCCTCTGAATCCGCATGCAGATGAACGCGATGCGGGCCTGCATCGGTCTCGATCACAAACGCTTCGTTCGCCCTGGCCCAGCCACGACGCACGACGTCGAGCACCACGCAGCGCAGGCCATTGCCGCACATCTCGGGGCGCGAACCATCGGCGTTGAGCACCTCCATGCGGAGCGCATCAAGAGTCTTGCTGACCAGGAGCACGCCGTCGCCACCGACACCGCGATGCCGATCGCAGAGTGCGCGAACCACCTCGCGCTCAAGCACTGCACCCTCGCGCAAGACGACGAGAAAGTCGTTGCCCAGGCCCTCGTACTTTTCGAATGCGATCGTGTGCACCAAGCGAAGGTACAGAACACGCGCGCGCCACGCACGAAAGCGCACGCAGGCTCTCTGCGATAGGTTCCCGCGCGATGAGCGAATCCCCCTCGAAGACGGCACCAAGCGAAGCGAGCAAGCCCTCGTTCGCCATGCGCCTCAAGCCCTTTGGCATCTTGCTCGTAAGCGCGGTGCTGATGTTCCTCGGCTTCGCAGGCTTTGGTGTCTGGCCGCTCGCCTTCGTGGGCCTCATCCCCGCGCTCTATGTGATCGACCCGGTGCTCGGCACGCACGGCGGCTTTGTGCGCCCCGATGGCCGCGCCTTCTTCGGTCGCGCATTTCTCTTCGGCTACGTCGCCTACGTCGGCGGCTTCTATTGGGTCGAGTACACGATCCGCACCTTCGGCGGCTTCCCGCTCGCGCTGAGCTCGTTCTTCGCCTCGGCGTTCTGGGGCTTTCAGGGCATGCAGTTCGTCTTTCTGCTCTGGCTCTTCAAGCGCGCGCGCAAGAACGGCTACCCCGCAACGCTCGTCGTGGTGACGGCCTACCTCGCGACCGAGGGCTTCTACCCGATGCTCTTTGAGCACTACTACGGCAACGCTTTCTACAATGTGCCGATCCTCGCGCAGGTGGCCGATCTGGGCGGCCCGGAGATGTGCACAGCGCTCGCCATGATCGTGAATGGCGCGCTCTACGAGCTGCTCGCGGCACGCCTGCAGTCGAAGCCTCTACCGCGTGTTGGCCCCTCGGTTGCGCTTGGCTACGTGCTCTTCACCTTGGTCTACGGCGCCTATCGGCTCTCCTCCGAGGCCGACCGAGAGGCGCATGCGGAGACGATTCGCATCGCGTCGATTCAAGCGAACCTCGGCCTCTTCGAGCGCTTCGACGATGCCTTCGAGGGCGTGCGTCGGCACACGCGCATGAGCGATGCCATGGAGCGCGAGGAGCACCCCGATTTGATCGTGTGGCCCGAGAGTTCCGTCCCGCTCTGGCTCGATCGACCGGAAGCGTTCGAGCGCTTGATCCCCGACCTTGAGACGCCTCTGCTCTTTGGCGGCATTCGTCATCAAGAGCACGACGACGGACGCCGTCACGAGCACAACACGGCGTTCATCACCAACGCGGATCGCCGCATCATCGATAGCTACGACAAGACCTACCTGCTCGCCTTCGGTGAGTACATTCCCTTCGGCGATCAGTTTCCTGTCGTCTACGAAATCTCCCCGATGAGCGGGCAATTCTCACCGGGCACGTCCGTCGACCCGCTCATGATTGAGCTCCGCGATGGGCGCTCTTTCCGGGCCACCGCGCTCGTCTGCTACGAGGACATCGTCTCCTCGTTTGTGCGTCGCGCGGTGAACGAGGGCGACCCGCATGTGCTGCTCAACATCTCGGTCGACTCGTGGTTCGGCGACACGCAAGAGCCCTGGGTGCATCTGGCCCTCGCGCAGTTCCGCGCGATCGAACATCGGCGTTGGCTTGTGCGCACGACGATCACAGGCGTCTCGGCCTTCGTCGATTCGACGGGCCAGATCCGCACGCACACCGAGCCCTTCGAAGAGGCCTCGCGCGTGCTCGATGTGCCGATGCTCGAAGGCAACACGACACTCTATGAGCTGCTCGGCGCCTGGCCGGGTGTGGTCTCACTGCTCGTGATTCTCTTCTGCGCGTGGAAGCCCAGGGCCACCCTCAAGACGGCTCCCGCGAATTCTTGAACGAACGTTCAACAATCACTTCACGAAAGAACGCGCATGACATCGAAGTTGGCCAAGCAGGGTTGGGTTCTCGCGGCGGCGCTGCACGTACTCGGTTGCGAATGCGAAGATGAACCCGCGCTGCAACCTGCGGCCGTCACGCCCGCGCCTGCACCCGCACCTGCAACGGAGGCGCTTGTTCATGCGATGCGCTCGGGGCTTCCGGAGGCTGTGCCAGCGATCACGCTCACACTCGACCGCGATCACTTCGCACTCTCGAATGCCGCGGTCATCGCGACCTGGCCTGCGCCTGATCGAACACGCGTCGCCGAGGCGCGCCCCGAGACGGCCGCAGCGACCTGGCCCGTCGTGGAGCGCGAGGGCACGCTGCCAACCACACCGGGCTACCGCGCACCGGAGGTGGAGGCCGCACTCACGCTTGCCCGCGAAGCCGAACTCGCACGCTCCGCGGGAGGTGCACCGAGCTCCTACGCGCTGCGTGTTCAGCCCGAGACACCATGGTCGAGCGTCGTGCGCGTGATGTTCTCGAGTGGCTTGGCGAATTTCAACGAGCCCCGCTTTGTGCTCGCGCGCGGAGGCGGCGAGGTTGAGCTGCGTCTTCCGCTTCCGAGGGCGACGGACGAGGTCGAGATCACGGCGGGGAACGCGGCCGTTCCCCCACTGCCGCCGGGCTTAACGGGACGTGACCCAGCCGAGGTTGCGAACGCGATTCGAGAGGCGCTGGCTGCCCATCCACCAACGCCCTCCGCGCAGGCGGAGGCACCTGCAGAGGAGCCCATCGAGGCGCTGTCCCAGGTGACCCTCGTGCTCAGCGATCAAGGCCTGAACGTGATGCGCAACGACACACGCTTGGCCGCGGGGTGTACGCGTGAGGCCGTCGGACGCGAGCCCACGATCGCCACCGCGCAGCTCAACCCCGAGGCACTCACGCAATGTCTGACGAGTGCTGGGCCCTCGCCACGCGGCTACGTCCTCTCGGCCGATGGAACGCTCTCGTTCTCGCGCGTGATCGCTGTTGCGGAGACCGTCAGCGGCCTTGGCCACGTGATGTTCGGCGTCATCGCTCACTAGAAAAGCGGATCGATGCTGGCCGCATCACTGCCGATCGATGCGCAGCTCGTACGTCCCAATCGCACCCTCCGCGTACGTCGTCGCGTGCACGGTGTAGGCACCTTGGCGCGTGTTGCGGAGCTCGATGTGCGCGTTCGTCGAACCGTCCGCATCATCGTTCTCTTGCAAGAAACCATCGGGCCCGCGCACGAGCAGGTAGGGGTCAAAATCGCCCGATTTCATGTAGATATCGACACTCTCGCCCGCCGAGATCTGCAGGGTGGACTCATTGTAGAAGCGGTCTGCGTAGACCGGATCGGAGCGCGAGATCGTGCCTGCGTGGGCCTCGTCGTTGGATGACATCCCGAAGTAGATCGCAAGGCCCACTCCAAAGAGCGCGCATGTCGCCAACGTGAACGTGAGCGCTGCGACTGCGCCCACGACCGCGACCTTCGAGGCATTCGAACTCGCACCAGGAGGCTGTTGCGTCGTCTGTGCTGCGGCCTGTGGCGAGGTCGGCAGTGATGCGGGCTGTGGCGTCGATGCGGGCGCGGGTGTGTGGGAGAGCGGAGACAGGCCCTCCTGCGTAGCGTCTGCGCCGAAGAGCCCGATGGGCTTGGTGAGTGGCGCGGGGACGGGGGGCTGGGCAGGTGGCAGCGCGATCGCCTGCACGGCATCGCGTCGCGCCTCGCGAAAGGCTTCAAGCAATGCGCCTGCATGCGCGGGCCTCTCGCTTGGTCGCTTGGCAAGGCAGCGATCCACAAGCGCGCTCAACGCTGCCGGCGTGGTGGGCGAGAGCGCGACGAGCGGGCGATGTGCCTCGGTGACGGCAGCCGCGATGATCGAGCCCGCGGTCTCACCTGGGAACGGAACGGTCCCCGAGAGAATCTCGTAGAGGATCACACCGAGCGCCCAGACATCCGCAGGGAAGCTTGCCTCGCGCGCACTCATCGCTTGCTCAGGCGCCATGTAGTGCGGCGTGCCCATCGCGATGCCCGTTCGCGTCACGCTCGGCTTGTCGCTCTCCACGTCACGCGCGATGCCAAAATCGAGCACCTTCACCGACTCGATGCCGAGCGCGTTGCGCTGCAAGAAGATGTTCTCGGGCTTGATGTCGCGATGGACGATGTTCTTGCTGTGCGCCGCCGCAAGAGGCTCAAGCAGGGCACCAAAGAGGAGCAAAGCCTGCTCACGCGCCTCGGGTGTCGGCGCGGCTGCAAGGCGCTCAAGGCGCTCACGCAGCGTCTCTCCCTTGAGGAGCTCCATCGCGACGAAGAGCGCACCTGTCTGCGGATCGAAGCCCGCATCGAAGACCTCGACGATGCCAGGATGACCAATCTGCGCAGGTGCACTCGCCTCACGGAGAAAGCGCTCACGCGTCGCTTCATTTCGGCAGAGCTCGGGCGCGAGAATCTTCAGCGCGATGGAGCGCTTGGAGACTGTGTGGATGGCCTCGTACACAGAACCCATGCCGCCCGCGCCGATGACACGCACGATTTCATAGCGACCGGCGACGAGGCTCTTGGGCTCCAGCACCGGGCGAGGTTAACGCGACCTCGGCAAAACAAGGCAATGTCTCGCATGAGGCTGTGCGAAAGCCGACGCACAATGCGCAACCTTTTGGTTGCATGTCGTGCTCACCACCACTGGTGCGTGAGGGTGAGCGCGTACGCACCGGCAGCGCTCTGGTCGTATCCGGCCACCTGAATGACGTACTCGCCTGCGGGGAGGCCTTGAAGCAGCAGGTGAGAATTCCACCCCTCCGCATCGTCGTTCTCGGCGTGAAAACCACCGGGACCTGTGACGTAGACGAAGGGGTCAAAGTCGTCGCTGGTCAGCGCAACGTCGAGCGACTCGCCCTGGGCCACGGTGGTGCGGTAGACGTCGAAGTAGCCGCGCTCGAAGGTGTGATCGCCTGCTTCGAGCTGACCTGTGATGCGCTCTGCGCCCATCCACCACCAGACAAACATGCTCGCGCCGCTCAGACCGCAGCATGCGACGACCACGACAAAGACGGTGGCAAGTGCACCAAAGAGCGCCGCGTTGGATCGCGGTGCGCGCTCTGGATTGGAAGGCCCCGGGGATGCGGCGGGGGGCGTCACCGCGGCAGCGATCGCACGCGGTGCAACCGTTGCGGGGACGACCACAGGAGGGCTCATCGGTGCAGTCACATCCAAGAGCAAGGTGGCGGCGAGGGCTGGGCCCTTCACTTCCATCGGCGAAGGCGCGCTTGGAAGGGTTGCGACAGGTGTCTGCAAGTCGAGTGTCGCGTGCTCGGAGCGCGCATCGGCGGGTGTGCCGCGACGTGCTTCACGAAAGAGCTTGAGCAATGCGCCAGCGTTTGCAGGTCGCCGGAGAGGGTCTTTCTCCAGGCACGCATCGATGAGCGCCGACATCGCTGGTGAGACTTGGGGCGCATAGAGCGCGACGGGCTTGTGCGCCTCGAGAACGGCCGCCGCGATCATCAGACCAAGCGACTCGGCGGCGAAAGGAATGCGCCCTGAGTAGATCTCATAGAGCACCACACCGAGCGCCCACACGTCGGCCGGAAAGCTCGCCTGACGCGCGCTCATGCCCTGCTCTGGCGCCATGTACTGCGGCGTGCCCATCGCCACACCCGTCTGCGTCACGCTCGGGCTTGGGCTTCCCACATCGCGCGCGATGCCGAAGTCGAGCACGCGCACCGCTTCGACACCCGAGGGCATGCGCTGAAGGAAGATGTTCTCCGGCTTGATGTCGCGGTGAACGATGCCCTTCTGATGCGCCGCCGCGAGCGGCTCCAAGAGCGCTTCAAAGATGCGCAGCGCATCCTCCAACGCGAGCTCGGTGCGATGCGCTTTCAGCGTCTCAACACGCGCGCGAAACGTCTCGCCGACGAGCAGCTCCATCGCAACGAAGAGAGAGCCCTTCTCCGCATCGAAGCCAGCATCAAAGACCTCGACGATGCCGGGGTGGCCAATCTGCGCAGGGGCACTCGCTTCACGCATGAAGCGCTCTCGGTTCGCGACGTCTTGCGAGACCTCGGGGTCGAACACTTTGAGCGCGAGACTGCGGCGCGAGATGAGATGAATCGCCTCGTAGACCGACCCCATCCCGCCTCTGCCAATGGCGCAGATGATCTCGTAGCGATCCGCAATCTTCGTTTTCGGAGCGAGCACGCGTCAGCGTATATCGCGACGCGAACCAGGAGGATCAAACCTTCTCTTCGCTTGGGGTCTCTGCGCTCTGCGCAACCGCATCCACGGCACGCGCAGCCTGCCCTACCGCAACAGCAAGATTGCCCATCGTGCGTGCATGCGTCTCAAGTGCGAGCTTGCCGATCTGAAGCCCATAGCGCGCCCAAGCACGCCCGATGTCGACAGCCGCACCCACGATCTCACCCGCGGCCTCAGCGACCTCATCGGCACGCGCTGCACGTCGTGCATGGGCGGTGTCTTCCACGCTGGAGTTCGCGGCATTCTCTGTGGCATTCGTCGCATCCTCGTGGAGGATTTCGGTCGAGAGGTCGGTCGCGTTCGAGGTTTCATTCGTGGTCATGGGGCTTCTCCGTGGCTTTGGGTTGGGGTTCAAAAAGGAGCGTTTCAGGCAAAGAAATTCCGTCACCGACTCAGAGCGAATCGGCTGCGTGGAAAGAGAACTCGCAGTGCGCGCTATTCGATGACGCTGAGCTTGCAGTTCGGTCCGAGCATCACCCGCGGGCCGCCATCATCACGCACACCGCGACACGCCTCGGTGCCCTTGGGCAGCTCAAGGCCACAGACGGTGCAGACGGCTTCTGCGCGCAATGTGAGGCGCTGAAAACCGATCACGTCGTCGAGCTCAGGGGCGGCATCGGGACACGCACTCACAGGCACAGCAACAGGCTTGGCTGGCGCACGCTTCCCACGCGCTTCAGTCGTTGCACGCTCGACCGTGGCACTCGCATCGCGCACGGCCTGCGTCGCGCCACGTCGAAGCGCATCGCGCTGCTCCGAGAGCCGATGCGTAAAGCCCTTGAGCTCGTCTTCCGCACGTGAGCCGACGACTTCCACCGCCTCAAGCGCGTCCTCCAGAATCGCGCGGACGACGTTCGAGACCGGCATCTTCAAGTTCGTCGCGAGCTTCTTGAGCTCGTCTTCCAGCACCGCCGGGACCCGCGTGTGAAGGACGCGCTCTTTGCGCGCCGCACGCTCCTCAGAGGCCTCGGAAGTCGTCTCGTTCGTCGTGTCGTCGTCGTTTTGTGTCACACGCCATTTGTAACACAGCGTGTGTCACGCGCCAGGAATTTCAGTAGCACACCGTGTTACAAACTCGTAGATCGACGAATTCAAACAGGTATTCGTCGCTCTAGTTGTAACACGCCGTGATTCATCGCCTGGTTTAGCTGGCCCTGCGCTCGCTCTCGCGGGCCTCAGCGCTGGGACGACGTCGAACGCCGGAGTCGGGGACGTCATCGCTCGAGGCATTTGAGTCCACTGCAGAAGTCGCCATCTGCATGACGGGCGCGAGCGTGGGCAGTGTCATCGGCCTCTGTGCGGGCTCCTCGATCGGCCGAACCACGGCGGGCACCTTGCCGGTCGTCCAACCCTCGTAGCCATTCGGCGTCCACTTCGTCTTGTGCCAGCCAAACCAGAACGCACCGAGCGGCACATCGCCAACGATCACCGAGCGCACACAGAGGCCGTAGAAACGGCGAACGCGGAAGCCCAAGGCGATGCGCGAGGTCGCGCCCTTGATGAGCGTCGCCTCGGGCGCGAACTTGTCGTTGTAGCCGTTGCCGAAGACCTGCTTCACGAAGCCAACGACCGTCGTCACGACGTTGAATGCGATGTGGAAAATACCAGCGAAGGGAAGGCCCAAAAATTTCTTCCAGCGGCCCTTCTCGCCACGGTCCGCGATCATCGCGATCGAGGTGCCGAGCATGCGCTCGACGAAGTAGCCAAGCTCGACGAGTAGGAAGAGCGCCGGGGCCATGGCGGGCGTGTCGCCGCCGAGGATCGGCGCGAGGATGAGGCCACCTGCGATGACGGCTTGGAAGGCCGTTGCGAGCACGACATCGAAGATCGCGGGAATGCCGATCACGAGGTGGTAGAGGAGCGCTGGGCCCCAGCACTGCACCGTCCAAATGCGCGAGATGTTCCAACGCACGCGCTGCGAGAAGAGGCTCTTCAGGTTCGTTGGAGTCGTCGTGTAAATCTTCGCGTGCGGGTCGTAGCGGAAGGGGCGCGCAAAGAAGCCGACGAAGGCATACCAAAGTGCGTGTGCGGGCGTACGCGGGAACGCGAGGGTGATCTTGCCGTTCTCAAAGCGCGCAGCGATCGCAAGCCAGCTCATCCATGTGTCCTCACCCATGCCCGTCATGGCCTCGGGGAGCGGAGCAATCGCATGCATATCGAAGCGCGGTGGCGCGGCGCCAAACCACCACTTCACGTAGTCGCTCCACTTGAGCGTGTTGAGAAATGCGGCGTAGTGCGGTGCGGCTTCAACGACGGGAAACCACGTGCAGTAGAGCGCGCCGGATGCGCCGTTCTGCGGGAGCATACGGAAGGCGTTGTGGCGCCCAAGGCCAATCGCGACGAGGTATTCGCGCGCCACGGTGACAGCGATCTGGCCCTTCAACGTGAAGAAGTGACGCAGGCCTTTCCAGTAGTCGGCTTCACGGATCGAGACGTGCGAGGTCACGATCATCGCGGGCTCTTGGGTGAGGCGCGAAGGACGCTTGAGCGCGATGACCATGCGCTCAAGCGCGTGCGGACCAAGCTCGCAGTCGGCGTCCATGTTGAAGTAGATGGGCGGCGCCTCTCCGTTGCACAGCTCAACGATCGTGCGGATGCCGAGGTCGCCTGCGGTGGCCTTACCGACGCGCGTCGGGCTGCCCGTGATGTGCAGGTGGATGTTCTCAGGGATGTCTTGCGCAGCGGCCCACGCACGGAGTTCATCGACCAACTTCGGCGCGACATCGAGGCCGTCGATCACGGCAACGAGCACGAGCTTTCCTGGGTAGCCGTGACGCAGCGCGGAGCCAATGCCCGTGGTGAGGCCATCGAAGTCGTCTTGGTTGCGAAGCAAGGTCGGCATCGTCATGCCGAGCGTCGGGGCGTTCTCCTTCGTGAGCGGGACAAAGCCATCGCCGAAGGCGCGCTGATAGAGCGCACGCAGGAGCACGATGGGGTAATGCGATTGGTAGAGGCCGAACGCGATCGCAAACGGCAACACGAGCGGCGCGACGATCTGATGGGCGTCGGCGTTGGTGAAGAACCAGATGAACTTGTTGAAGAGGGCGTCCATGTCTTCTCAGCGCGCGCGGAGAATGCGCTCTTGCACCGCAGCGGCATCAGTCAGCGTGAGCACGGCATAGCGACCGCGTGCGAGGTCGCCCCACGGGTCTTGCGTGACGACTTCACCGGGGAGCACTGCACCGATCGAACCAACGTCGCGGCAGAAGAAAATCCCCGCCTCGCACTGAAGAAGACGCGCGCCCGCCTGCACACCGTCGAGCTGCTCGTACGGGACGAAGGCGACATCCATGTGCTCGCGTGTCGCACGGTAGAGCGGACGTGATTCGATCTGTGCCATCACCTCGTGCAGCGCAGCGAGGCTTCGCTCGCCCGCAGCACGGGCGGCCTCAAGGCCACGACGTTCCGCCTCCAGACGAAGCACTTCCATCTCAAGGCGTGTGTCGAGTTCGGCGCGCTGAGCGATCTCTGGAAGCACATCCCCGACCGCACGCGTGCCATCGAGGCTGCCTTGGAAGAGTGCCGCGCTCGTCCTCGCTTCACGCCGTTGGGCTTCAAGCTCCGAGATCGCGCGCCCGTTCTCGACGAGCTGCAAGCTCAAGCTGTCGAGGTTCTGCTCTTCGGCTTCGAGGTTGCGGCGCTCGATCAAACCCGACGCGAGGTGCTGCTCGGCACGCTCGGTCTCAGTGCGCTGACGCGCCACAAGACGCTGCAAGATCGCGCGCTCTTCCCGCAGGTCTGTGAGGGACCGGCCGAGCCCCGAAGCAAGAACGCCATGATGCTCAGCACCGTACTCGTAGAGCTCGTTCGTCTGTGAGCGCAGCGCCCGCAAGCGCTCAAGCCCGCTGTCGATCGCGCCAATCGAAGCTTCGACACGCGCCATCTCAGCCTCAGCTTGCTCAATCTCCGCGCGCTGCCGCGTGTACTGAAGATTGAGCGAGAGGACGGCATCGCTGTCGGGCGAGAGCTCGATCGGTGCAATCCATGAGTCGGTGAAGACGCGGACAAGGCTGAGGGCCAGCCAACCAAGTGAGGCGGCCGTCACGAGCAACGCGCTCAGTGCGACGAGGCGCGTGCCGATGCCTGGTGCTTTGCCGGGAGGGAAATCTGAGAACGACGCGTCAGACCGCTCAGGAGCGGGCCCCGAGATCGTGGTTTGCCTGGATGTCGTCATGGTCGTGGTCCTTCTTCATTCGTATCCGCAGCGGCGACGAGCGCGCTTCGCTGCGCAAGCAACTCGGCCCAATGCGCACGCTCTGCACGGAGCGTGATCAACTGCAGTTCATTCATCGCGCGCATCTGCGCGACATCCGAGGTCTCAAGCTGCCCCAGGAGCTCTTGCTGATGCTCCGTGAGTGCAACCAAGCGCTCCGCATGCTCAAGCTCGGCACGCAATTCCGGAAGACTCTCCGCGAGCCGATGCTCGAGCCTCTCGACGTGATGCCGAAGCTCATCCGCGTCTTCAGCCAGCTCGGCTTGGCGCGCTGCCAGCACGGCGTCCTCCGAGAACTGCTGTGCGATGCCGCCCAAGTTGTAGCCAACCTGAACCTGACCAAACCAATCGGCCTGGCCTGTCGGCACCACGCCGCCGCGCACTTGGATGATCCACGGCGACATGCGGCGATAGGTTGAGCGCTGACGTTCGAGCTGCATCGAGCTCGACTCATAGAGCGCGAGATCCGTCTCGACCTGCGAGGCATCCACCTCGGCGTTGCCTTCTTGTACAAGGCGATCGATCTCGGAGCGAAGCTGCGCGAGGCGGCGCTCCAGGCGAACTGATTCGCTCTCCAGGCTCGTCACCTGCGCCTGCGTCCCGAGCCCCTCACGCGCACGCGTCCGCGCTTGCTGGAGAATCTCCTGCACACGCGGCATCGCCTCGGTGAGCACAGCCAGCTCTGCACGACGTGCCTGCAATTCACCGAGCGTCGCACCGAGCCCAAGTGTCCTCCGCACACGCGTCGATGCACCGAGCGCTGTGCACTCTGTGCCAGTCTGATCCAGCAGCATCACGCCACGTGCGAGATCGAGCGGCGACCACGAGAGCGCCCCGCGGAGCTGCCACTCGCCGCCTTGCACCAGCGCCATGCCGGTCTCGTCCCCCACGCGCGGCACATGCACGCCCTCGACCCAAATCGTAGGCGAAGCGAGCACATACGCCTGAGACTCCGCCATCGCTCGCATTCGGGCACAGCGCACATGCGGCGTTTGCGTGGACTGCGCGGTCGCTGCGGCAGGGCTGAAGAGAAGCATCAAAGCGATGAGTGAAGCGGGACGCACGATGGTCTCCAGGTACGATTCAAGACGAAGTGAAGTAAGCGTCCGAAGGGCAGAGCAACACGCCTGCCAAAGGCGCGGTGTTTGACCTACGGGCCGGAAAAACGGCGCAGTGATGACAGAAACCTAGCGAGATGCCCGACTACGGACGCATTTCTCCTCTTTACAAAATGAGGCTGCAGTGATGGGTCGCAGGTGCGAAGCGCGTTGCTCTGACATCCATGTCGCACCGCACGGGTGTTAACCTCACGATCTCGGACATTTGCGCAGTGCGAACCACGCGTGCGCAGCCCGCACTAGGAGTGCCTTGACGAACCTCTCCGATGCCCTGCGTCTGCCCCGCTACCGCCGCCTCGAGGAGATCGATTTGCTCGACCTCGAGAGTGTTCGCTTGGTCTTGCGCGGCGGCTCTGTGATCGACTGGCAGCGGCTCGCCTTCGAGAGCCAACAGGAGGTCCGCGAGTTCCTGATCGCGCATGAGCTCGACCCAGAAGACCAGGCAAGCCAGGCGCGCTCGGAGGCGATCAAGAACCAGGCGGTGGCCTACCTCAAGCGCAACTTCGACTTCCCCATCCCCAAGCCTGTCGCGCAGGCCAGCGTCGCGGAGTTGCTGCTACTCGCCTCCAGCAAAGGTCATCGTCAGCTCTGCGCGTGCACGATCCTCAAGGTCATCCACGTCATCCATCACCTCGAAGCACGCGAGCTGCTCTCGATGCTCGCCGTGTCGGACCAAGAAGTCTTCGAGCTGGTGGAGCAAAAGGTCTATCGCGTCATCGGCGGCATGCTCGCGCGTGGCCTCCCGATCCTTGAGCTCGTGGGCGGTCGCAAGCACAAAGACTCGCTCTACTCGAAGCTGCTCTCGAAGCGTGAAACGCACGCCGCGCAGATCTACGACAAGCTCCGCTTTCGCATCGTGACGCGCACGGCCGACGACATCTTCCCCGTGCTCGGCTACCTCACGCGTCATCTCTATCCGTTCAACTACGTCGTGCCCGGCGAGACGACGAACACGATGTTTGATTTGAAGCGCTACCTGCGCAGCAAGTCGGTGCTCTCGCCACTCGTCGAGCAGCTTCAGCCGATGGCCGATGAGCAAGGGGATGCAGGCAACGACAACGTCTTCTCCGCGCCCTCGTATCGCGTCGTTCACTTCGTCGCCGACATGCCTGTGCGCCTGCCGCCCGAGCTCCTGGAGAACGCGCCGCCGGCAGCTTCTGCACTGGGGCAAGTCGTGTTTGCGCAGGCCGAATTTCAGATCGTCGATCGCGAATCCGAGCAAGCCAATGCACTCGGCGATGCAAGTCACGATGCATACAAGCAGCGGCAAAAGCTCGCAGTCGCGCGACGCCTCAAGCTGGGCAATGTCGTGACGCCTTCGGCCGCGAGAAATAGCCTTCCGCCTGCGAACGCCAAGGCGCCTTCGAAGTCGCCCACCGGCAAGCCTCCTGTCGATCTTCCGAGCGCGAAAACCAGCAAGAGCGTCGCGAAGGACTCGAAGAAGAGCCTGCCTTCGACACCCTCAGGAAAGGTGGGCGAGGCGTTCAAGAAGGCTGCGCGCAACAAGCTCGATTCGAAGGCCGGCTATGAGAAGGGCGGAGGCCGCGCGCGCGACCGAGACGCGCCGAAGGTCAGCGACAACCTGCGGGGCCATCTGAACCCGAAGCGATGAGCCTGCTCGCAGCGCTCCTTGCGCTCTTCATTGCAGCGCTCGTTCAGGCGCACACATTCTCTTCCTTCGTCTTTGCGTATCTTGGTGCGCTCGCGCTTCTTGAGATCGCATCGCGAACACGTCTGCGTGCATCACTCACCCGCCTGGCGAACGAGCACACCTGGCTCGCACTCGCCTGCCTTGCGTTGCTGCTGATGGTCGCGCCGCGACTGCGCACGCTCCCTGACAACGAAGGCTTGAACGAGCTCGCCCCGCGCCTCCTCGATCGCCTCGCACTCACGCCCGAGCTGAGCCTTGCACCCAGGCTCATCCGCTTCGACCAGCCACAGACCTTCTTCGTCCAAGCGGGCGAGAGTGCATCGCAGGCTTCGATCATCCTCGGCGAGGTGCATCACGAGGGTGAGGCGCTTGGGCACGGCCTCTTTCGTTTCGCGCTGCACTTCGAGGGCGCCACGCAAACATGGGACGAGGCCTTCGCAGTCGAGATCACCGTGGATGGGGCGTCTCACACCGATCACCTGCTCGCAGTGCGTCCGCTGCCGCATCCCACGCGCATCGGTGTTTCCGAGAATCAGGCCTGCATGGTCAGCGAAGAGACGGATGAGCTTCGCATCCTGAATGCGGAGGGCGCGCTCTCCCCGCCGATGCACGCGGGCGACGGCCCGGTGGATTGCGCCTTCACACGCGACACTATCTATATCA
>JBILQT010000439.1:0-4817 GCA_044373065.1 Sandaracinaceae bacterium
GCCCAGCGTGGCACGGGAGACGAACGAACGAGACGCGTTGTAACGTCCGCCCATGACCGTCTCGCAGCTCCTCGACATTGCCACCACGCCCGATGGAAAGCGCATGTCGCTCAGCCGCGAGGGCAACGACCTCACGATCTACGTCGAAGAGTTCGTGCTGATGTCGAGCAGGCTTCATGGCTCCGAGGAGGCGCTCGCAGAGGTGGGCTGCAACTGGCTCGGCAAGGTCAACGTTGCGCGTGTGCTCGTCGGCGGATTGGGCCTTGGGTACACACTGCGCGCGACGCTCGATCTCGTGCGTGATGATGCCGAAGTGGAAGTGGTCGAGCTGATGCCAGCCGTCGTGAAGTGGCATCGCGAGGGCCCGCTCGGAGAGCTTGCGAAGCACCCCGTCGATGACCCGCGCACCAAGGTGGTTGTCTCGGATCTGGGCGCGCATCTGCGTCGCGGAGAATCACCGCGCGCCTGGCGTGAGGGCAAAGAGCGCGTGGCGCGGGATGAGCGCGAGCGGGTGCAGCCTCGCTACGACGTGATGCTTCTGGACGTCGACAACGGCCCGCGCGCCTTTGCCTCCAAAGCGAATGCGTGGCTCTACGGCGAGGCAGGGCTTGCCCGCATGAAGGTGTTGCTCAAGCGCGGCGGACGCATCGTTTTCTGGTCGGCCTTCGATGACAAAGCGTTCGAGAAGCGGCTGATTCAAGCAGGCTTTGACGTGCGCGTCGTGCGCTCGGGCGTGAGCCATCGCGGGGACAAAGAGAAGCACGTGCTCTTCGTGGGCAGCGTGCGTTGAAGCGCCACCGAGTGCGCTTGGATTGTGTAGAGTGCGCGTCATGAAGGTGCGCCTCGAGATCGAAGGAAAGACCCGCGAAGTAGACGTCACGCTGAGTGCGGGTGCAGTGCACGTGCGCCTCGATGGACGCGAGATTCCGGTCGATGCACAGCGCGTCCCGGGCGGCCTTTTGTTGCGGATGGAAGGCAAGGTCTACGACGTCGCGCTCTCGCACAGCACAGACCCAGCCGTGGGCCAGCCAGGGCATGAGGTGCAGCTCGCACTCGGTGCGCAGCGCGTTTTTGCGACGGTGCCAAATGATGCGGAGGCGGCAGGCAAGAAGGCTGGCGCAGGCGGGCAAGCCAAGACGCTCAAGGCCCCAATGCCAGGCCGCGTGGTGCGCCTCTTGGTGAAGGTCGGCGATGAGGTGCATGCGGGCCAGCCCGTCATCGTGCTCGAGGCGATGAAGATGGAGAACGAGCTGCGCGCGACGGGCACGGCGACGGTGAAGGAGATTCACGTCAGCGAGGGCCAGAGCATCGAGAACCGCGCAGCGCTCGTCTCGTTCGGCTGAGTCCAGCTCCTGGACTCAGAAGTCCAGCTCCTGGACTCAGAAGTCCAGCTCCTGGACTCAGAAGTCCGGCCACCCGGACCCCGCAGTCCGGCCACCCGGACCCCGCAGTCCGTCCACCCGGACCCCGCAGTCCGTCCACCCGGACCCCGCAGTCCGTCCATCCCAGTCCAGCTCGGAAGTCGAGCCTCGCGAGGCGACGCAACCAACAAGGCGCTAGCCTTGCGCGATGACGCTGACGCCTTCGAAGCCTTCCGCGAAGCTCGCCACCAAGACGAAGAAGGCCTGGCAGCGCGCGCTGGAGCCGCATGACCCGCTGACGAGTCTCGTCTTCACGATGCCCGTCTTTCTCGTCTACCACCTGGGCCTGCTCGCGACCGATCTGCGCAACGGCGTCGACCTCGTCACAGGCCTGATGACGCGCGTGCTCGATGCCTCGCTGCTTGGCTACGTCGCGCTCGTTCTCTCCTTCGCAGTCGGCCTTTTCTTCGTCGCGCGTCACCTGAAGAAGAGCCACACGGTGCACCCGAGAGAGCTCCTCCCGGTGCTCGCCGAGAGCGCGATTTGGTCGGTGCTCTTGGCCTTCAGCGTCGGTTGGATGACGCAGCATTTGGTGGGCGCATCGATCGCCGAGGGCACGCCACTGCTGCAGCTCGGACCACGAGAACTCGGACCGCTCGAAGAGGTCGTGATGTCAGCCGGCGCAGGCTTTCACGAGGAGGTGATCTTCCGCGTCGCGCTCTTCGGCGGAGGCGCCTACGCGCTTCACAAGTGGGCGCTGCCGTTGGCTGGTTTCCATCGCGGGAAAGAAAGCGAGCTGCGTGCCGGGCTGATCGCCGCGTTCACGAGCTCGCTTCTCTTCAGCCTCGTCCACTACCTCGGATCCCTCGGCGACGCGTTCAGCCTCTCCTCCTTCGTCTTCCGCTTCCTGATGGGCCTCTGCTTCGTCGCCCTCTACCGCTTTCGAGGATTCGCGGTCGTCGTCTACACGCACACGATCTACGACTTGCTCGTGTTCTTCGTGTTCGGGTGACGGTCAGGGCATCAGCACGCCCACGGACGACAGGAAGACTTCGCTCTCGACGAAGTCGACGTGGGGCACGGCGATGTACCCTTCGTAGGTCCTGTCTGCGCCGCCTGGGCCGCGAGACCAAACCGCCGTCACGGCTTCGACCCCGGAGAGTGCTCCTACTCCACCCTCGAAGATGTGTGTCTCGACTCCAAGGCGCGCCGAAACGAAGGTTGGTCTTGTGCCGCCGGCGATTGGAGGAACGTCCCAGTCCCCCGTAGTCTGCGAAAAAGAAAACGCTGGCGGAAGGTCTGGCACCGAAGTGCGCGCGACCGGATCTCCCTTCACGTAGATCGCTGACCTTCGGTTTGGGTCTGAGACGCTGAACTCGACAAGGAAACCTCCGGCCGTTATCGAACTCGGAAAGCTTGCGGTGAACGTTCCCGTCCCCGTTTCAGTCGTTGTCTGAGCCGGGCCGAGCGGAAGCCCAGCGTGGGTGAGGCGCGCTGAGGCGGTCTCGGCGTCAGTGGCCCTCCAACTGAAGGTAAGAGCCTGCTGCTCCGGCATCGCTGAGGCCGTCACTGAACTCGTCGTGGAAGTGGCGACAAGCGCCTCGCAGACTGCGGGCATGAGCATATCTTGTGAGCACACGAGCACACCGATGTTCCCGCCAACTGCGGCACACTCCGGCCCTGCAAGCACCGTGAGTTCGTCCCCTCCCGAGCCGGACATTCCCCCGTCGGGACCACAGCCCGTGTAGGCGGTGACCGTTCGGCCGCGAGGAAGCGCGATCGTGTCGACTGTGAGCGTCGTGGTGCTCTTCGGCGTTTCCGCGAGGTGGTGGAGGTCAGTCAACGTGGCCGGGATGTCGTGGTAGGTGAACGCTTCTCCGGTGTCCACGATATTGTCGGAATCGAGATCGACGAAGACCCGAATCGAGCCCCCAGGGACGGTCGCTATCTCGACTTCTCCGTCGACCGTGGTCTGCGTGTCCATCGGGATGCCCGCCTCGTCGCTGGAGTTGAGTATCCCCTCCACAGGCCCGACTCGGTCTTGAACGTGAACCCTTACGAACTGGCAGTCCGTGCGACCCATGCAGGGGTCAGGCGGGCCAACATCGAGGCGAGCATCCGGGCCGGGCGCATCCGACTCCGGGGCATCCAGGCGGGGGGCATCCGCACGCACGCCGGAATCGCGCAGCAAATCATCGCCGCTGTTCAAGAGCGTGCATCCCGCGCTCATCACGCCGACGAAGCAAGCCAAAGCTGTTGAAGCACGCATCAGAACTGACCTCCCACCAAGACACCTGCGTAGGTCGATGACACGACGGGTGTCACCGCAACTTGCTGCTCGCTTGGTCCGCTCGTGGCGCCCACTGCAAGCATGATGATTCCCGCCGTTGCGCCCGCGATGCCAAGGCCAAGGCCGATGTCCGCCACGGTGTTGCGCAGGTTGAGTTCGCTCAGGGACGCGGCGTTGCAAGTCGTCCCCGGCTGCATGCAATACGCGCGAAGGTCACCGCGCTCGCTCAAGGCCATGACGCCTGCCACTGCAAATGTAACGAACCCAGCGCCTCCGATACCGAGCGCGATGCCGCCACCCAGCATGAGGTCACCTCCGCCGCTCGATGCGGGTCCAGGCTGTGATCCCGTCTGTGTCGGTTCGGATGTTGGTCCGGACTCCGTGGTTTGCGTCGTCTGTGTACCTTGCGTTGCCTGCGTTGCCTGCGTTGCCTGCGTCGTCTGCGTTGCCTGCGTTGTCTGCGTTGTCTGCGTTGTCTGCGTTGACTGTGTGGTCTGCGCAGCTTCCGCCGTGATGCGCGCCCGCAAGTTGACGAGGCGTGACTCAAGCAACCCGCGGTTCTCCAAGTCCGGCGGCATCTCGCGCAGGTACTGCTCAAGGTGCGTCGCCGCATCGCTCAGTCGGCCAAAGCGCTCCTCGGCCGTATAGAGATTGAAGAGCAACGCCGGGCGATGGCTCAGGCGATAGGCCTGCGTGAACTCGCGGACGGCGTCCTCGTAGGCGCCCTCCTCGTAGTACGACTCGCCAGAGGCGAAGTGACGGCGCGCGCGGGCATCATCGTCCTCTTGCGCAGAAGCGAAGGCGGGTACGAAGAGGAAGGCCACCCACAAGGCCAAGAGCATGGTTCGCATTGGAGCAAGAGTAGCGTCACGGCCCTCGTTCGTTGTTTTTTTTTGCAGGCCTTCACCCGCGCGCGAAGCGGAAGTAAGGTCGCGCCGCCATGACATCGAGCGCGCACGCACCCCATGAGATCTTGCTCATCGTAGGAAGCGAATCCGGCAATGCCGAGATGGTCGCGGACTGCGTGACCGATGCGCTCGAAGAGCTTGGTTTCGCCGTCACAACCTTCCGCAGCGGCACGCTTGAGGACGCCCAGCTGGAGCGCCATCGCACCGTGCTCCTCTGCTCTTCCACGACGGGAATTGGCGACATCCCGCAGAACGTCG
>JBILQT010000440.1:0-4814 GCA_044373065.1 Sandaracinaceae bacterium
TCTCCTCGTCGCTGACGCGCTCGGCTTCATCGATGACCTCGCGATGCAGGTTCTGGGGCGCGGCGCTGCTTCCGATGCCCTCGACGGCGTACGAACCATCGGGGCCAAGCACGCCGGTCTCCACCCACTCGGCGAGCGCAGAGCCCACCGGGTCGGCGAGCACGACGCGCACGTGCGGCAGCGCCTCTTTGAGTCGACGGCCGACGCCGCTGATCGTCCCCCCGGTGCCCGCGCCCGCGACAAACGCGCCCACGCAGCCGCCCGTTTGCTGAAGGATCTCCACCGCGGTTGTCGTCGCATGCGCGCGCACGTTCGCTGGGTTGTTGAACTGATCCGTCAGGAAGTAGCCGTGCTCCTCGGCCATGCGTAGCGCGACATTGCGGAAGTTCTCCGGGCTTGAAGGCGGTGCGTTCGGCGTGATGTGAACCCTCGCGCCGAGCGCGGTCAGCGCCACGCGCTTGTCGACGGACATCTTCTCCGGCATCACGCAGAGCAGCTTGTAGCCGCGCGCAGCCGCCACGAGTGCGAGGCCGACGCCCGTGTTGCCCGCAGTCGCCTCGATCAGCGTCATCCCTGGCCGCAGCACACCGCGGGCCTCGGCGTCGTCGATGATGGCGAGCGCGATGCGATCCTTGATCGAGCCGCCAGGGTTCATGTGCTCACACTTCACGAGCACCGGAAAAGGAAGCCCGCGGCCGATGTGTGTGAGTGCAACCAGCGGCGTGTTGCCGATGTGCTGAAGGAGCGTGGTCATTCGCTTCCGGATATCCCGCCGCGAACAAAGCGCGCAAAGGTGAAGCGCTGCACGCTGCCCGAGGGTGTGGTGTGCGCATGGGCGAGTTGGTCCACGAGCGTGAATGCGGGGCCGAGCACGGCGGCGATGCCTGCAGCGTCATAGCGGGCCACCTGAAGCCCGCTGCAGCGCTCGGGGCCATCGAGCGCGAAGGTGCCGATGAGCACGTGACCGCCCTCGATGACCGCGCGTGAGAGGACATCGACGTAGGCGCGCTTGTCGTTGTCGTCCGTGAGGAAGTGAAAGACCGCGCGGTCATGCCAGAGGGCGTAGGGCGCGTCGCTCTTGAAGGCCGTCACATCGCTCGTGACCCACGCCACGCCCGAGGCCCTCTCGCCAAGGCGTGCACGCGCTTTCGCAAGCGCAGCCTCGGAGATATCGAGCACCGAGACATCGCGATGACCCCGCGCGAGAAGGCCATCGACCAAGCGCGAGGTGCCTCCGCCCACATCGAGGATGCGTGCCTCGAGCGGCAGTCCGCAGCGCGCGATCAACTCGAGTGAGACGGCGGCCTCGGGCTCGTACCAAGAGACATCCGTGTCCGCTTTGCGGGTGTAGACGTCATTCCAATGTTGCTCACGTGTCTGCTCGCTCATCGCCTGCTCCTTTTCTGAAACGTTCACGTCATGCAGCCAGGCGCCATCCGCGCGCCCGCCAATCCGCCACGCCCAGCTCCAGGCGGTGCGCGGTGAAACCTTGCTTGCGAAGCTGCGTCACAGCCTCGATGGCCATCACGCAGTAGGGCCCTCGGCAGTACGCGACGACCTCGCGATCTTTGGGCAGCGTGGCGAGCATCGACTTGAGCGCGGGGAGCGGGACAGAAAGCGCGCCTGGGATGTGCCCCGCGGCGAACTCAGCGGCTGGGCGCACATCGAGGATCGTCACCTCGCGCCGCCGCACACGACCCACCAGCTCCTCCTCATCGACAGCCTCCAGCAGATCGCGCGTCTTCAGAAAGCCGCGCGCGACTTGCTCCACCTCGACAAGCTGCGACTCGGCCAGCCCGCGCAGCGCGACGGCGAAGTCGCTCACCGCATCGGAGGCCAGCCGGTAGTGCACGTAGAGCCCCTGCTTCTCCGAGACCACAAGCCCCGCGGCGCGCAGCACCTGAAGATGCTGCGAGGCATTCGCGGTCGAGATCGCGGCCTGCTCCGCGAGCACCTCGACCGTGCGTGGCGCCTGCGCGAGCAGGTCAAGAAGCTCAAGCCGCTTGGGCGCGGCCATCGCCTTCCCGATGCGTGCGAGCTGCACGTAGATGTTGTCTTTGAAGCGTCGCGCGGCAGTGCTCATAGTCTCGACTATTCAAGTGGACGCTTGAATAGTCGAACGGGCTCACCTGACTGATTTGCGAGTCGAATCACGGCGCGTCTTCATTTTTGGCGACGGCTTGTGGAGAAACCCTTAGACTCACGGATGACGCGAGCGCTGGTTGTGCGCGCAGCGTTTTTCATGCGATTCGCTCGGTACTTCGCTGGAACAGAATCCAGGGCGGTGAGATGCCTATTCGACTAACGGACCAATTGTGTCGCCTCTTCGAAGTCTCATCGCTCTCCGAGCTTCAGCCGGCCGATGAGGCGACGCAGCGCGAGCGCATCCAGCGTCTCATTGCGTTTGCTTCGGAGGCCGACGCGGCACTTGAGGAGACCGAGGAGACGCTGCGTCAACTGCGCGCGACCGAGGCACGCTTTGAGCGCGCGATCGCGAACTCGGGCGTGGCCGTCTGGGAGACCACGGGCCAGAGCATCTTTCGGAGTGCTGGCTGTCTTCGCATGCTCGGCTACGAGCCGGAGGAAGCGCCCACGGGGTTCCTGGGGTTCCTGTCGCCAGAGGCTGGCGCCGCACTTCAAGCAGCGACGAAACGACACATGGAGCTTCAGACGCCTTCGTATGCTGTCGAAGTCCCGGTGCGGCGCAAATCGGGCGAGTTGCGTTGGCTGCGCATCCAAGGGCAGGTGACGGAGCGCGATGCCGCGGGGCGACCTTCGCGGATGGTCGGGTCGAACACGGACATCACGGCAGAGCGTCTTGCAGCCCAGGAGATGACCGCCGCCAAAGAAGCCGCCGAGCGCGCCAATCGGGCCAAGAGCGATTTCATCGCGAACGTGAGCCACGAGATTCGCACGCCGATGAACGGCATAGTGGGCCTGACCGAGCTCTGTCTCGACACCGAGATCACAGGCGAGCAGCGCGAGTACCTGCAGATGATCCGCAGCTCGGGCGAATCGCTGATGACGATCATCAATGACCTCCTCGACTTCTCCAAGATCGAGGCGGGCCACTTCGATGTGGAGGTCGTGCATCTCTCGGTGCGTGCCCTCCTCGGCGAGTGCGTTCGGCTGCTCGCAGTTCCCGCCGCAGCCAAGGGCGTGGAGCTGATCCTCGCGATTGATCCGGGCGTTCCAGACCAGGTGATCGCCGACGCCTCGCGCATTCGCCAAGTGCTGATCAACCTGCTCGGCAACGCCGTGAAGTTCACGGCAACCGGCGAGGTGTGTGTGCGCATCTCGGCGACGAATATTCGTCCTGGCGGCTGCATGCTGAACATGGCCGTCGTCGACACGGGCATCGGAATCGCGAGCGCGGACCTCGAGCAGATCTTCGAGCCCTTCGCCCAAGGAGACGCCTCGGTCGCGCGCAGGTTTGGAGGCACCGGGCTTGGCCTCGCGATCTCACGTCGCTTCGCCAACATGATGGGTGGTGCGCTCTCGGTGACGAGCACGCTGGGTGAGGGCAGCACGTTCTGCTTGAGCGTCCCGGTCAAGACGGGGTCTCTCGCCGCACGCACGAGCGCGACGGTGTCTCGCGGGCGGCAGGTGCTCATCATCGACCAGAGCGCCACGAATCTCGAGGCGATGGCCGCAGTCCTACGGCATGGCGGCCTTCAGACGCAGGTCGCGCGCAGCAGCCAAGGCGCGCTGGAGATCCTTGAGGCTGGGCAGCTCTTTGGCTGCCTGCTTGTGGACACGGAGACGGTGGAGGCTGGAGGTTGGGTTGGCCGGCTGGCGGAGGCGCGACATGCCCCGACGACCGTGATGATGCGCGCCGCGGTGCGGAGCGCGGGGCGAGAGACGCCCTCGGGCCATTCCCTCACCAAGCCCGTGCTTGAGCGAGAGCTCTGGGAGGTTCTGGGCCGCGTCTTCTCGCCCGCGGTGGCCCTCGAGCGCCCGGAGCCCGCGCATTCGCAGGCGCCTCGCTCAGGGCTTCATGTGCTTCTGGCGGAGGACAATCCGATCAACCAGCGGCTTGCGGTACGACTGCTCGAGAAGCTCGGCCATCGCGTCACCGTCGCAGAGGACGGGGCCGAGGCCGTGCGCCTCTACCAGGAGCATCGATTCAACCTCGTGCTGATGGATTTGCAGATGCCGGTCATCGGCGGCGAGGAGGCGACCCGCATGCTCCGGTCGCTCAAGGCACAGACCGCAGCGCGCGTGCCCATTGTCGCGATGACCGCGCACGCGATGGAGGAGGACCGAGAGCGCTGCCTGCAGATGGGCATGGACGGCTACCTCACCAAGCCCATCTCCATGGATGCGCTGAGCGAGGCGATCGCGCGCCTCGTGCAGGCGGACCCCTGACGGGGAGCGGCGATGCGTGAGCATGTGCCCGCGCTTGCCAACATCCGCCGCCCCATGAGACGCCTTTCCGCATGGCAACCAAGAAGGCTCCTGTTCCCGCACCAACAGAAGAGCGCCACGACCTCGCGGCACTCCCCATCCCCGCAGTCGACCCAAGTGCAGCGCTCGCCGCGGCCGCGACCGTGGCCAAGCATCTGGCGGAGCCCAAGACGCGTGCACGCTTCGATGCGCTGCCCGATGAAGAGGTGAACCATGAGCTTGTCGCTGCGCACCCAGCCCTCCACGAGGCCGTGAAGGTGGCCGCCGCGGCCTACCAGAGCACCGAGAACGCGGAAGGCGATGCGCTCGTGCCCGAGTCCACCGTGAAGGTGCTCACCGCCATCCGCGCGCGCACCACAAGCCTCATTGAGTACTACTTGGGCGATGACCCCGAGGTCGCCCGCGAG
>JBILQT010000441.1:0-4785 GCA_044373065.1 Sandaracinaceae bacterium
TCGCGCATCGCAACGCGCTTCTCGAATGACGAAGAGCGCTCAAGGAGAGTTCCATGGCCCGCCACGTCCTCGATGAGTCCAAGATCCACCCCGCCGTCCGCGAGAAGATTTCGTCCAACCACCGCGACATCGTCGAGGAGGTGCAGGCCGCCATCGCGAAGAACACGATTGTCGTGGTCGGCATGGCGCAGAACCCCGCGCCACGAACGGCCTGCAAGGCACTCAAGGCCAAGGGCATCGAGTACGCCTACCTCGAGTACGGCAGCTACTTCAGCACCTGGCGTCGTCGCAACGCGCTCAAGATGTGGACGGGCTGGCCGACCTTCCCGATGGTCTTTGTGAAGGGCACGCTCGTCGGCGGCGCGGATGACTTGAAGAAGCTCATCGAGAGCGGCGAGCTTGAGACGTTGATGAAGTGATTCGTTTCTTGGTCAGCGAACCAAGAAATTCCGTCGGGTGACGACAAGGGCGAGCAGCGAGAGGGCGGCCCAGCCGAGCCCGCTTGCTCGCCCCTCCCTTCCGGATGAGGCACTGCACACGATGCCACCGCCGCCTGTGAAGGTCGTGCCCTCGGGGATGGCTCCGGCATCGCGGCGGGCCGCATCGAGCGCAGGCCCAGCGTCGGAGGTCGGTGTTGGCGCAGCAACCAGACAGATGTCTGGGTCCACGTCGTTGGCGCGCATGTCGCTGTCGCAGTCTCCATCCGACCATGCGGCGTACTCATCGGCCCTCACCGAGGCGATGCAGCCCATGTTTTCAAGGCAGGGCGTCGGCGCGACAATCGGTGCGGCAGGAGGCTCACGGTAGGTGCAGAGGCCGAGGACCAAGTCAGGGTCGAACGCGCACGCGCCTTCCTGCGGGCACTCAAGCCCTACGCTTGGATTGCATGCGATCGCGATGCCGTCATTGGCGCAGATGCCATCGCGCCCGACGCGGCGCGCACCGCTCGCCGAGCACGGCACCCGATGCCGACGCAGCACCGTGGTGTTGAGCGCGTTGCCCATGCGACCCAGCACCAGAAGGCAGGCGCTTGGGTCCGAGTCATTCGGCAGAAGGTCACCATCGCAGTCTCCTTCGCCCCAGAGCAGCGGGGTCATATGCGTGGCGCCATCGAGGTAGCAGAAGTCGCTCGTCACCCAGGGTGCTTCGCTTCCGCTCTGATTCAGGCCGACCTCCAGCAACCCGCAATCCGTTGTGAAGCTGCACACACCAGTTTGAGTGACTGGAGCCATCCCCTGCACACCAAGCTGGCGAAGGAGGATGCTGTCGAGCGCTTGGTCGCAGGTCTCCCCTGCTGGGAGGCAGAGTTCACACGCGCGGTCGAGGCAGTACGCGCCGCCAGCGCCATCTGAGGCACAGACTCCGTCGCAAGTGCCCGCGGCGCACGACGTCGTGTCGATCTCGCAATACGCATCCGAGCCGTTCCAACATCCAAGACCTGCATGCGCTTCGTCGATTACGACGAAGGGTGCCGATGCTGTAGCGACGACAAAGAAGACATATTTCAATCTCATGGATTGACCCTCGAAACCTTCCTCCGCATCCGACCCAAGGCGCCCGCGATGAGCGCGAGCACGGTGAAGCCAACGCTGCCCAGAGGGGCGTGTGAACCAGCAGCACAAACACATCCGCCGCCACCGCTGAACGTCACGGGTGGACCACTCGCATCTCTGCCCCCACGGGCATCCTCCTGTGCGCTGGCATCGAGTGCTGGGGCATCAGGGCCTGCGTCGAGGCCTCCGTCTGGACCAGCATCCACGCCAGCGTCCGTGGTCGGGACGACAGAGACCGAACACACGTCGCGGTCCGCAGCGTTCATCGGCGATGTGCCGTCGCAGTTGTCGATCGCGACAAAGTCGTAGTCGCCGCCGGTGTTGAAGCAGCCCGTCGGAGGATGGCTCAGGCAGGAGTTGTCATCTCCCTCGACGACTGGGTCGTACAAGCAGACGCCCAGCACGCTATCCGTGACGGTGGGCAAGAAGAGACAGCGCCCGAAGTTGCCGGGGACGACAGGACAGTCTTGATGCATGTCGCACGCCACGCCGAACGAGACAGAGTCGGTCGCATCCGCGCAGGCCATGTCGGAGGGCAACACGCTTCGGCCTCCGCTGCCGCAGGTCGTGACCTGTCCTGGCGATGACTGGAAGAACAAGCCGCTCGCGGCGCGCCTTACCAACGCGAGCTGCTCGCAAACATGCGCGTCGGCATGGTTGGGAATGCCATCCCGATCGCAATCACCTTGAGGCCATCCCCCGACTCCAACGCTGCAGGCGAGTGCGAGTGAGCTCGTCGGCCATCCGTTCGTGAGGGCGGCCTCGACGCAGCTTCCGTCCTCGCGGGTCCGCCGATCGAACGGCGCGGGTACGGCCGAGTACGTGCAGATTCCATCCGAGGGTGTGGTGCGTACGCAGCGTGCTCCCTCGCCGCACGCACCAGACCTGCAGGCGACCCCGAGCACATCGAGTGACGCGCAGCGACCAGGGGCAACCTCACGGGTGCCGGCGGAACACGTCTCAAAGGCGCGCTCGACCACGTGTGTTGCCGTGCTCGCGGCTGTCATGGGCGCCTCGCGCACCACCACGTCGACGCAGGCAGAATCCGATTCCATCCCGTTGACGAGGCCATCGCCATCGCAATCACCCGCCCCCCAAAGGACGGGCGTGACCCGATCGGCAGCGAGGAAGCAGAGCGAAGTAGAAGCTAGACCCACCGGCTGGATCTGGCGCTCCACACCGCACGGGTGGTTGTAGATGCAGCGCCTGACCGTCGATGCGGGAGAGAGCGAGCCACCATCGAACTCGCCCGGACACGTCATGCCACCAAGACACGGCGTGCATGGTCTCCGCGCCGCGTCGACGCAGACGTTGTCGATGCAAGACCCCGACGCGCAGTTGCCATCGGTTTCGCAGCTCAACGTCAGACGTACACACGTAGGCATGCCGCCCACGTTCTCCCAGCAACCGATCTGCGCCTCTGCGATCCAGGGCAGATTGCATCCCAAGAGCACGATCAAACTCAAAGCAAAGCGTGGTGAAAAAGTCATGACACCATGATGCCACGTGCCCTCCACCGAATACGAAGTCCGCATTCATCTCCGCATCGCGAAGGAGGATGTCGTCGTGCTGGGTGGCATCCTGCTTGGGTACGAGGGGCTCGTCTCGCTCCAGGGCGAGCCGAAGCAGGGTCTCGATGCGCCGCATGTCATCGCGCTCGTCACGACGAGCGGTCTTCTCGTGGAGCTGGAGTCGCTGCTGACTGAGCTCTCCGCGGAAGTGGCGTTCGAGCGTCTTCCATGAAGCGCTTTGCACGCTGCACCACGACCTTCGCAGGCCTTGTCTCCGCCTTTGCGCTTGGCTTCTCCGAGGGATGCGAGTGCGCATCCGATTGCGTGGGCTGCGAGGACGCATTCGACGCACGCCGGCAGCGAGATGCCGGAGTGGATGTTGGCCAGGATGCGTTCGTCGAGCCCGACACGGCCCTTGATGCTTGGGAGTTCGATGCGACGGGCACCGAGTCCTGCTCACCCGGGCGGCGACGTATCCCGGTCGACGAAGACCGCGACGGGCGAATCGACGAAGGCTGCCCTTTCTATCTCGGCGCCCTCCATCCCGTCCTTGCTGCGATGCCGGTCGATGACGATGTCCTGGGTGGCGTGCGCTACGGCGCGGCCGACGTGACCAACAACGCGACGCGCTTGTTCACCACCCCAGTGGTCGATGGCGTCTCGCGCAGTGAGATCCTCGTGTTTCGTCGCGGCTCCGTGCGCGAGCCCTTCGCGGCCGAGACGCAAATCGTCCTCACGGAGGCACCCAGCGCGGTCAGCGCGACGGAAGACGGCACGCAGCTCTTCGTCGAGATCGGAAACGCTGTGCACACCCATGTCTACACATGGTCGGGCGGAGCGCCTTCTCTTGTCGCCACGTTTGAGGCATTCGGAGACCCATACGTTCGACGCGACGGTAGAGAACTCTTCTTGTCTCGCGCGGGCTCGGTCTACTCCACGCTGCGCTTAGAAACGGGCGGCTGGTCCTTGCCAAAGCTTGTGTCGCTCGGCCGCTTCCCGGCGCTGAGTGAAGATGGTCTCACGCTCTATTTGACCCAAGCGGGGGAGCTTCGCGCGCTGCATCGCGTGAGCCTCGAAGGGGTCTTTGATGGGACGTCGGAGCGCCCCGAGTTCGGGCAACTCGAAGGCGCGTTGCTCGTACGCCCCTTTCACGTGGCGCGCTCGCGGGAACTCTTCTTCTCGCTTCAATCAGCAACGGGTCTCGATGTGCCCGCGCTGGGCCCAACCCGTGCCGCGCTCTTTCGTGCCGAGGTCTGCCGCGACGCACCGTGCGCGCCCTACATGATGCCGTGCACAGGCTTGCGCAGTGAGGACGGCCTTCATTGCTACGAGGGCCGTGCAACCAGCACCTATGCAGACGCGCTCACGCAATGCGCTGCGCCCGCGCACCTCGTTTCGATGCACAGCGTCGTCGAGTCTCAGCAGGTCGCGATGGCGTTCCCCGATGCCTGGCTCGGGACGCGTGGGCGGCGTTGGGAAAGCGGAGAACCTTTTCTCTTCAGCCTCGCGCGCATCGCTGAAGACACCTGCCTCGTTTCAAGCGGGGACGTCTGGAACGCAGTGGTCTGCACGGACACGCACCAAGCCCTCTGTGAGACGGACTGGTGGCCCTCCTTCACTGACTAAGGCAGTTCGCTTCTCACTTGATCGCCTCTTGTTTGATCCCCGGGTTGCCGCCGATGCCCGAGGCATGATCCTCTCATGAGATGGGAATATCCCTC
>JBILQT010000442.1:0-4770 GCA_044373065.1 Sandaracinaceae bacterium
AAAACATGCGCCGTAGTCGATGCCCGAGGACGCCGGCTTATGCCGGGGGAGGAACAGCGAGTGAACAAAAGCGAATGTATGAAACGCATGTCCCAGGATCGAACCGTGGGGGTCCACGTCTAGTCCCCGCTGTTCGCGTCTGATGAGGTCACACTCATCCATGCAAAGGCCATCTTCCGAAAGGAGGGTGGCCTTCTTTATTGCGCAGATCCTTCGCATCCGGCGATCTCAGCGCGGCGGCATGTAGCGCACGCGCAGCGTGACGACGCCTTCGCTTCCCACGCCAAGGCGCATGCTCTCGAGGATGCCCACGACACAAGTTGCGCTGTCCGGAGGCGCAATGCGCGGCATCTGCACGTCGCGACTGTCCACTGTCCCGTCGTGCGCGATCTCGAGGGTCGTGCTGAACATGAAGGCTGGCGCCTCGCTGGCGAAGCAGCGAGCCAGCATGAGCCGGTTGAGTTCGTTTCGAAGCCGCGTTTGGATTTCGTCGGACCGCGTGGGCTCGCCCTGCACCTCGGCCGTGAGCGTGGCGGGTTGCCGCTCGACTTCGATCACACAACGGCCTTGCCTACAGACGGCTCGGACGGACGTCGCGCAGACCGTCATCCCGCAACTCGGGTTGGGCGGCGGTGCTTCGGACTGCAAGACCGCACGCGTCCCAGAGCAACACGGCGCATCGTGCACAAGCGCGCATTCCTGATCGGCCGCGCACGCCGCAAAGCGCGCATAGCCACATCGCCCTCGGGTGATCTGCCCAAACCAAGCGCGCTCTGTTTCACGCAATGAATTCGATATGATTGAAAAGGCCTCGTCGCCCACGACCACTCGACAAAGCGCGACTGCACCCGCGCGTCGATCGGAGAAGCGCGCGAGCAGCGTTGGCGCCAGCGCAACCGCAAGGCCGTGGCGTTGCTCCGCAAGCTCATTCAAGCGTGCGAGACGGCGCCTGTCTGTGCGGAGCGCAGCGAAGGAAGCCTCCGCGTTCGCCACTTCGTCGATGGGCCCAGGCGGCATCGGGTCGAGCGGAAGATCAAAGTCGCTCAGGGGGTGAAAGACTTGCTCTCCATGACGCCAGCGGCCGCGTGTGATGCGCGCCATCGCCGTCATGATGCAGGCGCTCAACTCGGGCGGTGCTTGCATGATGTGGATGGCCGCACGTCCATCCGGGCCTGGCGCGATCACCATCTCGACGCCTTGCAGCGTTGCCTCATCGAGCATCGAGGCGAGCGCGCAGGCGTTGAGTGCAGGTGCGACACCGAGCGAGCGCGGCGTCACGTACGGCTGCGCGTGAACGCGCGTGCTGAAGAGCGCGAGAAGCGCGAAGAGGGTGAGGGCGATGCGCACGCGCGGAAGGGTATCTCCGCGGAGGAGCCTTTGGCGTTGCGCGTTCCGCGGACGAGGATCACGAAGGTGCGGGAAGCTGTGCGATAAGGCTTCCGTGACGGAAGCGACACTCCACACCTACGCGACCTGGGCCGAGATTGGCCTCGCCCTCATCACGTTCATCTCACTCTTCTTCATCACCGCGCCCTACGGCCGGCATGGTCGAGGAGGGTGGGGCCCCGAGATCAATCAGCGCATCGCGTGGGTGCTGATGGAGCTGCCCGCATGCGTGCTCTGGCTCGCCATCTTCTTCATGGGCGAGCACGCGCTGGAGGTCGCGCCCCTCGCGTTGATGTCGCTCTGGCAGGTTCACTACGTCAACCGCACGTTCATCTTCCCCTTACGCATCAAGGCCGAAGGCAAGACGACGCCGCTCTCGATCGTGCTCACCGCGGTCGCGTTCAACACGCTCAACGCCTACGTGAATGCGCGCTGGGTCTCGCACCTCGGGCACTACGATGCCTCGTGGCTTCTCGATGCGCGCTTCATCGTCGGAGCTCTCGTCTTCGTGATCGGCTTCGCCATCAACCAGCACGCCGATTGGGTCTTGATGAACCTTCGGAAGCCGGGCGAGACGGGCTACAAAATCCCGCGCGGTGGGCTCTACGAGTTCATCACGTGCCCCAACTACTTCGGCGAGTTGCTCGAGTGGACGGGCTTTGCGATCGCGAGTTGGTCACTGCCAGGACTTGCCTTCGCGCTCTACACCTTCGCGAACCTCGCGCCGCGCGCACGCGATCATCATCGTTGGTATCTGACGAAGTTCAGCGACTACCCGAAGACGCGCCGCGTGATCATTCCCTTCCTCTGGTGAGCGTTCGGCGTTGTTTCTTTTCCGGCGCTGAAGGAACGTCTCCCTCCTCGACACTCTTTCGGAGGGACCATGCGCTCATCGATCCGCTTCTTTGCACTGCTCACGTTCGCACTCTCACTCATCGCCACGATCGGATGTGGTGGACCGATGAGTGTTCGCAACTTTGCGCGCGAGCGACCGGGCGGCACCATCGCCGTCGTCTCGCTCAGCATCAACGACTACAACGGTGCGCTCCAGGGTTGGAATGCCGTGCGTACGGGCGACATCATGACGAGCCGCGCGGCGCAGATGGTGAGCATCGCCGAGGCGCGGCTTGGCCAGCACTACACCGTCATCCCGGTGAGCGCGTTTGTCTCCAACCCTGCGTATCAGCAGGTGCCGAGCGTGCCCTACGACGTCGCGGTGCCCTTCATCAACGGCGTTCCGATGCTGACGTTTGGACCAGGCCGCGGTGACCTCGTGGGTGCGCGTGTGACGCCGCAGCAGGCCGCGCTGCTCTGTCAGGCCACGGGCGCGCAATACATTGCGATCATCTACTCGGAGTGGGGCGTTGCGACGGGCGGCTTCATCCCTACGAGCAAGGCGCTCACCAAGACGGTGGTGAGCATCTACGACCAGAACGGCTTGCATGTCGCGCAGCAACGTCTCGATGCGCGTGGTGAGCGCACGCTCGGCGCGATGGGCATCGTCGCGGTGAACGACAGCACCGTAGACGAGTGGGTCAACGCGTATGACCGCTCGCTCGCGACGATGATGGAGTGAGACACGTCGACCGCATGCAAGCGCCCGTCTCCTGATGCGAGGCGGGCGCTTTTGCGTGCCGCGCGATCAATCGATGTGCGTGCCGAAACCGAGCGAGGCGACGTGTACTTCGAGTGAGTTTGAACGCCCGTAGTAGACGTAGTTCACCTCGAACCAGCTCGTGTCGATCGTCGGTGCGCCGCGTCGATCGTAGAACCAGCGCATGCTCCCGCCGACCTCGTGCAGGTCGAGCGTTGCGAGGTCGGAGTCGGCCGTGCGGTACCCGTATTGGGGGTCGCTTGTCGCGGGGAAAAGGGACTGCCAGAAGACGGGCGCGCCCTGCGAGTGGTACCGGTAATTCGCGCGGACCCAGAAGTCGTCGGTGACGTACTGCGTGAGCGTCACGTCGGCGGAGTGTGCGGTGGCGCCGTAGTCGTCGAAGTAGAAGCGGTAGCCCGCGTTGGCGAAGGTGCGTGTCGCCGGGATGCCCTGCGCAAGGCGAAGCGATGCAGCATGCCGCACGCGTGTCTTGGGCCAGTAGTCCGCGATGCGCCCACCCGCCTCCATCGGGATCGAATTCCATGGGGTATGAATATGACCGGATTGTCCCGTCACGCCGTACGACGCGAGCATCGTCGTCGTCTCCGAGAGGAGCTGCGTGAAGGTGATGTTTGCGCCGAAGGTGAAGCGCGACTCGAGGCCTGGGTCGTAGCCGTTGGGCTGATCGGGCTCGAGCACATCGCCGACCGCATCGAACATCACGGTGAGCATTGCGTTGTCATCGGCGAAGTCATTCGAGATGCCGAAGCCCAAGCGTACTGCGCGCATTTCTTCTTCGACGTGCGCGCCCCAGTGGAGGAGCAAGCGCTGGTCTGGGCCATCCTCCACCGTCGTCATGATGTCGGCAGCGAAGGCCTCGTTCTCACGTGACGCGGTCGCCACCGCATCGAGCGCATCGGTCGAGACGGCGGTCACGATATCGACAGGAATGTAGACATCGTGCGTGATGCCGCCGCGCTGCTTGAGGTGCGCGTAGAAGATCGGGTTGAAGATGGTGACGGCCTCGCTGCCCGGGCCTTGAGGGTTGTTTGAGGCTTGCGATTGAAGGCCCTGGCCCTGCTGGCTGAAGAGCGTGAAGCGCGCGCCAAAGCGGTCGAGCACCACGTCGGGTTCACGGAAGGGCTCTCCATCGGGAATCGCACTCGCAGAGAGCAAATCGAGGCCGCTTGGAGGAGGAGTCGACTCGAACGATTGACCGACGACGAAGCTCGGCACTGCGGCGAGTGAGGCGAGCAACACGACGAAGCGCTGTCGCAGAATCACCTTCCTCATTGCCCGCATCCGCAGCCGCCGCCGGCGGTCGTCCCGTCTCCACCCGCAGCACCTTCACGCGTGCTGCGAAGCTTGCGTATGGACCGGCCGAGCATGTCTTCGTTGGCCGCCATCGCAGGGTCACCGAGAGTCTCGCGGGCGTAGCGAGGGACGACCACGCAGCCGAGTGATGATGCGAGCGACGCACCCATCGAGGCCACGAACAACAAGATTCCAATGCGCTTCATCGCACCCGTCCGAGCCAGAGCATCATGGTGATGAGCGCGCCGCGCATCTCGGCCCAAGCGGCAGGCATCGAGTCGAGCACATCGCCACAGGCCTCGCTTCCCACACGCGCGCAGCCCCAGCTGAGCAACTCGGATTCACTCTCGACGACGCGACCGTCTGGCAGGTGATAGCGACGCGAATCCGGGTCCACAGCGAGCCCGCCTGGGTAGTGCCAGGTGCCCGATGAGTCGCGTGCCGTCTCGCCGGTTGGGTACATCAAGATGCGGTTC
>JBILQT010000443.1:0-4761 GCA_044373065.1 Sandaracinaceae bacterium
GTGAAGCGCGTGCTCCCGCATGTCGCCGCCGACAATCAATTCATCGTGATGTTCAAGGATGAGGCGCGTCTTGCGATGCAGCTCAACCATCCCAACATCTGCCACGTCTACGCGTTCGGCAATGAAGGCGGCTCCTACTACATCGCGATGGAGTGGGTGAACGGCATGCCCCTCTCGAAGGTGCTGCGAAGAGCGCGCGATGTCGGCGGCCTCTCGATGCCGATCGCGATGAAGATGATCTCGCTCGTCGCAGAAGCCCTCGATCACGCGCACCGCGCTTGCGATCAGACGACGGGCGAGCCGCTCGGCATCGTGCATCGCGATGTGAGCCCGCAGAACGTCATGGTCGCCTACGACGGCGTCGTGAAGCTGCTCGACTTCGGCATCGCCAAGGCCTCGAGCCACTCGACGCGCACGGAGGCGGGCGTCGTCAAAGGCAAGTTCGCCTACATGGCGCCGCAGCAATGTCTCGGAGAGCCAATCGATGCGCGCGCCGATGTCTTCGCGCTCGGCGTCTGCATGTACGAGCTGCTCGACGGCACCAATCCCTTCAAGCGGCCGACTGAGTTCGACACAATGCGCGCGCTTGTCTACGAGGAGGTGCCTGCGCTCTCCGACGTGCATCCGCATATCCCGACCGAGGTCGATGCGATCGTGCGGCGTGCGATTGCCAAGCGCCCCGAGGACAGATTTCAGAGCGCGGCGGAGATGCAGTTTGCGATCGAGCAGGTGCTGGGTCGCATGGGCGAGATCGTCCCGAGTGCGCGCATCGGCGAGTCGATGGCGCTGCTCTTCGCAAATGAGATCAAGGCCGGCCCGCGCCTCGATACGCGCATTCAAGTGCCGCCCAAGACGGCCGGAGTCACCGGCAGCGATGAGAGCCTCGCGCCCGCGAAATTGCCGCCGAATGCGACCGAGCGCATCGCCTCGATCACCGACGATCAGCTCAACTCCGTCATGCCGCCCGAGCCGCGCGGCAGCACGGCGCGCATGGCCATCATGCTTCTCCTCGCGATGTCACTCGTCATCGGCGCGCTTGGTTTCGCGGCCTGGTGGACGGGCATGCTGCACTTCGGTGAGCAGCCTGTGGCGGTGGTCACGCCTCCCGAACCCACGCCCGAGCCGACGCCCGAAACGCCGCCCGCAACGAACGTGGTGCCTGCCGATCCCAACGCGTCGGCGCTCTTCATCGACAGCGTTCCAAGCGGCGCGCGCATCTGGATTGAGGGCCGCGGTGAGGTTGGCACCACGCCGATGGAGCTCGCGAATCTCGAGGCGCGCGAGTGGAATCTGCGCCTGACGCGCGACGGCTACGAGGTCTGGGAGGACACGGTTGAGCTGCGTCGCGGTGAGCGCTTGCCGATTCTGGGCGAGCTGATCCGCATTGAGGCGCCGGTCGAGAGGCCAAGCCGTCCGAATCGTCCGGACCGGCCGCGCACAGACGAGACGACGACGACGGAGACGCCCACCGAGCCGCCGCCCTCGCGCGCAGAGGGTCGCCTCTCGGTGAACACGCGACCCTGGTCGAAGGTCTATGTCGGCCAGCGCTTGCTCGGCACCACGCCCATCGGCGACGTCGAGGTGAGTGCAGGCTCCGTGCGTCTTCGCTTCGTCGACCGCGATGGCACCGAGCACACACGCACCATCACGGTGCCGGCGGATGGTCAGGCGCGCGAGTTCTTCGACCTCAGCAGCGACCCGCAGTGATTCGCCTCCTGTGGCACGCAGGATTTTGATTTCAGCGCGAGCGCGCCCGGAAGGAGCGACCGAGGCGTACGCTGCGTACGTCGCAGGGAGCGACTGAGGACGTAAGCCGCGATCAAATCAAAAGACAAGTGCCATCAACCCAGCGCGTTGATCAGCACTTCGCGACGCCCACCCGCCTTGCCACTCGCAGGCCCGACGACGCCTTCCTTCTCCATCTGCTCGACCAGCTTCGCCGCCTTGTTGTAGCCAACGCTGAGCTGCCTCTGGAGGTGACTGATCGAGCAGTAGCCCGCAGCTGCAACGGCGGCGACGGCCTTGTCGTAGACAGCATCGCCCGAGTTCTTCTCGTTGCTATCCGCACCGATCTCATTGCCGTCCTCATCCTCACGCGGCGCGATGATGCGCTCGTCGTAGACAGGCTTGCCCTGCGCGCGAAGGTGATCACAGACGGCCTGCACCTCGTCCTCGCCGATGTAGGCGCAGTGCACGCGCTTGAGGTCGCTGGAGCCGGGCGGGATCATCAGCATGTCGCCCTGGCCGAGCAGGTGCTCTGCACCGTTGCGGCCCAAGATCGTCTTGCTGTCCTCGCGCTGGCTCACCTTGAACGCAATGCGCGCCGGGAAGTTCGCCTTGATCATGCCGGTGATGACATCAACCGAGGGGCGCTGCGTCGCCAAGATCACGTGGATGCCAGCGGCGCGGGCCTTCTGCGCGAGGCGTGCGATCGCAGTTTCGACATCCTTCGCAGCGACCATCATCAAGTCGGCGAACTCATCGACGACCACGACGATGTAGGGAAGCTTCGTCGGCATCGGCAGCTCGTCTGCAAGCTCACCATCGACGGGGTCGACGAGCACTTCCTCGCCCTCGCCGCCGTACGCGACCTGCTTGCCCACCTTCTTCGGCGAGAGCTTGTCGGCCGAGAGCTCACCGCGGATCACCTTCTCCACGCGCTCGTTGTAGGTCGTCACGTTGCGCGCGCCGGCATCGGCAAAGAGCTGGTAGCGACGCTCCATCTCATCGACGGCCCAGCGCAGCGCGAGGTTCGCCTTCTTCATGTCGGTGACGACAGGCAGCAGCATATGCGGGATGCCATCGAAGACAGCGAGCTCAACGACCTTCGGGTCGATCATCAAGAGGCGCACATCGTCGGGCGTCCGCTTCATCAAGAGCGACGCGAGCATGACGTTCAAGCCCACGCTCTTACCGGCGCCCGTGGCACCTGCGACGAGGAGATGCGGCATCTTCGCGAGGTCGCCGTAGACAGGCTGCCCAGCGATGTCTTTGCCGAACGCGACAGGCAACGCGGCCTTCGTCTCGCCCCAGCGCTCGTCCTCCAGAATCTCACGCAGCGCGACCATCTGACGAATCTTGTTCGGCAGCTCAAAGCCCACGCGCGCCTTGCCCGGGATGGGCGCGACGATGCGCACCTTCTGTGCAGCGAGGGCCATCGCAAGGTCATCCGCAAGCGAGGCGATCTTCGAGACTTTCGTCCCGCTCTCAGGCTCAAGCTCGTACATCGTGACGACGGGGCCGGGATGAATCTCATCCACGCGTCCACGCACGCCATAGGCCGCGAGCTTCTCCACCAAGCGCTCTGCATTGAGGCGCAAGGCTTGTTCATCGATCGCGAGGGCTTGTTGCTTGGGTAGATCGAGCAACGTCGTGGGCGGGAGAATGAACTCACCGCGCTTGGGCCCGTCCTCGGAGGCATCTGAGACGACAAGCGGCGTCGGCGGCACCACCTTGGGCGCCACGATCGTTGGCTTCTTCGCCTCGGGCGCGGCCTTCGCTTCAACCACCTTCGCAGCAGGGGCTTTCACGGGCTGAGGGGCGATGATCTCGTCTTCGTCTTCGGCGCGCTCGGCCTCTTCGATCGCGCGCGCAATCGCCTCATCGTCCTCCAAGCTCGCAACGGTCACGGGCTTGGCGGGCGGCTTGATCGAGGCCTTCTTCGTGGCAACCGGCTTGGCCTTCGCGGGCTCCTTCGAGGCCTCCACGGTGGCCTGCTTCGGCATCTCCTTGGGGACGTCTTTGGTGCGCGCATCACGCGACTCCGCAACGCCTCGCGCGACATCGCTCTCGCTCTGCACGTCATCGTCCACAGCGTCTTCATCGCCCTCCGGCGAGACGAGCACACCGGCCGACGAGCGCTGCGGCGCGATGATCTTGGGCTCATTGCGGAGGCGCTCTTCTTCACGCTCACGCAGCTCAATCTCGCGCGCCTCACGCAGTGCATTGGCGACCTGGCCAAGCCCTTCTTTCGCGGCCGTTCCGCCCTTTTTCGCAACGCCTGCAACCTGCTTGCTCACGCCCACGAGCGAGAGCGAGGTGCGCAGCACCATCGTCACCAGGAGCAACGTGAGACCCACGACAAAGGCGCCCACGAGGCCAAAGAGAGAGCGCATCACCTCGCCGAGCACTTCACCAAACGCGCCGCCTGCGAGATGCCCACCGAGCACCTCTTCACCGGCCAGCGCCAGATGCACCATCGCGCATCCGATCAGCACGACGACGAGTGTCGAGGCAAGACGCGCAAGGCCAAGCGGCGAGCGTGAGCGCGTGAATAAGCGGCCCGAGAGCAGCGCGAGCTCAAGCGGGACAAACCACGCTGCGATGCCGAACGCGGAAGCCAAAAGGCTCGCGAGTTGGAGGCCCAAAAATCCGATCGCATTCTCCGTCGAGCGCGCGTCATAGGAGAAGAGCGCAAGGCCCGAGAGCACGGTCGCCGCAAGCGCGAGCAGGCCAAGCACCTCATGCCTTCGACCTTGCTCTGGAGGCGCCGCCTCACGTCGCACCTCGCGCTTCTGCGCGAGCGCATCACGCGTGGCTTGTGCCGCATCGTCGTGGCCGTCCGTCAGCGCAATTGCCTTCTTCTTCCGAGGCTTTGCAGGCGCTCGAACCACTACGTCTTCATCAAGGGTGCTTTCCGCCGTCGCCAAAGGATGTGCCTCCATCGCGCACGATCGCGAAGGGCACGGCGAAGGGCAAAAAAAGCGCGAACCTGCGGTCTCGAAGTCCAGGAGCTGGACTCGGAAGTCCAGGAGCTGGACT
>JBILQT010000118.1:0-20414 GCA_044373065.1 Sandaracinaceae bacterium
GTGCTCCAGACGACGACGATCGCTCGAGCCATCGGCGAACACCTCAGCGAGCTTGCCCAGCTCAAGGAAGGGCAAGGCCTGCATCACATCGAGGCAGGTCTCATCGCGACGCACGACGTCGCAGTCCATCGCGGAGGCCACGCCCTCAAGCGACACACGCGCAGGACCGAGCGATCGAAACGCACGCGCCTCATCTTCGCCAGGCAACGTGCGCGGTCCGCCGCGGTGCATTGTCCAGTGCTTCAGCATCTCTGTTGTGCCCTTCCCCAACGCATCAAAGCGAAGACCAAACTCGCCCTGGTGCTCGCCCTCATCGCTCGACCAAACCACTTCGCCTTCGGCTTCAAAGGGCGCTTCGGTCTCGGGAAGCTCAAGGCGGCATCGCAGACGCTGCCCCACATCGGGCAACACCGATGAGCGCATGCGCAAGCCTGTCGCCGAGACGTCGAGCGCATCGGCATCGTACGCATCATCGACCTCAGCGTTCACACGGTGCTTGGCAGCGCGCTCATCCGCACCGCGAAGCTCCACGAGGAGATCGATCGGCACGCGCGGGGACGCATGATTTCTGCGTTCGTTACTAGAGCCGTTCGTTTGCACATGTCCGCTTTGCATCTGTCCTCCGGAGGGCCATCGACGTGCGCCTCGTGACTACGCCTCGTCGTCACTCACGTCGTTTGGCCTCGCCCCCGACACATCCTCGAAGCGCCGCTCCAAAGTCCAATTTGTGACGAGCCCTCTGGAAGCGCGCACCAAACTTGACCTTTCGATCTCGCTGGCCGAAAGCGTGAGACCCCATGGGCGTTCGCCTCACCATCGCTCCAACGCAAAGCACCTCACCCACCGCCGCATCCACAGCGATCAGTGTGGATCGCGATGCGCCCTGGGAGTTCGATCAGGCGCGCATCGTGCTCGGCCGAGGAGGCTCGAGCGATGTCGTGCTGCCCGATGTCTCAGTGAGCACGCGGCACGCGACGATCGAGGCCGATGGCGTTCGCTACACGATTGTCGATCACGGCTCGCTCAACGGGACACGCGTCAACGGAGCGCGCATTGTCGCCGAGCGAAAGAAGCCCCTGCGTGATGGCGACATCGTCGAGCTCGGTCTCTTCCGCGTCGTGTTCACGGCGAACGTGGCCGTGCGCAACGCACCCTCACGCGAGCGGACCGCAAGCCTCGCGCGCAAGCTCTTGCAGTCCGTGCGTGCGAACGCGGCGCCCTTGAGCCCACAGCGCATCGTGTTCGTCCATGGGCCTGAGGCTGGGCAATCCGTCGCGCTTGCCGAGGCACCCGCACGCATGATCCTCGGTCGCGCCGAGGACGCCGAGATCCGCCTCAGCGATGCAGACGCATCACGCGAACACGCCGAGCTGCAGATCACGTTTGAAGGAGTCGTCCTCGTCGACCTCGGAAGCAAGAACGGCTTCTCGGTGAATGGCGAGCGCACAACGCAGAAGCGTCTCTCCGATCGCGATGAGCTGACGATCGGCAGCACCGTGCTCGTCTTCGAGAGCGACCTTGAGCCCTCATGGAAGGCCCTTGAGCACCTCCCCGAGGTGCGCATGCCCGAGCCCACGCCCGAGCCCGCGGTGCCTTCACTCAGTGCCTCTCCGACCGCGCCCGAGGCAGAGGATGCGGCGCCGGTGAAAGCAGCCGATGCGGCCGAGGGCGAGTCGGAGAGCGAGGCCGAAAAGCCCACAAAACAGGGCGAATCCGAGCCTGCGCAGGCCTCGGCGCTCAGTCGCGTGCCCACGGTCGAGTGGGTTGTCTACGCCCTCGCACTGCTCGTCTTCGCGGTGAGTGCAGTCGGTCTCGCCTGGCTCCTCCACATCGTCTAGCGCGCTCGCCTCACATCGATGCTGCTAGGCCACCACGCTGGACGCTGATCGATCGAGAGCTAAGCCTCGCGCCATGTCGCTCCCCCGTGTTCTGCAAGGCCTTCTCGCGGTGTTCGCGATGGCCGGTCTCTTCTTTTCGGGCGTCTCGACGTCAGACTTCACTGCGCACCTCGATCGCCAAACGCATGGCCTGCACTGCTCGTTCATCCCCGGCGCCGATACGCCCGACGTGACGGGCACAAGCGGTTGTCACGCCACGCTGATGAGCCCCTACTCGTCCGTGCTGCGCGACTCGGTGTGGGGCGGCATCCCAGTCTCGCTGCCCTCGATGGCCGTCTTCGCCTACCTCGCAGTCTGCGCGATCACGCTGCTTCTCCTCAGCAAGGAGAGTGAGAAGCGCGCGACGGGCTATCAGGCGCTCGCATGGGCGTTGCCCTTCTTGACCTCATGCATTTTTGGATACCTCTCGCTCCATGAGCTCGATGCAGCCTGCAAGATCTGCATTGGCATCTACGCATCCAGCACGCTCGGCATGGTCACCTCGATCATCGCTTTCGTGAAAGCGCGAAGCAGTGCGCCGCTCGATGCCGCGATGAAGGCCGCAGCGGAGGAAGAAGACGAACGCGTGATCGAAGCGCGTAGCGGTGTTTCGCTGGCAAGCCTGCCAACAGGCGCGGAGGACACGATTGAAGATCTCGGCCTTGTCCCGCCGATTCCCGCCGTGAATGCATCTGATGAGACCGCCGCGTCCGCCAAGAAGCTGCGTCTCGCCACCGCCAGCGAGATGGACAGGCGCCTTCGTGCAGGGAACGTGAATCGTCGCAAGACAGTGCCCACAGGCCCCGCACCCACGAGCTGGGGTGCACTCGCTCTGGCCTTCGTCATCGGCCTTGGATTCGTGCTCATTCCAGTCGGCGCCTACGCGATGAATGCACCTGACTTCGATCACTTTGTCGGTGCCTGCGGAACACTCGCGCACCCCGAGGATGCAGGGCGTGTGCTGGTGCCGCTTGGCCCTCAGACACGTGAGGCCACGATGGTCGAGGTGCTCGACCCACTCTGTCCCTCATGTCGCGGTTTCGAGCGTCGCTTCTCGGCCCACCCGGCGGCAGGGCAGATGAGCCGCAAGGTCTTGCTCTTCCCGCTCGATGGCACCTGCAACTGGATGGTGGATGGCGCGGTGCACCCGGGCGCATGCGTGGTCAGCGAGGCTGTGCTCTGTGCAGAAGATGACGCGGAGGAAGTGCTCGCTTGGGCCTTCGAGCATCAAGAGGAAATTCGCACTGCAACCACCGCCGATGCAGGCGCGGCCGCACGCATGGTGAATGAGCGCTTCCCGAATCTTCATTCGTGCATCGGCAGTGCACGTGTTCAAGCGCAGCTCAATCGCTCCTTGCGCTGGGCCGTCGCGAATCAACTCCCCGTGCTCACCCCGCAGGTCTATGTGAACAACACCCGCATCTGCGATGAGGACACCGATCTCGGTGTCGACTACGTACTGACCCGTCTCCTCGATCGAGGTGCAGAATGAACCGCTCCGCCATGATCGGGATCGCGGCCATCATCGCGTTCTTCGGTGTCGCCACGCCCACCTTCCTCGCGCGTCGTTGGCAGAACGCTGCCTCTGCACGCTTGGTGCAAGCCGAGGCCGAGGCCGCATCGATGGCAGGCTCAGGCGAGCAAGTCGCGGTCGCAGCCGAGGCCGACGAGAACTACTGCACGCCTCAGCTGCGCACGATCCTTCGTCGCGTCCTCACGAGCTGTGGACTCATCGGCGCAAGCGGTCGCGGATGTCAGCCCGTGCAAGCACGCAGCGTGGCCACGATGAGCGGCGATGACTTCAACGCGCTCTTCCTCCCGATGCAGGGCCGAGGCGGAATCATCCAGTTCGATCGTGACTCGGCAGACCTTGAGGAGATCGACACCGCATTGCTCGAGCGCGTCTTCGCCGACCGCCAAGGTGCGAGCTATTTCTTCGTCGTCTCGCGCGCCTCACCCGAGGGCAACGTGGAGCACAACCGAGACCTCTCGCGCGCCCGCGCCGAGGCCGTGATGGCCCACCTGCAGAACGAATTTCACGACCCTGAGCTCAATCAGCAAGTGGGCTTGCTCTGGCTCGGCGAGGAGTTCGCGCAGCTCAATCCGAGCTTCTGCGATTGGACGCGCAGCGATGGCGCTGGCACCTGCGACCCCAACACCTTGAACCGCAGCGCGTTCATCGCCTGGATCGATTGCCGACTGTGAACCCCATGAAGACGCAACTCTCCATCCTTGCCTGCGCCATGTTCCTGTCGGCCTGCGACGAGGAACCCACGATCACGCCAGAGGCCCCACCCTCGCGCGTGGAGGCGGTCACGGTGCGTCGTGAAGACCCTGCCGTGCGCTTCTGCGATGTCGCAGCGCCCGTCGGTGAGGGACGCGCACTTGCCTTGCCCCAGCTTGAAGGCGCGTCGCTTCCGGGCGAGGGCTGGCGATGGATCAACGTGTGGGCCACGTGGTGCTCGCCCTGCGTCGAAGAGATGCCGCTCATCGCAGATTTTCACACGCGCATGACGAGCGCAGGGCAGAGCGTCTCGACGTATTTCATCTCGGTCGATCAGACGGCCGAGGCCGTCACGACGTATGCGAGCGCGCATCCAGAGACACCTGCCACGGCGCGCCTCATCGACCCTGCAGGCCTTCCTGCACTACTCACCTCGCTTGGCCTCGATGCCGGCGCGACGATCCCGATTCACGTGCTTGTCGACCCAACTGATCACATCCGCTGTGCACGCAGCGGCAGCATCAGCGAGCGCGACTACGAGACCATCTCGTCCATTCTGCGGTGATGGGGCATGCCAAAGAAGCCATCTGAGTCCGCTCTTCCTCTGAAGGCTTCAAAGGCACCCAAGAGTGCTTCCACGCGCGAAAAGAAGGCTTCATCCGAGGCAAATAAGCCTTCTTCGCGTGCCGGGAAGGCTTCCTCTGTCTCAGAGCCAAAGCGCCGTAAAGATGGCGTTGCGACGCGCGAGCGCATCCTCGATGTCGCGCGTGCACTGATTCGCAAGAAGGGTTTTGATGCCGCCTCGATGCGGGAGATCGCCTCGCGTGCAGAGGTCTCGCTTGGGCTCGCCTATCACTACTTCGCGAGCAAGGACGCGATCCCGATGGCGCTCTATGCAGAGCACATCACCAAGCACGCAGAGCTTGCGCGTGAGGCGCTGAAGACGCGTACCGACCTCGCCGAGCGCATTGAAGCCGCAATGCTGACCGGACTTGATGCCCGCGCGAATGACCGCCCTGTGCTGCATGTGATGGCGCGGACCGTGCTCGATTTCGACAGCCCAGCTTCGCTCTTCGCGAAGGAGACGCATGCGCTGCGTGAGGCTTCGATCGGCCTCTTTCGCGACGTGGTCACGCACGACACAGTGCTGGAGGAGCTGCGTGAGCCGCTCGCCCTTGCGCTCTGGACCATGCACCTCGGCATCCTTCTGCGCTTTGTGCATGACGACTCGCCCGGGCAGAAGGAGACGCGGCTCTTGATTGAGAAGAGCGCGCGCTTGGTGCGCGACCTCGTGTTCATGCTTGGGCTTCCCTTCGTCGAGCCATTGCGTGCGAGCCTGCTCGATGTGCTCACCCAAGGTGGGCTCTTGAACGCGACTCTGAACCCGCATGCAGTCGCCTCCACAATCCCCACGCATGGTACAAACCCGCCCGATGCGACCACTTCGAACGGGCCCCACAACGCGTAGTGCGTGGATTGCAACCTCTCTCGCGATGACGTTGGGCGCTTCCATCGCCGGTTGCTGCTTCGGAGGGACACCCACACCGCCGCCCGTGACACCGCCACCTGAGGGCAACGAGGCGCCGCAGGTTCCCGCGGATCAGGTGCTCGTCTCGGTCTCGGCTTCGAGTCAGCCGACGGGCGCGAGCGTGACGGGCGGAGGTGCACTCCTGGGTCGCACGCCCTTCACCACCCAGGTGCCAGTTCCGCGTCCGCAGCCCGGCGAGGCGCAGTCGTTTGAGTTCACCTTTCAGCTGCCGGGCTATCAGTCGCAGACGATCACCGCATCGCCAGTGAACAACACGCTGACACTCAACGTGCTCCTGCAGCCAGAGGTCGTCGGCACGCCGCCGGTGGCGGGTGATCCGGCAGGCACAGGGACGCAACAGGTCGCCGTTCAAGCGGGTGCGGGCACGCCCGGTCAGGTCATCACGGTAGAGGGCCGTGGAGGTGGACCGATTACGGATTTCCGCACAACGCGCGCCACGGCGAACGTGCCCACAAGCTGCGTGATGGGCGGCCTCTCGATCGACATCGAGGGCACGCACACGTACTTCACCGACCTTGCTGTCTCGCTCGAAGGCCCCGATGGGACGTCGTACTCGATTCAGCGTCGTGGACGCGCAAACCCCTTCCGGACGCACACGGTACGACGCGCACGGGGTCATGCTTCAGCCGGCGAGTGGGTGCTCTCGATCGCCGACCAAGTGGGTCAGGATTCAGGCGCGCTGCGCGGCTTCTCGATGACCATCACCTGCCAGTGAGCCGCCCTACGCGTCAGTGAAGGCCTCACCAGCGAACGCGAAATGCGTACGACGTCGGTGTGCGGCGCGCGAGGATCTCCGAGACCGTCACGTGAGGCGCGAAGGGGCGTGAGCCATCGAGCAGGGCGCCTGCAATGTTGTCGCGAAAGCAGGCCGAGTGCGCGATGGGGCAACCGAGGACCTCAAAGCGCGCTTCGCTCGGACCCGTCTTGATGGCGGCGACCGCACCACCTCGATAGCCGCGCGCAAAGAGCTTGGCCGAGCGTGAGAGTGGCGTGAAGGGCGAGAGGCCAACGCTTCCAGCCAGGCGCGCGACCGTCGAGAGGACGACGCCGTTCACACTTCGCGAGACGCTCGCGCCGTACTCGATGCGCTGCTCGACGGTCAGCCCCAAGCCGTCGAGGGCCGCGTAGTGGATGAGCGTGATGTCCATGGGAATCCACATGCTGACATCGGCCGCGAGCAAGACCTGCCGTGCATGCGCGGGCAACGCCGCGAGGTAGGCCTTTTCGAGACCCTGCGCGCGAAGCCATTTGATCGCGACGATGAGGATGGACCCGCGCATGGCATCCATCGTGGTGGGCGCCTCAAGATTGCCCTCGCTGTCCAGCACGTCGTTCGACACGCAACCTCCCGCTTCAAGTCAAACGGCGTCCGAGCTTTCGCCAGGACGCCGTTCAGTTGGATTTCGCTGAGCTCAGCCCTGCATGAATGAGGGGCGATAGCCCGTCGATGCAAAGCCGTTCTCGCCGTGCTCGAAGAGGTCGACTGTGCCCTCGGTGCCAAGCTCCGAGATGGACTCGACGCGACGCACGCCGTCCGCGCCACGGGCCATGCGCACGATGACGTGCACCGAGGCGCCGATCAGTGCAGCGACGCCTTCCTTGGAGCTACCGAGGCTTGCGAGGGCCTCAAGATGCTCAAGGACGCCTGCATGCGCAGCCGCGCGAACACCGACCAAGGTGCCACCGCCACGTGCAGCCATCGCGAGCAGGGCGTCACGGGCTTCAGGGCCGCGGATGCCGTCAACGACGAGACGCTCGGCGCGAAGGCGGCTTGCCGTCTGAATGAGCGTTCCGAGCGAGGTGGTTCCCGCGCAGAAACGCATCGCCTTGGACGAACCAAGCGAGAGCTCTGGCGTGCTTTCGACGACGGCAAGACGCTCGTCGGTGCTCTGTGCGAGCGTGCTGATCAACGTGGGGACGCCCGCGTCTTCGGCGCCCATCACAAGCACGTTGCGACGAAGGGTGATCGCGGCGCGAAGCATGGTGAGCATGTCGTTCGAGAGCATGCCCTGGCCGACAAGGCCCTCACCCGAGACGCTTGCGCGTGAGGTGCGGCGCACTTCGATGATGGGGCCTCCCACCGCGACCGGCGGGAAGATGACGGTCACGTGGCCACCATCGGCGAGCACAGCGTCTTCAATCGCGCGCGTCGCCGAGACACCGCCCTGCGCGAGCAGATGCTCTGCAGCACGACGAACCTGCGCAGCCGAGGAGAAGCGCTGAGGGGCGGGCGCGAACCCACCACCGCGATCGACGAGGATTGCACGCGTGCCTTCGACAACGAGCTCAATGATCGAGGCGTCTTCGAGAAGCGCATGAAGCGGCCCCAATGCTTGAGGATCCGCCGCCGCAGGCTCCGGACGAGCCTCCACGACACGGGGAGCCGGAGCGGGCGCCGCGGCAATCACCACCGGAGCGGGAGCGGGCGCGAGGACAGGCGCCGGAGCGAGTGCTGGTGCCGGCGCGACGACGGGAGCCGGTGCCGGCGCGACGACGACAGGCGCGGGGGCAGGGGCCACAACGGGTGCTGGAAGTTGTACTGGCGCTGGCGCGGGTGCGGGTGCTGCCACAAACGCGGGCGCGGGCGCCGGAGCGGGCGCAGGTGCCTGGACGGCGGGTGCGTTGAGCTGCACGCGAGGCGTCGGAGCCACGGTCTCGCCCGAAGGCTCTTCATCCAGATCAAAGCGCTGCTCTGCACCCGGAGGAAGCGGAGCGGGCGGCTCAGACGGCGGACGACGCTGCAGCGGCGGAGGCGCATTTCCGCCCGCGAGCGGGCGCGGAGGTGGCGGAGCCGAGTGACGCTGAGCCGATCCCATCGGAGGACCGCCCATCGGAGGGCCACCGAGCGAGGGACCGCCCATCGGAGGGCCACCGAGCGAGGGACCGCCCATCGGAGGGCCACCGAGCGAGGGACCGCCCATTGGAGGGCCACCGAGCGAGGGACCGCCCATTGGAGGGCCACCGAGCGAGGGACCGCCCATTGGAGGCGCCATCGGCGCAGGCGCATGCGCCATCGGCGGAGGGCCTGGCTGCGGGGGAGCGGCTTGCATGCCCATCGGAGGGCCTGGCTGCATCGTTGGCGGCCCAGCCACCGGCGGCGGGCCTGGAGGCAACGGAGGCGGCGGAAGCTGGCGGTCTGCGAAGCCCGCGGCGGGCGGCGGCGCGCCACCTTGCAGCTGCGCGTTCTCATCGAGCGTCATGATGAAGTCGCCGATGTAGATCTTGTCCCCGGCCTTCACGACCAGCGGCGAGGTGATCTTGCGACCATTGACGTACGTGCCGTTCGTGCTCTTCAGGTCCACCACGATGAAGCGGTTGTCCTTGAGGACGATGCGCGAGTGGCGCTTCGAGACGTTGCCCTTGGGAAGGATGATGTCGTTCCCTTGGACGCGGCCAATCGTGACCTCGTTCTTATCGAAATCGAGGGAGCGCTGCGCTCCACCCTTCTCCGTGATGACGACTTTGAACATGAACTCCTCTAGTGGGGCCCTGGGTCGTAAGGTCGATCCTCGGCGATGGCCATTGAACGAGGGAAAGGGTGCGAGGGTCAAGCGCTTCGATAGAAATTCGTCTGCGGTTTTCGCGCGCCTCGTTCGCTCTGTGCGACGGAACGAAAAAGGACCCCGGAGGGCCCTTGGTTTCGTGCGTGCGAGGCGCTCGCGTCCGCTCAGATGCCGCTGGGGTTGATCTGGTAGACGACCGAGCCCGTCGTGACCGCGCCATCATCGAAGGTGAGCGTGTAGTTCATGCGGCGGTTGTTGCCTGCAAGCTGCTCAATCGTGATCTCCGTCTCGGCCGGCGGGCCGTCAAAGGTGTAGTTGCCGAACTCGGGGCCCGAGCAGCCGATGACGGAGACCGAGGTGCCGTCTTCCGTTCCCGTCGTGGCAAGGCCGTTGATGTACGTGCGGTGCGTGCCGGGCGCGAATGCTGCGCTGGCGAGATCGCCGGTCACGTTGATCGAGCTCATCACCCAGCCGAAGCTGCCCTCGGAATCGAGACGAAGGTTGGAGTAGGAGCTGCTGTAGCTGCCGCTGAGCTGCGTCGCCGCACCCGTGAAGTTGCGGATGTTGCCCATCGAGCCCGCCTGCGAGCCGTTGCTCACGCGGAGGGTGTCGGAAACAACGCCGCCGCCGCCACCACCGCCGCCATTGAAGCTCGGCGCGTCTGGAAGGCGGAAGCATCCAACGCTGGAAATCGCCATGGCGAGCACTGCAGTCGAGATCATCAAGCGGGTCATTGTCGTCTCCGGGGTCGGGGTTCTTGAGATTCCACTCTGCAGCGGCCGTGCCAGGGGTGCGGAGTGAGTTTCGTCGAGGTCTGTGTCCACTCTGACGACGCGCGTGAGAAACAAATTCGCAGGCCTACGAGAAAAGCGGAAGAAAAATCGAGAACCCCGATTTTGTGGGCCCTTGGGGGCTGTCGTGGATCGTCAACGGGAGTGTGCAGTCTGGGCCACACCTTTTCGGGCGAATCTGCACACCTGCATTCGTCTCAGGCCTCACCAGCCCAGATATGTGTACAAGAAGAGCCCCAGCGTGAAGCTCGTGACGTTGGCCAGGAGTGCATAGAAGAACGCGTGTTGGACGCGAAATGCACCGAGCCAGAGCGCCTCGGCGAGGACGGCGAAGAGCTCGCTGACAAGCACGGTCCACCAGCCTGTAAGCCAGGGGTGCACCTCGATGCAGAGCTCGGGGATGACGTACCAGACAAGCGGATGCGTGATCGCGCTTGCGGCCAGGGCGATGGCCCAGCGCTCTCGCATGGGGCGCGTATTGCCAGTGGCAAGCACGTAGATCGGCGCCTCAACCGTCTGGGTGAAGGCGAAGGCGATGAGCCAGCGAACCACGAGCGGCATCAGACGCGTGCTTTCGGTGTCAGCGCACCTCCGGAATAGACGAGCACGGCGACCTCAAGAAATCCGTGGGCCAGGGCGAAGCGCAGGTAGCCCGTGCGTGCGGCGCTGAGGTCACACGCGGCCCATCCAAGGAGCGCGAGCGTGAGGATGCCAAAGACGATCATCACGTGCAGGCTGCCCTCTTCGCGCATTGCATTCCATGCGCGTGTGAAGGATCGCGGCGTGGGCTGAGGCCTGTCCTCTTCCGGGATCGCGCGCAGCCAGACGCCGTAGTGCACGGACTGCGTGAAGGCGAAGAGGAGCACCAAGCGCACGCCCATCTCGAACGAGAGTCCATCCGGGGCGAGGCTGTAGAGGTGACTCACAAGCGGCGTGCCCAGGCCCTCCTCCATGTCGAGCTGCATGAAGTTGAGACCCACCCACTCGGCGCCGCCGAGCATCAGAAAGAGAGCACCCAGGAGCACGAGGCTCATCGGCAAGAGCGGCGTCACGTCATCGCGCGTGCGGCCTACCCAGCGCGGCCAAAAGAGGAAGGCGAGGAGCGCGAAGGCATTGTGCGCGTGCGCTGTCCATGTCGACGTTGCATGCGCAGAGACGGTCGAGCCGTAGAGGCCGAGCAGTGCCAGCACGAGTGCGAGCAAGGCGCCGGTCGAGAGTCTCTTCACACGCACCATCGCAGCGAGGGCGGCGAGCGCGACCGAGAGAAAGCCCCAATGCGCTTCTGCCGTGAACGTGAGCGCCGCGAGCGGAATCGTGATGAGCCAGAACATGCGCTCGCGATGGAGGCCAGGCCGAATGACGAGATAGCGCGCGTCGGCGGCAAGATGCGGCATACCGAGCACGACAGGGCCGAGGGCAAGCACCGCGAGCGGAGCCAAGAGCGTGAGTGCGAACGCAACGACAATCGAGAGCGTCAGCAACGTCGACGCGCGGAGCGAGCGACTGCGGATGAAGGGCCGCGCTACGGGACCAAGCACACGAAAGAACGCGATGCGTGTTTGGTCGAGCGGACGAAGGAGCGCGGTCACTGTACTGAAGAATACACGTGGGCTCAGCAAGGCTTGGGTGTCGGGGATCGCTGCGTGTACCGTCGCCGACATGCGCAGCATTCTTGCCCTCACGCTTCCACTCCTGATGCTCACGGCCTGTGGTCAGACGCGCACGAGCTCAAGTTCGCTCGACCCAACGCTGACTTGGTTGCCCTCCCAGCTCTGCGATCGCTGGGAGCGTTGCACCGGCACCAACGCAACCCCTTGGGGCTCAGAGCGCTGTGAGGATTGGATGGAGCGGCGTCTCTCGAACGTGGTGCATGCGCGCTACGACGAGGGCATTCGGCGCGGCACCTTGGCGGTGAATCCGAGTGCGGAGAGTGCGTGCAGTGCACTGCTTGGCGGCACCTGCGAGTGGGAAGCGAGCGCAGGCGTCGCGGGAGGTCTCGCAGGCCTCGGTGCGCTTGGCGCGTTGGGATGCGGCGAGGTGGTGATCGGCCGCGTCGCTGTCGGTGGCGACTGCGTCATGGACGAAGAGTGCGTTGGCAGCGCTTGGTGTCAGCAGGTCACCTGCTCGGGTGGATGCCGGGGTGTCTGCGTCGCACCGATCGCCGCAGGCGGGACCAACTGTCGGCGCGATTCAGACTGCGCTGCAGGCCTCGCATGCCTGACGGGAACTCCCACCACATGTGTCGAATTGCCGAGCGTCGGACAGGCTTGTGCCGCAGGCGAGGGACGGCGCTGCGCGTTGGGTGCGCGATGCGAGAGCGGCACATGCGTCGATGTCAGCGACACCCCGACCGCGCTCGGCGAAGCATGTGGTGGTACACGCGCACCCTGCGCGCGTGGGCTCTACTGCAGCGACGCGTCTGTCTGTGCGGCGGAGCTCTCCGCGGGCGAGGCTTGTTCCAACGGGCTCACGGGTGTGGGTGGTCGCGGCTGTGCGGCAAACCTCTGGTGCGCGCCTTCAAACCAATGCAGCGCAAGCCTCGCCGTCGGTGATGCATGCGTGCCCACAAGCAGCGGGCTCGTGCCTGCTTGCTCTGCACCGCTCGTCTGCGGGCAAGGCAATGTCTGCATCACACCGCGGGAGAATGGCGAGGCCTGCGTAAGCGCCATCGAATGCGCGAGCCTCAACTGCGCGGCGGCGCGCTGCACCGCACCGCCCTACCAGCCCGCTGGCTGAGCGCTTACTCGCGCCTCACGCAACTCGCTTCACTTCTTCGAGTCCTCAGCGAAACCACCACCACCCAACGCCTTCAAGAACGCCATCGGGTTCCAATACTCTCTGTACTTGGCGATGCGACCGTTGCGCGTGGTTACAAACGTCGCGTAGCTCATGATGTAGGGGTTGCCGTTTGAAGTCACCCGGCCCGTGACACTCCAATCGGCGACTGCCGTGTTCGGATCATCGGTGGGGTAGATCTTGAGCGCCGTGATCGCCTTGACGTCAATCATGTTGGGGTAGTTGCGCAGGTACTCGTAGATGGCCGGTCGCCCCTCGATTCGCGACGGGGAGCCTTCGGGCGCGAACGGAAATTCGACGACGACGTTCTCGTCGCAGAGCTCCGACCACGCCTTCATGTCTTTGGACAGGAAGGTATCGAGGCTGCGCTGAAGGACTTCTGCTGCTTCGGACGAATGACTCATGGTGGCTTTTCCTTGTTTTTGGAGTGCAACAATCGAGCGACTCAAAGCGAGCGCTCCGCGTGAAAGTCGAGGCTCTTCATCTGCTCCTCGCGTGGACGGGTACGCGCGCAGCGCTGAGAAGAAGTGGACGTTCATCGGCCAGGCGCGCGCGTCAGAATGGATCTGCGCGCGGCAATGAGCGTCGGTGCCTTGAGGTGAATGGTCGCTAACCGACCCGGTATTGTCCGCCGTCAACCACCAGCGCTTGGCCGGTCATGAAGGCAGCGTCGTCCGTGGTCAGAAAGAGAACGGGGCCTACGATGTCTTCCGGCTCGGCAAAGCGCTGGATGGCTTGCGCCTGCCATGTGACGCGGCGTTGGTCCTCGCCCTGGGCTTCGGTGGCAACCGTGCGGGTCAGGCCGGGAAGCACGGCGTTGCACGTGATCCCGTCATTCGCGACGTCGTTGGCGAGTCCGCGCATGAAGCCGACGATCGCCATCTTCGAGGCGATGTAGTGGCTCATGCCTTTCACCGTCAGGCCGATGGAATTCGAGGAAATCCCTACGAAGCGTCCCCACTTGTGGCGCCGCATGCCCGGTACGAATTGTTTGGCGGATAGGAAGTGGGCGTCGAGATTGACCGCCATGGTTCTCCGCCACGTGTCCAGGTCGAGGTCTTCGATCGGATGATTGGGGTAGTAGGCGGCATTGTTGATGACGATGTTCACATCCCCGAAAGCCGCCTCCGCCTCACGTGCGATCGCGGCCCACCCGTCTGGAGTTGATACGTCAGCCGCGACGCCAACTGCGCTGGAACCCATGGTCGAAACAGTGGCGGTCGGCGGTTGGAGGTCGACGGCAACGACCTTCGCTCCGCGCGCTGCCAGCGCTACCGCAATGGCAGCGCCAATGCCGCGCCCGGAGCCTGTGACGACGGCAACACGATCCAGGTGAGTCGGAAGAATGGCCATGTTTATCCTGTCAATCCTGATGGAATGGAGATGGGATGCGGCACTATGCGCACATGGCGGTTGCTATCGGTAGTGGTCACTGGGTAGCGTCTGTTTCAAGCAAACGTTGAAGGCGCGACCCGGCCATGGAAACCCTCTCCAACCTCGAATCCTTCGTTTGCAGCGCAGAATCGGGCAGCTTTTCCGCTGCGGCGAGGCGGCTGGGGCTGACGCCGGCGGCGATCAGCCGCAACGTGGCGCAACTGGAGCGCAACCTCGGCGTGCGCTTGTTTCAGCGCAACACACACGGCCTCACGTTGACCGAAGCCGGGGAACGCTTTCTGTCGTCCGTGGGCGCGGGTCTGGACAGCATTCAAGGCGCGATCGCAGAAGTGACATCCAAGTCGGATGAGCCCGCCGGCAGGCTCAAGCTGAGCCTGGCGCCGCGCTTCGGCATGACGGAGATACTGCCGCTGATGCCGGCATTCTTGGCGCGCTACCCTGCGCTATCGCTGGACCTTCAGTTCGACAATCGGGCCGTCGACCTGATCGGCGGTGGTTTTGACGCAGCGATCGGCGGCGGCTTCGAGCTGAAGCCCGGCGTCGTGGCGCGCACGCTGGCACCAGCGCATCTCGTGGCCGTGGCTTCGCCGGCCTATCTGAAGGGGCGCAAGCTGCCCAAGACGCCCCAAGATTTGGCGGCGTTCGACATGATCGCCATGCGCTCTCCGCAAAGCGGCAGGGTGAAGATCTGGAGTCTGCGTCATCGCGAAGGCAACGAAATGGTGGCCGACTCGCGCTCGCGCGTCTTGATGGACGACCCGGAGGCTATCTGTACTGCGTCTCTGCTGGGTATGGGGGTGGGGGTGCTGCAGTTCGCGGACATGGCGCCGCATTTCAAGAGCGGCGCCCTCAAGCGCCTGCTGCCGGACTGGTATGCGGACATCGGCGTGATCTCGCTGTACTTCAGCAGCAGGAAGCTACTGCCTGCAAAGACGCGGGCCTTCGTGGATCTTGTGACCGAGGCATTCCTGCAGCGGCAGGTGGCAAAACTCTATTCCGCGATCTGAGTCTGTGGCGCGCCTCACGCGCGTCTGGCGCCTTAGAACGTCATGCACGTCTCTGTGCCCCAGGCGAGCTGCACATTCCGCGACGCGTGCGCGGTGCGTCCCATGCTGTCTCGAATGTTCGCCACGACCACAAGCGCTTCACCGATTGCAAGCTCGGGCTCTGGCACCTGAAGCGTGAGCCCCACGAGCTGATTGTGCGCAGCGGTGACCTCGAAGGATTGGCGCACGAGAAACTCAAGCGAGCGACGCAGACCATCCGAGGCACGCACCAGATCCACCGCAACGACCATCCCACGCGCGACAAACGCGGGGTTTGTACGAAGAGAGATCCACACGTGCTGACTGCCCTGACAACCGCGCGCGAGGAGCAACGTCTGCCCCTCCGTCACTGCCGCAAAGCCAGCCTCACCGATGCCGATCTCCAAGTCGCCATTCTCATTCGGCGGCGCATCGCCCTGCGTGAGTGCATCCGTCCCCGCATCCGATGAGGGTGTTGTTCCGCATCCCAATGCCATCCAAGCGGGCAATCCGAGCGCAAGGTGCTGAAGAAGGAAGCGGCGTTGCACAAGCCGAGCATAACACGCGCGTGATAGCTCTCGGTGCATGACCTCACACTTCGCGATGACGCCCTCCACACCGCGCATGTCCTACGAGCGCGCAGGCGATGCAGGCTCGAACGTGCTTCTCGTGATGGGCTTTGGCTTTCCAGGTGCCGCCTGGCGCGCACAGATCGACGGGCTCTCGAAGGCGCATCAAGTCTGCGCCTACGACAACGTGGGCACCGGCCGAAGTGAGCCCGTGACGAAGGCCACGAGCACGATGGACGCGCTCGCAGGCGATGGCTTTCGGATGCTGGAGGCACTCGGCTGGAGCTCAGCGCACATCATCGGCGTCTCGATGGGCGGCATGATCGCGCAGCACATGGCGGCCAACGCGCCCGAGCGTGTGCGCTCGCTTTCCCTCATCGCGACTTCACCGGGCGGGCCCTTTCGCTTCATCCCGACGCGCACCGGCCTCTCGCTCTTCCTCCGCGCAAACACCTCCAAGAGTGATGCCGAGCGCGCGCAGCACCTTCAGCACCTGCTCTACACACCGCACTTTCTGGAGCGCGTCTCGAAGGACGAACTCGCAGCGCGCACGAGGGACACCGTTGGGCAGCGCGCCTCCGCACGCACGTTGACCGCACATCTCTCTGCGGTGCTCAGGCACGACGCGCGGGAGAAGCTTCGCTCGGTGCACATCCCGACGCTTGTTGTGCGCCCCACGGAAGACTTGCTCGTGAAGCCCAAGCGCAGCGATGAGCTCATGCGGCTTTTGCCGAACGCCGAGTGCATTGACGTCCCCGCGGGCCACGGCTGCATCTTCGAATCCGCGCAGGATGTGAACCGCGCCCTTCTGAACTTCCTCGCGAAGGTGGACGCAACCTCGTGAGCGGCCTCATCCCCTATTTTCGCGCGGAGCCGATCCCCATTCCGCTGCCAGAGCATCTCGACCTGGCCGGATACAGATTCTCATTTCCCCAAGATTGGACCATCCAGCCCTTTGGCCTCCTCGTCGCCACAGGGCTCATGGTGGGCACCTGGGTCGCCGAGCGAAGGGGCCGCAAAGTTGGCGTGCACAGCAATGCCGTGAGCAGCTGCATCGCGCACATCCTCATCACCGCATTCATCATCGCGCACATGTTCGACGCGCTCGCCTACCACCCCGAAGTGGTCATGGCGCGCCCGCTCTTCTTGCTCGAGATCTGGGATGGCCTCTCCTCCTTCGGCGGCTTCATCGGCGCGATCATTGGGCTATTAATTTATCAATATCGATATCCTGTCGATGCACGCGTCATCGCCGACCCGATCGCGTTCTCGTTCCCTGTCGGCTGGCTCTTTGGGCGCACGGGCTGCTTCGTCGTCCACGATCATCCAGGCGCCATCACCGAGTTCTTCCTGGGCGTGCGCGACTACGAGGTCGGACTTCCGCCCTTCGCCACAAGACACGACCTCGGCTTCTACGAAGTGCTCTGGTGCAGCGTCGTCATCACGCTCTTTTTTATTCTTGGTCGCACACCCAAAAAACGCGGCTTCTTCCTCGCGCTACTCCCCTTGCTCTACGCCCCCGTGCGCTTCGGTCTCGACTTCCTCCGCGCCACCGACCTTGAGCAAAGCGACGCGCGCTACTACGGCCTGACCCCGGGGCACTACGGCTCCATCGTGCTCTTCCTCGTCGGCTTGGTGGTGATGCTCTGGGTCTACAAGAGCAAAGAGCCGAGCGTGCCCTGGGAGATCAGCGCGGACAGACCGACGGAATACAAAGAGCGGAGCTAGGCAACTTCCGTGAAGGCTGTAGAGTTGCCGCCAAATGCGGAATGTATTTGGAGCATTGGTTCTCGGGATGTCGACGTTGGGCTGCACCCGAAGTTCGTGTCCCGTTGGAACCACCGAAACCGACGGGCGCTGTGTACTGGAGGTGGACGCCCATCAAACACCGGACGCCTCCATCACTGACGTGTCGACCGTCAGCGGCCCTTGCGGGGCGTGCGACACCACCGAGCGTTGTGTTCGGGACGTCTGTCGGCCGGCAGCCAACGTGGTGGAAGTGGTGAATGCCGACGGCCCACGCGGCGTTGCAGGCGCAACGCTCGTTGCACTCAACGCTCTGGGCGAGCCGACGGAAACCTTCACAACGACAGAGTCGACCTCGCTCATTTTCGTCGAGCCCGGTGGGAGCGTTCGTATCTCCAACTTCGCTCCGATGGAGAGTCGGACCATCACGTGGACCTACCATCAACCCGGTCCAACTATTCGCCATGCAGCGCCGTTTCAGTTCGAAACGGGCGTCTTGCCCGACAGCGTTGGCACAACAACTGGCTGCATCGACGAAGCTGCAAACACCACCTACGGCCCGTCTTGCGAAATTGGAACGAACCGATACGTGCGTCTCCGCCAGAGCGGCTCCGTGCGGATGTTCGACTCATGCATCGCAGATGGGTTGTGCACGCCCTACGAAGGGGGAACGATTCCGTCGACCAGATGGTCAGATGACGGAGACTCTGAATACCTGGTTGAGTACTTCGCACAAGCTCACTCGCTCGCTCAGCTGGACGCATCCACGAACTGGCCGGCGCCACCTCCTGGAACAAACATTCGCTTCAGCGGGAACAGCGGCACTCGCAACTTAAGGTTCGACACCCGGGCAAGCCTCGTAGGAACCCGGCTTCCGCCATCACGTTCATTCAGCGAGACGTTCGAGTTCAATCTCGTCGAGAACCTCGCTTCGTTCGTCGTCTCATCGGAACCGACTTACTTTTTGTCGACGCGAGCAGATGGCGCGGTGGATGTGTTCCCCGGTTCGGCCGTTAGCGTGGCTCATTCGCCAGCCAGCCGGTACAACGCGGTTTGGGTGTACTCGGGGGCGCACCAACAAAACTACGATGAACATCTGGCTGTTTTCGGTGTTCCGGTGGTGGAGGACACGTGGACACTCCAGCTTTGAGAAAAAACAGCGGAGCTAGGCGAACCCGGCTCCGCTCTTCGATGTTTCGGTCAGCTCAGTTCGCGGCGCCTGGCGTCGGAACCGTCACGTACCAATCGGTCATCGGCATGTCGCGGTCACAGCCGCTCGGGCGACGCGAGAGCGAGCGCTCACCGTCCGCAACCAAGTCCTCGCCGATGGAGCCTGACTCCGTGAGAATAACCTCAGGAGTGGCGCCCGAGGGCGGGAGGAACCTTGCGACAGTTCCCTCGTACGCGGCGACATCGATCACCGTGGAGCCGTTCATGAGAACGACTGCATCTGGGGCGCCATTCTGAATGCGATCGGTTGTCCCAGCTCCCGAGAACACGAAGCGTGTTGCTGTTCCTGGAAGGGTGACTCCGAATGCCCCGCCACTCGCCGCAGGCGCGGTGATCACGGCGTATCCCCCAGCCGCAAGTGTACCGGTCAGCGCGACCCGTCCATACTCACGCAACGAACTCGCTGCGCCATTGACGAGCACGACCTCGAATCCCGCAAGCGCGATCGGAGCCGCGGTGGGGTTGTAGATCTCGATGAACTCTGCTGAATCGGGAGCGCTCGCCGCGCCGGGCATGTCGTAGTCGATCTCGTTGATGACCAAATGCGTCGCAGGCGTGCATGCCGGCAAGAACGCATCGCCGTGGAAGGCGTCAGGTCCAGAGAACGCATCGCGATTCGCGTCCGAGGCAAACGCATCGCGGCCTGCGTCGCTGGCCATCGGGGCATCGCGGCCCGCGTCCATCGCGGTGAAGGCATCGGTGCCGATGAAGGCATCGCGGCCTGCGTCGGTCGCCGAGAACGCGTCGAGTGCGCTGAAGGCATCGATCCCAACGAACGCATCGTCGGCCACGCCTGCGTCGACGCCCGTGTCGGCCATCGCGCCTGTGTCGTCCATCGCGCCCGTGTCGTTCATCACGCCCGTATCGGCAGCGGCGAATGCGTCCACAGGTCCTGTGTCACCGGGCGCGCGTGCATCACGACCTGCGTCGCGCACGCTGCTGTCGACCACGCTCACAAACGCGTCCGTGGTGACCATCTCAGGCCCCGGACATCCAACCAGGGCCAAGCCCGAAACCGCGCACACGCAGGCAAAAAAGTTCGTTCGCATCATTCCTCCAAAACCTGAAGACTTCACTACGAGGAGATTCAGGCAGTCGTATTCGGCGCGACTGTGGCACCCATCCTCATATCCGCAAAGGGGGCCCCCGGAAGTCACTGAGTCGTCACCCGGCGACGTCGATCCCGAACTCGCGTCGGAACTCAAGGCATTGCCACGACCCACGCTCGAACTCGCGGCATGTCGTCCCGCGAATCTCATAGATTTGGCAGGCGTTCTCGCTCACGTCGGTGCCGAGGTGCAGACATGCACCCGCTTCATTCGTCGCGAATGCACGCTCGCCAAAGTGGCCGTCCTGCGTTGCGGCGATCAGGTCCTCACGGCCCAGTCGCCTCCAACGAAGGAGATCCTCGGCAGGAATCAGAATGCGCCCGTCGTGGCCCGTTCGACAGCATGCGCCACACGTCAGGCAATCAAGTTCCGCTTCATTCGGCATCTCGGAAGTATGCGCGCCTGCGGTACCATCGACGATGTGTCCGCACCTCTAGGCCACATGAAAGGCGCCGCCGTTCGCGAACTCGTGCTCTGGTATACGCGCGAGTACGACGCGAGCATCTTGCGCGCAGTGGTTCGTCGACTTCCGAGCCAGTTCGATGCGGATCTCGACCCCAACGCGGAGGGCTTCGGCATCCTCGCGAGTCGCTGGTACGA
>JBILQT010000444.1:0-4743 GCA_044373065.1 Sandaracinaceae bacterium
CTCGCTGAGGAGCACTTCACCTACCTCGCACACGCACGCGGTGAGGTGCGTATGCACATCGGCGATGCACGGACACTGCTCGAAGCCGAGGGCGATCGCGGCCCGATCTTCGACCTTCTGCTCGTCGATGCCTTCGCGGGCGATGCCATCCCCACACACCTCATCACACGCGAGGCCATCGCGCTCTACATGCGCCGCATCCACCAAGACGGCATCGTGCTCGTTCACATCTCAAGCCGTCTCTACGCGCTCCGCCCACTCCTTCAGCGCATCGCAAGCGAGCTTCATCTCGGCATGCGTTGGAAGCGTCGTGAGCCCGAAGACATCGCGCGTGAAGAGGGCACCTTGCTCGGCGACCCAGCTCTCTTTGTGGCGCTCTTTCAGCAGGGCGAAGGCTGGGAGACGCGCCTCGAGGAACGCGGCTGGCAGGCGCCGCGTGCAAGCGAAGACGATGCGTTGCTCTTCACCGACGACTTCTCACCGATCGTGCGCGCGCTGGCCTTCTGAGGCGCGTGATCGACCGCTGGTCATTGCTCTCGGATTGCCCACGCCTTGTTCGAAGCGCGCAAGAAGCTCACCGCACCGACGTCGCCAGAGGCCGTGTCGATCTGTGCTTCGATGACAGAGGATTTGTTGTGTATCGTTGAACGATGACGGCGACCGACCCCGAAGGGCTCGCGTTCTTCAACAGGCTCAGCATCACGCTGCGGATCGAGCTCGACCCACCCGCCCAGCGAGCCGCGCCGCACATGCTCAACCTCGTCGCCTCTCCCGACGCTCGGGTGACCGCAATCGCTGCCGACGTGCTCGTGCTCACCGACGCGGATGAGCGAGAGCTCACCAACGCGGAAGGTCAGCGTGTCGTGCTTCGCGCGCCATCGATCCATCTGCAGAACCTCGACGCGGAACGGCGCGTCGAGCACCGTGCGCCTGATGGGAGCGCGTTCACGGTGCGCGACCTGATCGCGGCGATCGTGGAGACCGAGCGCCAGGTCCGCTCCGACACTCGCTGGGTCGGCGGTGTCGATGTTCACCACGTGTTCTTCGAGGGCATCGAGCAGTCCCCCGATGGCACCTGGCAGGTCGCCTGGGGCTCGTGAGCCTGCATCGCGGGAAGCGACGGCATCTTCACGTGCCGCTGAGGGTGCAATGCAAGTGAACGTCATCGCCATCGATGAGACATCGGCCACCTTCGAGACACCGCTCGGAACCTTCACCACACGCATCCCATCCAAGTCACACCTCCACCTTGGCGCGTGCACCATCGAGCTCTCGATCGACGTGCCTCTGGAGCTCGACGTAAATGCGTCGCACACGGAGCAGCGCGTTGCATGGATCGCCAACGAAGGCGCGCACCTCGTCTTCATCGGCGAGGTCGAACACATCGACGAAGACGGTGTCGCCTACCTGCGCCTGGCACGCGATGCGCTCGTGATGATCGAGCTCGAAGGTTCGCTGCCTGCGGGCACATGGGTGAAGTGGAAGGTGCGCGAAAACCTTGTGCGCGCCTGGGGCAGTTAGAGACGCACGTGCGTTAAGCTCGCGCGCATGTGGCGCGAAGCAGTCGAGTACGGAGTCGCATGCATGGTGGGGATGCCCGAGGCCTCCGATGCGCAGCTTGTGGAGAGGCTCACAGCACTCGGGATGGAGGCGTGGCTCGCGGAGCACTTGGTGCAGTGGCTGCCTGTCGCTTACGCCGAACGCGTCTTCCAGGACGTGCGCCTCATCCGCACCTACGGCGTGGTCGGTGGCACTGGCGGCTCCCTGGACAACGAGCCCATCTTCCTCGCGGCAAGCGAACGCGCAAAGGAAGCGGGGCGAGAGGAGTGTCTTGCCATTGCGCCGCGCTCATCCATCCACAGCGCGATCAACAACGGAGCGAACGCGGCACGCGCGAGGGGCGTCCCCTTTGACATGCGCGGTGACGCTTCCGTCTCGCTCTTCTCGGCACTGCCGCCGATCGAACCTGGCGATGGCGGCGTGATGCGTGCGAACGAGCGTGTTCAAGGGTTGATTGAAGCGCATGGTTTTGCATCGCTCCCAGAGCGGATGCGCATCGAGACGCACGTCTACCCGACGATCACAGCGCACGATTTTCACGTCTGCGTCGAGCTCGTGGTGCATGACCCACGCATCACACAAGGGCGCATCGTCGAGACCGTGCTCGGTGAAGGGCCCACCCTTCGAGCGGCCGTTGGCCTTGGCATCGAGAAGCTGTCGCTCAACGTCCTCCATGCCCTGTTCGCGTCGCTCATCGACAACAGCGCTTGCGCTAATCAAGTCGATTGGGCGGAGTGGCGACACCGCGATGGACGCCTTCGCGTGTGCATCGGCCAAGAGCTTCTGTTGCACAACCCCGAGCAAGTCCCCGACGCCAAGTCGCTCCTGCATGCGCTTGAGGTAGCCCTTGAGCACGAGCCGCTCACAAAGGGCTTTCACGCACTGCGTGTATTCACGCTGCATGAAGCGTCGAAGGTACGCGCGACCGAGGTGCTGCTCGACGGCGCGACTTGGCCAAGGGGCCTCGCGATCCTGAAGGCGCATCGTTGGCCGAAGGTCGATGTGAAGTGGGGCCTCCGCTCGTTCGCAGTGATGGAAGCGTTCGACGAGGTGAAACAGAGACGGTGGTGGTGGCCCTGGTGAGCGTCCGCGCCGCAAACACATTCCGCGTCGCCCCGAGTGACTACGTGCGCATCGTTGAGCACGAGCTGGTCAGTTCGTGATGGTCAGTTCCTGATGGTCAGTTCCTGATGGTCAGTTCCTGATGGTCAGTTCCTGATGGTCAGTTCCTGATGGTCAGTTCCTGATGGTCAGTTCCTGATGGTCAGTTTCACCATCGATGGTGAAGCCGTGAAAGGAACGACCGAGCGCACGCGTCGCGCGAAGAAATTTGCGTTCTCCCTGCCGATCCTGTACTGAACATCTGCCCAGCTCACGCTGGAAGACGACGTATTCAGTCACAGGAGGAATCGTATGACGCAGCCCGAGCATGATCCCATCTCCGAAGTCGATCACCAGATCCTCGCGCTCTTTCGCGAGCAGCTCGCTGAGCTTCGCTTCCCCGATCTCGACACCACGCAACTCGAGGTCGCAGCCGATGCGGTCTACGCCGCGCAGGTGGAGGTCGAGGCGCTTGAGCTCGCGTTGAGTGAGGCGCGCATGCGCGTTCTTTCGAGTGTGCAGTCGCTGCATGTGCTCGCCGAGCGCGGCCTTGCGTACGCCGGTGTGTACGCGACGGGAAAGCCCGAGATCGAGACCCGTGTCTCACAGATCCGCCAGCTCGCGATGACACCCGAACGCTCGAACATCGCCGAGCACACGCGCGCACGTGAGGCCGAGAACAAGAAGCGCGGTCGTCCGCGCAAGGAAGCACACGCGTCGCTCCTGCCGATGACGGAGTCGCCCATGACCGAGTCGCCCTCCTCACAGGGGGATGTCGCGGCGGAGACGACGGCGCACGCCGCAGAGTGATCGCTTGGTGCCATGCACCCGTGATTGCACGCCTTCGTGATTGCTCGGCCAAGAGCATCCGAGTATCAGGAGCCGACACTTTCCCAGTTCACCGCGAGGTGAATGGCAGTTCATCGACATCCTGAGGCCGCGGCATTGGCGGCTCACTCGCAACGAGAAGGTCCATCATGAAGGGCGCACTTCCGAGCATCTTGGGCGCGATTGGCAGCACGCCGATCGTCAAGTTGGGGCGCACAGCCGAGGGCATCGAAGCCAACATCTTCGTCAAGTGCGAGTACCTCAACCCGGCGGGCTCGATGAAAGACCGCATGGCCGTGAACCTGATCGACGCGGCCGAGAAGCGGGGCGAGCTCAAGCCCGGCGGCACGATCATCGAGGCGACCAGCGGCAACACGGGCGCTGCACTCGCCATGATCAGCGCCGTGCGTGGCTACAAATGCATCTTCGTGATGCCCGACAAGATGAGCCCGGAGAAGGTCTCCTCGCTCAAGGCCTATGGCGCCAAAGTCGTTGTCTGTCCCACCGCCGTCGACCCCGAAGACCCGCGCTCCTACTACTCGGTGGCCAAGCGCCTCGCGACGGAAACGCCCAACTCGTTCTACGCAAACCAGTACCACAACCACGACAACCCCGCGGGCCACTACAAGTCCACCGGCCCTGAGATTTGGGAGCAAACGGGCGGCGAATTGGATGTGCTCGTCGCAGGGCTCGGCACGGGCGGCACGATCAGCGGGACGGGCAAATACCTCAAAGAGCAGAAGCCCGAGATACAGATCGTCGGCGTCGACCCCGTCGGCTCGATTTACTACGACTACGTGAAGAACGGCCGCGTCACCAAGCCCTTCCCATACAAAGTCGAGGGCATGGGCGAAGACTTCTTCCCCTCGACCGTCGACCTCAAAATCCTCGATGAGGTCATCCGCGTCGACGACAAAGAGTGCTTCACCATGACGCGCGAGCTCGTGCGCAACGAAGGCCTCTACGTCGGCGGAAGCTGCGGTGCAGCCGTGGCCGGAGCGCTCAAGTACGCCCGCCAAACGCAGAAGCAGCAGGGCGTTTCCCGGGAGGGAAACCAGCGACCCAATATTCTCGTCATCCTCGCGGACAGCGCATCGAGGTATCTGTCGAAGATCTTCAACGACGAATGGATGCGCGAGAACGGCTTCATGGAGGAGTCCGGCCTCGGTGTGGTCGCCGACCTGATGAAGAACAAGACGGAAGAGATCATCGCGGCCCGGCCCTCCGATCGCGTGCGCGACGTCATCGCCCGCA
>JBILQT010000445.1:0-4739 GCA_044373065.1 Sandaracinaceae bacterium
GATGAGCACGGTGCACGTTCACGACGATGTGATGGTGAGTGTGGCGGACCGAAACTGCCTCGCGACGGCTTGGTACAACGCGCCACGTCCGGGGCATTTCAAGGAGCTGCTGCGGCAAGTGCGGCGCATGCGTCGAGAGCACGGTGCCCCCATCCTTCATCTCAATGTGATCTTGCGCGGTGTGCCGCGTTTTGAGGACGCGGTGCGACAGGAAGGTTTGGAGCTCGTGCGCGAGACGGAGCACGTCCGTGGCTACACCGCCCACGTGATCGAGCTTGGAGGGCTTGCTGGCGCAGCCACGCGCATGTTCGTCTCGACGCTGGGGTTGATGTCGAGTCGACGTGGCTCGGTGCGGGTGTTTGCAGAGCCCGTCGTTGCCTGCACCTGGCTCGCGCATGTGGAGCTGGATGCGTCGACGCCGCTTGCGTTGAAGCAGCTCTACGGCGCACTGCGCGCGATCGAGCCTCGTCGGATTGCAGCCTGAGGCGTGACGTCGCTTGCCTCAGCGTGCTCTCGTGAGCTCGCCGATGAGGAGGCTCGCGGCGATGGCCACGTTCAGCGACTGAATCGCGCCGCTGCCGCGAATGGCGACCATGTGGTCACAATTGGCCTTCACACGGTCGGAGAGGCCCTCGCGCTCGTGGCCGAGAACGAGCACGGAGGGGCGCGGAAACGGAAACGAGAAGGCAACCTCGGCGCCATCGTTCTCTGCGCCCAACACCTTCACGCCCACGCTGCGTAGCTGGGCGAGCGTCTCGGCGAGGTCGGTCGTTCGTGCGAGGCGCACATGCTCCGCGCCTCCCTCGGCAACACGCACTGCGTCCGGTGGAAGCGCGGGGTGCGGGGCCGGGGCACCCAGGATGACGACGTCGACTCCGAAGAATGCGGCGCTTCGAAGGATGGCGCCGATGTTGTACGGATTGCGCACGCGGTCGAGCGCGATGGCGGTGAGTTTCCCTTCTACGAGAAGGCGTTTGAGGTCTTTGACGGAGACCCAGGGACGAGGCGCGGTACGGACCGCGATGCCCTCATGGTTCGCGCTCTCGGTGAGCCGCTGCAGCATCGCGCTGGTCGTCTCGGTGATGCGGATGTGCGCCGGAAGCATGCGCCGCAGGGCATCGAAGGCGCGGCGCCAGGCAGGCTCGAACTGGCTGTAGTCGACGAGCACTTCATGCACGCTCGCCGTGCGCTTGCTGAGTGCCGCCTCGGATGCGCGAAAGCCGTAGACCAACTCGCCTCGCTCCATGCCTTGCGCTGGCTGAGCGTTCGAAACGCCCTGCGTGCGCTGCGGAGAAAAGCGGACCGGATGGTCATGTTTTGGCGGCGCGGCTCTTCCATACGGAAAGGAGGGCCCATCCTCGCGACGGGAGGGACGGGAAGGGCGCGCGGGCTTGGGTGGCTTCATGCGGCCCGTTCATAGCGCGAGCGCATCAGCCCTTTGGAGAGGATTCAGCGCGCGTGGCACTGGTCGCGCAAAAGGCGTGTCGCATCGACTGCGAAGCGGCCCTGCGGTGCGCCCGTGACGTAGGCCTCGAGGCTCTCGCATCGCGAAGCGTCGTCCACGTTCACCGCGAGCCAACCTTGTGCCTCCAATGAGTGCCTCGCGGCCTCACGCATGCGCGGCGCGGCATCTCGGCGCTGGAGGGCGTCGATGTAGCCGAGGAGCAAGAGCGCATCGGTCGCGTCCGGCTCCCGCTCGATTGCCTCCCGCGCGAAGATCGTCGCACGGCCCACCACTTCGTTGTGCCACTCCATCCATGCCGATGCGAGCAACGCGAGCGCCTCGTGATGCGCGGACAGCGGCTCGCCGGAGGTGCCTACGCGAAGGAGCGTGATCGCAGGCTCGATGCTCGGCTCCCGGCGCGCGCGTCCGAAGGTCAACGCACGCATCGCGAGGGCCTCGCGACGCAGCGAAGTCTCGCGCGTGCTTGCGGCGTAGAAGGCATCGACCGCGTCGTTGAAATCCTCGGCTTGGTAGTAGAGCTGCCCCAAGTAGAAGCGCAGGTCACCGTTGTCGGCGTGGCGACCGCATGCCGCTTCGACCGCCGCGACGCCGCTTGCTCCTGCGCGTGCAAGTACAAGGAAGCGCGCGCGAAGCAGGTCGATCTCAAGGCCCTCCGCGTGGGCACCATCAAGGCCTTCCATCGCGCGTCGCGCCCGCGGAAGGTCGCTTGTCTCAAGCGAGAGCGAGAGCAACTCGGTCAGCGCAAGGCGATGGCCCGGCACGAGCTCGATCGCGCGCTCAAAGCTCGTCCGCGCCTCATCGAGCCGAGCGGTGTTGGCCGGCTCTGCGGCATAGAGATGCCGTGCGGAGATGCCACGCTCGGTAGCGACTGCGACGTCACCGTCATCCACTTCCATCGCCTGTGCGTAAGCCTCCACGGCAGGCTGCCACTCGCTCGCCTGATAGAAGACTCGGGCCTTCGCAGCGAGGAGCACAGGTTCGCGGGCATGCACCGCGAGGGCAGTCTCAAGCGTCGCGAGTGCACGTGCCTTGTCGCCTTGTGCGGCTTGTGCGTAGGCCGCTGCGGCAGCGACGCGGGGGAAGTTGGGGTCGCGCGCGAGCAAGGGCTCCACAGGCGCGAGCGCCTCGTCGGCATGGCCACTGCGGACGAGCAATCCAGAGAGAGCACACATGGCCTCCATTTGAAGGTCTGGTGTCTCGCCTGCCTGTCGGAAGAGGGCGATGGCTTGATCGGTCTGCCCGCGCGCGGCGGCGATCTCAGCCTCGACGTAGGTGCGACGCGGCGAGGGCTGCGCGACATTCGCCATGCTCTCCGCGGTCGCCCAATCTCCCGTCACGAGTGCCAAGCGCGCGAGCAAGAGGCCGCGCCTTCCGGCATCTGTGGACACGCCGCTTCCAAGCTGCGCGATGCGACGCTGCGCGCGATCAAGACGACCCAGCGCCATCCATGCATCCGCCACTTCCATCGTGAAGAGTTCATCGCCGGGTGGCGTCGATTCCTCAGCGCGTGTCAGGGCTTCCGTCGCACCCACCGTGTTGCCTTGGGCGACGATCGACTGCGCCACAATCAGCTCCGCCCAGGCACGCTCGGAGGGCGTTGCATCGGTTGCGGAGAGAACGTCTTGCGCGTCTGCGATGGCCTCGTCGCGTCCGAGATCACGCTCCCAGCGCGCACGCGCACGTGCGATGCGAAGCGGTGTCGATTCGCCCGGCTCCATCTCCACGCTGGTCGTCTGGCGGCTCGCGACTTCGAGCACCAACGCTTGATGGCGCGGCGCATTCGGGAAGTTGCCGACGGCGGCATCGGCTGCACTCCGCGCGGCTTCAATGTTGCCAAGCGCGAGGGCGGCGAGGGCACGCGCATGGCCCGCCTCGGCGCCACGAGGGCCTTGCCCTGCGACGAGACGGCTCGCCTCGGTCCCAGCGGCGGACGGGTCCCCCGCGGCGAGTGCGAGGTACGTGGCTGCGATGCGATGATCGGATGCGCCGTCCCCGTTGGCATCGTGTGATGCGAGGAGTGCCCCGGCTTGTTCGCGATGCTCTTCGACGCCTGCGATGGCGGCCATGGCGTGCAAGCGCGCTCGAAGTGCGCGGTCTGCCGCAGAGTCCTCACCGTCGAGCAATGCAAGCGCGGCCTCGATCGCCGCAACCCGTCCCTCACGTTCTGCCTCGGTGGTCGCGACCTCAATGTCGTGGCGCTGCTTCAGTCGAAACGCGATGGCGAGCGCGATGAGGATGGCCGTCACTGTCGCGGCGATCATTGCGGCGCGCACGAGCTTGCGACGTCGCACTTCCTCCTTGGTGAGCGGCACCTGCGTGATCGGCGGAATCGACTTCCGAATCTTTGCGACACGGAAAAAATCAGAAGGCTCCCTCTCGGAGGGGGGTTCTGCGTTCGGTGGTTCGTCGTTCGTGGGCCCAGTCATGTCGCTCTACACGGGAAGTGGATGATGCCCCTGTCTCGGGTTCTTTCGCCAGAGCCACATCAACCCATCACCGATTTGTCACTGCCCGATGTGAGGGAGCACGAGCAGACAGTGCTTGGCGTGCCCGAAGTGTTGTGTTTACGATCCAGTCGTCGGTCGTTGCTGCATCGCTGAAATCTTTTGCGCTGCAGAAACGTCTGAACAAGCAGATGCACTTTCGTGCATTTGAAAGGACACGGCGGATGGGCAATCGCCCCGCAATGATGCGAAATCCTCCTCGAAAGCTGTCACCGAAAAACGCGCTCCCAAGCTCGTTGTTCGTGGATGGAATCTTCGCGGGTGAATCGTGCCGTGTTGACCGTGGAGAGATTCGTCGCCTGCGCTTCGCCCTGCGAGGTACCGGGTGTGCTTCATCGACGTTCGTGAGAATCGGCGATGAGGTCGTGACGGCTCACCCCACTTTTGAACGCCCTAACGTGAGCTCGACCCGCATGAGGGAACATCTCGGCATGGTGCTGAGTGCGAGAACATGCGCCGTAGTCGATGCCCGAGGACGCCGGCTTATGCCGGGGGAGGAACAGCGAGTGAACAAAAGCGAATGTATGAAACGCATGTCCCAGGATCGAACCGTGGGGGTCCACGTCTAGTCCCCGCTGTTCGCGCCTGATGAGGTCACACTCATCCATGCAAAGGCCATCTTCCGAAAGGAGGGTGGCCTTCTTTATTGCGCAAATCCTTCACGTCAGGCGATCTCAGCGCGGCGGCATGTAGCGCATGCGCAGCCTGACAACGCCCTCGCTTCCCGCTTCGAGGTGCGTGTTCTCGAGGATGCCCGCGACGCAGGTTGC